>CAIKRV010000044.1 GCA_903829945.1 uncultured bacterium | reverse complement strand
TTATTTAAAATAAAATATTTAAATACTGCAAATGACTTATCGTGAATATCTTCGCTGGTATCTAAAATAAAAATATACATCAATTTTTCATTAAAGCGTGTATGTGTATTTACAGGCGTAAAATAACTCACTTCTTCAGGATTTAAGTTTATACTGGTAAAATTAACAGGATTTTCTAAAATTAAACCGGGGTAACTTGGTTTATTTTTTTCAATACCTACTACATGCAGGTGCGCTCCGCCATTTTCTTTGTAAAGCGTATCAATCATTATTTCATAGGCAGAAGTAGGGGTGCGATTTATTTTAAAGTCAATTTTCTTCTTCTGCTTGTACGCTGAGGAAACTTGTGATACAAAATCTTCCACGGATTGTCCCGGTTCTGCTACCTTGATAATCATAGCTATACTGTATGATATCTCTTGATTGTTTTTACCTTTAATTTTTTGTGGGGATAAGGTAACTGCCGTTATCCCATTGTTAAAATCATTTAAGTTAACATCCCAAACAGTATCCAAAAGCATTTTTATACCAAGCGGCTTACTAATAAGGGTTGCAAAATCTTTTTTCTCCCCATCCCATAATTGCAAAAAAGTATAAGCACTGTCCTTATAAACAGGAAGCATTTTACTTTTCATTATCAGGCCAACTTGTTGTTCAAAGCTACCCGGACTACCTTTGATTGCCCTGGAATGATCCATGGCATAAATGGCATGAGCATTCATATTAGCAATCATGGCTGCATAGGCATATTCTTCCCAAAAATCAGCGGGGCAATTACTAGGTAATATTTTTTCAGCGGCAAAGAAATTCTGCATGGATAATTCAGGTTTTGCCGAAAGTCCGTAATGGGTACCAATAAACCAATACCCGCGGTAATCTTTAGGTGCCGATTTAATGGCATCCTTGTAATAATTTTCAGCAATGGCAAAATATTCCTGTTCATTTAAATTATACAAGTAATGGGAAATATCTCCCAAAAGCAATCGAAGTTCTACGCTATTATCTTTAATGTTTTTAAAGGTTTTTTCACAATCCTTTAAATTCTTAACGAGTGAATCCCTGCTGATGTCAAAATTCCATTCCGAAGTCCAGTTTTCATAATATTGTTTATTAAAGATAATAAAATCAATTTTAGACTTATAAATTTTATTTTTTGACCATTTTTCTAAATGAATGGCATTAATATTTCCAAATAGGCCGGTGGCCGATAAGAAAAAAAGAAGCAGCAGTGATTTTTTCAACGTTAAAATTGTTTAAGTTTTTGGTCACCCGCTTCCCCTCTCAAAGGAGAGGGGAGAAGGTGATATTTTGCAAACCTGTAAGCCGGGTTCTGTGTTCCGCATCAATGCGGAATATCTATCATTTATCTGGGACAGCAGTTGCCTGATGCCTCGAGCAGCCTACCCTCCGAACTCAACCGGGTCGGTTTTATTCTGTTTTGCAACAGAAGCGTCGGTTTATTTGGCCTTACAACCCGCAGGGTTTACCAAGTAGTAAGTTACCTTGCCTACCAGTGAGCTCTTACCTCACTTTTTCACCCTTACCATATACTGCAATGCAATGCATGGCGGTTTCCTTTTCTGTGGCACTTTCCGTTGTTTTATCTTTTCAAATAAAACACCTTCCTGTTAGGAAGTGCGGTACCCTTTGTTGCCCGGACTTTCCTCCGTTATATTTAAAACGGCGATAGATTCGTTTGCCTTACAAAAGTACAATTTTATTGTATGATTATGACATTTAAGCGATACCATTTTAGAGGCTTATTAAAAACTTATTATAGAAGGATAACAAAATTATTCCTCAGCTTGCTTATGTCGTTCCGACTTTTTTAAAGATTGTTCATAGCGCCACTCATCTATTTTTTTATGGTCGCCGGAAAGTAGTACTTCCGGCACTATATGACCTCTGAAATTTTCAGGTCTGGTATATACCGGGGCATCCAAAAGTTCCCCTTGAAAGGAATCCGATAAGGCGGAACTTTCATCCGATAATACCCCCGGGATTAAGCGAATTATGGCATCACTGACTACTGCTGCGGCCAATTCGCCACCGGTAAGAACATATTCTCCAATGGAAATTTCCATGCTTACCCAATGGTCCCGTACCCGCTGATCGATGCCTTTGTATCTGCCACAAATCATGATGAGATTATTTTTTAAGGACAGTTGATTGGCCATGGCTTGGTTTAAAAGCTCCCCGTCCGGACTCATAAAAATAATTTCATCATAACTGCGTTCCGCGCATAATTCTTCAATACAAAGCACAATCGGCTCAGCCATCATGACCATTCCGGCACCACCGCCAAAAGCATAATCGTCCACATTCTTGTGCTTATCCTGAGAATAATTTCTTAGGTCATGAATATGTAATTCAACAATACCCTTGGTTTGCGCACGCTTCAGGATGCTTTGATTCAGAAATCCCTCAAACATACCCGGGAATAAAGTAAGAATATCAACTCTCATGCAGCAAAGATACAATTTGATGAGCGCTCTGCAAGGCCCCGGTGTTTACCACAAGTATCACAATAGCTATCATTTTGTAATAATACGTTCTTTTGCCATCAAGAAAACATTAAATTTCTTAACTTTGCGGAAGATGAGGCATATTTCGTTTATTTTCTGTTTATTTATTTTTAGTTCCTTGTCCTTAGCCGCTCAAAACGCTGCGGGAGGAGTAAAACCGACCACCGAAAATAGCAATGTGGATACCATTTCTTTGCCGCAGTTGGATGGTAGTACGATTACCATCCTGGGTATCGGTTCGGTTCCCTTGGCTTATACCGAAAGTATAGACGGTTATACTTTAGTCCTCAATAAAATCGGGATATACGAATATGCTGAACTTAGCAAAAAGGGTGATTTGGAACCCTCAGGCATTAAAGCTAATAATCCTGCTAAACGCGATGCCAAAGAACTTAAATACATCAATAAGCTAACGAAACATCTAAGATATCAAGGCGCCAAGCTTGAAGAAATTCAGGCCAAACACAATAAATTAAACACAACTCCCAAGAAAGAAAAGAAATGAAACAATTTATCTGCCTAATTGCTTTTGCACTTTGCCTAAGCTTCAATAGCCATGCACAAATTGGAATGTCCAATTGTATGGCGAATCCTAATCCGCTCATTTTTGCTCAGGAAGATGGTACCAACCTCAATGTACATTTGGTCGGAAATATGAACCTCCACTATATGCTGAGCGAAGATGGATATACCTTGCTTTACAATGCAAAAGGCGGTATTGAATATGCCGTTCAGCAGGGCGATAATTTAATCCCTTCAGGGGTATTGGCGCATAATGATGCCACTAGAAATATTAAAGAACTAAGTTTCCTTAGCGGAATTACTAAGCACCTTACCTATGGTGATTCTAAGATTCAATCCGCTAATAGCATGAATAAACAAATGCCGAATAAGCCCGGTACAAGCAGCGGTCCTACCTATGATATTGCTAAGCGTTTCCCTAGTTCAGGTACCAAACGTGTATTGGTCATTTTAATCAAGTTTAAGGACTATGATTCCACTTATTCCAAGGGTAGTTTTATAAATATGCTTTCCCAAAAGAATTACAATGGCACAGGTTCTTTTGTTGATTACATGAATAAAAATTCATTTGGCACTTTGAACCTAAAGGTAGATGTATTTGGCTGGTACACCTCCAAGGATAGCATTGCAACTTATGGCTATGCCAATGGCAATACGGCAGCTACTAAATTAGTGGCGGAGGCCGTAGATGCTGCACATGCCGCCGGCGTCGATTTTTCAAAATATGATAATGACGGAGATGGCAATGTGGATGGCGTAGTGGTTATGCATGCCGGTCCCGGTGCCGAACAAAATTTAAATGGTAAATATATCTGGTCTCATTATTATGATTTGGCCAATGTAGGCTTATCCAGATATTACAATAATGTTACCATTAGTCACTATACCATACAACCGGAATTGCTGTATAGTTCCTTAATCGGTATTGGTGTATTATGTCATGAATTTGGTCATTTAATGGGGATGCCTGATTTATATAATACCAATTACGTTAATGGTGATTATGCCTCTGCCGGCGTAGGTGATTATGATGTAATGGGCGGTGGTTCTTGGTTAAATAATACCGCTACACCTTCCTCTTTCAGTGCGTGGAGTAAATCTTGGTTTAAGTGGGTAACTCCTGTTACGATCAATACTGCTGGGGCTTATACTATAGCGCCTTCCGCCAATCATAAAAACATTTATAAAATTAAAACCTCTGTAGCCAATGAGTATTATTTATTGGAAAATAGATACGCCAATGGTTTTGATTCCTCCCTTCCTTGTCATGGTTTAGCTATATGGCATATTGATAGCAAAATTATGGACATTACCAATATGGTTTGGTACTACTATAACGCTGTAGAATCCGACTTGACGGATGTAGGGGTTTATCTGGAGCAAGCAGATGGTCGTTATGATTTAGACAAAGCTGCCAGCAGTGGCGGTAATCGTGGGGACGGCGGTGATTTATTCCCCGGGAATACTTCCAATACCACGTTCAATGATAAAACCACTCCCAATGCCTTAACTTGGTCCGGCAAAAAATCCGGGGTGAGCATTCAGAAAATCACTCAAAATACCGATAGTACGATCAGTTTTAATTTTGGTCCTTATCCTAGTGCTTCCTTTAGTGCTATGTATTCCGCAATATGCTCCAATACTTCTCTTACCTTAACGAATACCTCTGTATATACCACTTCCTATGCTTGGAACTTTGGAGATAGTACGGCTATTGATACTAATTTTTCTCCTACCCATACCTTCAAAAAGGCAGGAAATTATACCATTAAATTATTGGCTAAAAGCAGTACCGGAACAGACTCTACTACTATGCCGCTTACGGTATATGCTTTGCCCGGTTCTGCATTTACACTCACCGGTGTTAATGGCCCAACCGCTACTGTGCAAAATACTACACCAAGCAGTTCAGGCGGTAATTTTTACACCTGGAATTGGGGTGACGGTAATACTAATTTTAAATCTACCAGAACCGTTACCCATACCTTTAAGGATACCGGTCTATATGTAGTGGAGCTTAATACCATCAATAATATTACGCAATGTAGTGATACTTTTAAATCTGCTATTCATGTGGCTTCACTGACCGGAATTGCCGGAATGTATCAAAACAAATATATGTTGGAGGCCTATCCTAATCCTTTTGCTAATGTATTGAACTTTAGCTTGACATTGGATAAACCTGCCATCTTGGAAGTAGCGATTTATAATTTAAGCGGTCAAAAATTAATGACCCTTAAAAACGGCTCCTTCAGTAGTGGATTAAATGCCTTTAAATTAGAGTCGATTAGCTCTTTAGCAGCCGGTGTTTATTTTATCGGCGTATCTGCCGAAGGTCAAATGCCATCCATGATGAAAATTATAAAGAACTAATAATCAATTAGTAATATAAAAAGAGCGGGCTTTGGCCTGCTCTTTTTTTTGTGAGGTACTATTTTGTAAAAAAAACCTTGTTGCCTACACGGCAACAAGGTTTTTCAAAATAATAAATTCATCAAATCACCATCGAGCTAGAGAAACACGCAGGCTATACATGTTATCTTTATTTAAATTCGTTAAAGTATGACGGGAAGGAATTTCCCTATCTCCAATTTGTGCCAGTGGTTTAGCCAAGGGATTGTCTAAAAATATTTTAGTTTCTGCTTGACCGAAACCTTGTCGGTTTCTGAATACCAATGCACTGATATATTCATCCGTAGCAGGAGCCGCAATGGATGCCGTGGAATATTCCTGGGTACGATTACGCAATAGCTTCATTACATTATCCAATTCTTTTCTGCCGGCAGCTATTTCTCCCGCCGTCAAACTGGATTGATTGCTTTGCGTTTTATCGGATAAGGTGAGGTTTTTAATATGGGTAAATGCAGGGGAGGCCTCAAAGCCGGAACTGACGATCGGGCTAAGTGGCTGCTGCATTACCGGGAAACTAGGTAAAAGTTTATCGTCTGTATTATTGTACTTGGAAGCCGTTCCACCCTGAGGTGCTTGGGTATGCATAATTAGACCCAATACTAAGGTAGCGGCCAAGCTCATGGCTTGAGGGGCATACTTTCTAAGCGCGTATATTTTGTGTTGCTCTATTTTTTTGAGCTTATTTTTATCCGGAAATTGAATGCTTAAATCAGGTTTTGCAAAAGCTTTGGTAAATACTCGGTTTTCTACTTCTTCCGCTTGTTCGGCTTCCAAAAGTTCTTCTTCCTTTAAGGTATCATAAAGGGAAGATAAAAAAGCTTTGTATTTATCATTCAGCTCATGACTCATGATAAAAGCCCTCCATTTTTTGAATAAATGCGCGCATAAACATACGTGCACGATGAATATAAACTTTCACCTGGGATTCATTTAATCCCGTGATTTCTGCAATTTCATGATAGGAATACCCCTCATAATCACGTAATAACAATACTGATTTCTGAGATTCAGGCAAATGCTGGATGGCGGAATCAATTAATTCCTGTGTACCATTGTATTCTGTAGTATAAAAGAAAGCAGCTTCATGATGTTCTTCCAACATCGTGATGCGCTTATTTTTCCTAATATGGTCAATTAAAGTATGATAGGCGGTAGTGAATAAGTAGGACTTTGCTTTTTCAAAGTCTACTTTGCCATGTACCAGCCACATTTTTTCAAATGCATCTTGTACAACATCCTGGGCTACAGCTGCATCTCTGCAATTTTTCAGGATAAAGCGGTACAGCCCGTCTGCGTGTCGGTCTACAATGGCATTATATTCCTTAGCATTCATAATAGTGGTTTAACGTGGGTGAATTTTAAAAGTTACAGTTTTAGATGTTTTTTTTGCTATAAAGTTAATCTGAGCTGCAAATATTGTTCCGAGGCGCCGACCCTTCACAATTTTTTTTACAGGAATGCCGGACTTCGTATTTTTTAATACATCCGTCCGGCATACAAGTATTTATCTATAATTGCCCGTTGCAATTACTTTATTCCATTTCCTTCCAAGAGGCCGATTGGCCTGAGGAATTCGAATTTTTTTTATCTTGAAACTTTTTATTTCTCCAAAATCCGCTCCTGCCGGTGGCTTCCGGTTTTGCCGAAGCATTAGTTCCTGCCGGGCGATGCGCATTCCCTTGATTATTATTTGAACTGCCTGCTCCTCTATTACCTCCGTTATTTTTTTGATGGATGGTGCTATTGCCCCAAGGAATCGTGCTTTTTGGTGCTTGGGCCCTCAATGGCTCTTGGGTGCGCGGCTCCTTACCGGCATTATTATTCGTATGTTTTTGCGGATTGCCCACTACTACCGGACGAGGTTCCCTGCCTCTGCGCATCGGTGTTTCATTTAAGAGTAAAGATGCCGGCACCGGAATACGTGATACATAGGGATGAGCATCATTCATCGGAACCGGTTTGCGAATTAATTTTTGAATGTCCTTTAAGTATGCGCGTTCTTCTTCATCGCAAAATGAAATAGATTTGCCACTGGCCCCGGCACGCCCCGTTCTGCCGATACGATGCACATAGGTTTCCGGTTCATTCGGAATTTCATAATTAATAACGTGGGTAATTTCATCCACATCAATACCGCGTGCTGCTATATCCGTAGCTACTAATATACGCAGGCGTCCGCTTTTAAAACCATCCAATGCCCTTTGACGCGCATTTTGGGCTTTATTGCCATGGATGGCCTCGGCTTTAATACCTATTTTATTAAGCTCCTTCACTACTTTATCAGCGCCATGTTTGGTACGGGTAAATACCAAGGCCCTGCGAATTTCAGGATCTTCCAAAATATAATTTAATAAAGCCTTTTTATCGTTCTTTTCTACAAATAGAACTTCTTGCTGAATGGTATCCGCGGTGGAAGCTACCGGAGCAACTTCTACTTTTACGGGATCATGTAATAATTTATCCGCCAATTGGCGAATTTCCGCAGGCATGGTGGCCGAAAAGAAAAGTGTTTGCTTCTTTTCCGGCAACATTGGGATAATACGCTTAATATCATGAATAAAGCCCATATCCAACATACGGTCTGCCTCATCGAGGATAAAGATTTCTATCTGTTTTAGGCTGACAATATTTTGTTTAATCAGGTCTAATAAACGGCCCGGTGTAGCGACTACTATATCAGCGCCACGGCGTACGGCCTGTTCCTGACTGGATTGGGATACGCCACCGAAGATAACGGCAGTTTTAATGCCGGTATGCCTGCCATACGTACGGAAACTTTCATCCACTTGGATGGCCAGTTCGCGGGTTGGCGTAAGTACCAAAACTTTAATACGTGGAGTTTTTTCTTCCGTTTTTCTATGATATAAAAGATGTAAGACCGGAAGGGCAAAAGCGGCCGTTTTGCCGGTGCCCGTTTGAGCGCAACCTAATAAGTCGCGTTCTTCCATAATTGGTGTAATTGATTGTGCTTGAATGGGTGTAGGACGGGTATAACCTTCTGTGCTTAAAGAGCGCAAAATTGGTTCCGCCAATTGTAATTGGTCAAATGTCATTAAAATAAATTGTAAAGTTCAAAAAATACAGGACAGTAAAATCCAATAAGCAAATGCACCTATAGCAGGCACAAAAAGTGTAAAAATACTATCCTATGTTATGAGGCTACCGAATTGCGTGGGGCAGGGGGTAAGGAGAAGTTTACCTGCTATAGCCTTAAGAAATTCTATTAGCGTACAGGGGCATAAACCAAAGACAAAGGCAATTAGTTCCAAAGTCTGAATAAAATTATTAATCACTGGGAATAATGTTCCGCTTCAGCGGAACTCCTCCACTTAGCAAGGGGAGGTGCCCGGAGGGCGGAGGGGATTGTGTTCTCTATCCGCTCTCCACTGAGTTTCGCGGTCTGATATCATCCCCTCCGTCCGCTTCGCGTCCACCTCCCCTTGCTAAGGTGAGGAGTTTTGACTTCGTCAAAACATATGATGTTCGCTGAGGTTTGTTGATGAATTATGGTTGAATTTTTTATCTTTTCAAGTATTTTTCTTAGCTTGCGGTCGGAGATCATAGCGGCGGAGCATGATTTAATACATCCCACCTGTCCCGATGATTCGGGAGTCTCCCACAGAAGACGTGGCAGGTTTGAGGCAACAATATAAATGAACGCAATTGACCGGAAAACACGGCACCACTAAATTAAAACTGAAGGTATAAATAAATGGAAGACAAGAATAAAGATATTCGCTGGGAACAGCGGTTTTCAAATTTTCGTAAAGCATTAAATCAATTGAAAACCGCAATTGACATTCTGGATGAATTTGACGAAGAGGACAAAGAAATTGCCGGCGATAATGAGGAAATAACAAACGCTATTTTGCGTCTTAATAAGGTAGGTTTGATTCATAGATTTGAATATACCCATGAACTTGCTTGGAATGTAATGAAGGATTATGCCGAATATCAAGGAAATAATACCATTAAGGGTACTAGAGATGCTATTCGTGAAGCTTTTGCCGTGGGACTAATTTCTAATGCGGATATTTGGATGGATATGATAAAAAGCCGAAACGATACCTTGCATACTTATAATGAAGAAATTGCTGAAAAAATTTATATAAAAATTATAAAAGAATACTATCCCTTATTTAATGATTTTAATCATTCGATGAGGTCATTCCTTAGCGGCTCTACTTTCTTACGGACGAACATTGTTGACAATAGAGCGAGCAATAGCGCATTATTTTAATTTTAAATAAATATGAACAGACAAGAAATTATCATTGCCGGAGGCAGTAAAAATCCTCTTAAAGTGAATCGATTCGGATACGGTACCATGCGTCTAACCGGGGAGGGAATTTATGGTGAGCCGCCCAATAGACCGGAAGCTATTCAAATATTAAAGAAATGTATTGAAAGCGGTATTAACTTTATTGATACCGCCGATTATTACGGTGAAGACGTGACCAATCGTTTGATTGCAGAAGCCATTTATCCTTATCAGGATGACTTGGTTATTTGTACTAAGGTTGGTGGTGCTCGCAAACCGGATAAAAGCTGGATACCTTTCAATCGACCGGAGAATTTGCGCAGCAGCATTGATAATAACCTGCGCACTCTAAAATTAGAGCAGATTTCATTGGTGCATTTCAGGGTTATTCATGGCAGTGGTGTACCTTTTGAGGAATCCATGGCCACCATGTTTGACATGCAAAAAGAAGGGAAAATATTACATGTAGGAGTCAGTAATGTAAGTCCGGAGGAATTGAATATTGCCATGAAAATGGGAAATATTGCCACGGTGGAAAATATGTATGGTCATGCGCAGCGTGTATCCATGGAGCAATGGGGACAAAAAACACGAGGGGGAGAGGAAGTGCTTGCGATCTGTGAGAAAAATCAAATCCCTTTGGTGCCATATTTTTCCTTGTTTCAATCCATGCCGAAAAAGGATGAAAGAATTTCGATCATTGCCAAAAAATATAATGCCTCTGTTGCGCAAATAAACCTTGCTTGGTTACTGCATCGCTCTCCTTGGTTATTGCCCATTCCGGGAACATCATCATTAAAACATTTTGAAGAAAATCTAAAATCTACCGAGATAAAACTGAGCGAAGAGGACATGAAATATTTAGAGTAAAATATTATTTATTTGAAATATGTCTCTTTGCTGAAATGAAAAATGTTTTTAAAAATAAATCTACTGATGAAATATTTGTTTGGTTTTTTAATTTTATTAAGTAGCTGTTCTTCTCAATATGTATGTTACGTGCGCTCTAATTCCATAACAAGTGACACTACAAAACTGACCTACGAAAATGATACCCTCAAAATAAATTATAATATGTGGGCCAATGGAGGGAAATTTTCATTCACTATTACCAATAAGCTTAATGTTCCAATATATATAGATTGGAAAAAAAGTTCATTGATTGTTGGAAATACCAGTATTCCGTATTGGCAGGATGAGGATAAAATTAATTCAAATTCTTCCGGTATAAACATTAATAAAGAGCGAAAATTAAGTATGAGCAATACTCAATCTAATGGAGTAATAATTCATTTGGATAGAATTACATTTATTGCTCCATTATCAAACTTTGATGTGAATGGTTTTGATTTGAGTAATTTTACCTATTGGGGATTCAATGAGAAAAATGGTATAAAAGATCAAAAGAAAAATATTACTACTTGGACCTATACTAATTCAAATACTCCTTTAGTGCTTCGAAATTTTATCACTTATTCATTAACTGAAAAAATGGAAAAGGAATTACGGATTGATCAATCATTTTTTATATTTAAGGTCCTTTTAATGCCACAAAAGGAATTTCAGTATATGGACCAAAATAATAAATGGGTTTCTCCATATATGCAAACTAATGCATTTTATTATACACAGTAATTTGCATTAATTAATTTGATGACCTTTGTATCATAGGCATCAAGTGGATTTGCAATATAGACGCGTACGAAAAATTTTCAAAGATTGACACCCATTGGTGACGTCAGATTATATACGCAAGATAGTACTTTGCTTAACTCTCGAGCTTAGATAGGTTGGTTTGAAAGCTAATCAATTATTTAATGGTTTAATTTCTATGGCACCATAATATATTGTCAATGCTCTACAAATTAAATTAAAATCATTGGGATCTTTATATATTCTAAAGACTGGTTTTTTATTGTTCTTTTCTTCTTCAGACCATCTGGACGGAATTATATTTATCCGTTTTCCTTTTTGACCAAAATCATGAATGTCATGATTTATTCTGTCAAGTACTCCTATTGTATCACCATCATTCGTTACTCCTATTATAAAATTTGGAAAATAGACAAGGTCTCTCCTCATTTGGTATTCAATTAATAATATTTTAATACTATCTTTCATTTCAAGGTCCTTGAAAATCCATTTAGATCGACAGTCTTTTATCGTCTGATAATTGGCTATTTGCTTAGTACTTGTGCATGACAATAAAGTTAAAACCATGAAAAGTAGAAAATAGGTTTTAATGCTACAGAAGAATTTATTGTTGTAATACATAGATATTTATGACCCCTTTATTATTGTAGTATTTTGATCTTTTTAGCTTAGGGTTATCTGTGGAAGCGGTACCTGATTGTATAGACTCGAAATGTACTCTTATTTTTAGAGAAGTAGGTTGAGCGCGTTATATTTATTACTTTAATGTCAATGTCCAATCACGATTGTGGTTATTATTTTTTTCGCTGTCTTGTCGTTTTATTTTTAGTAGTTGCTTTGATTTCTTCTTGAATATTACGCAGACTATTTTCGCAAATTTCAATTAGTTCATTTGCCTGCCTTACTTTTTCTCCAAGTTTGTCAATCGGAATTTCTCCATTCTCCAATTGATCAATAATTTCCTCAAGCTTGAGATATGCGGTATTATAATTTAATTTTTTTCCATTTTTAGTTTTTTTAGTTACAATACTATGTATATAATCGCCCTTTAATAGAGTCTTTAATTCTGTATTTATATTTATTGATTTTGGGTCAATAATAATTTTATTTCCGCACATTATAATTGCAAAACCTCTGTTAAGAATTGCTTGAGGACTTGAAAGTTTAATAATACTTTTCGCATCTTTTATATCCTCAATTGCCTGTTTAATTATCTCATCAACCAATACGAAAAATTTATTTTTAACTTCAATTAGGTTGTTTTCAAATGTAAAATTTTGTTCAACAAAAGTTGAGGCAACTTTAGTTGGTGTTTTTTGTTCTCTTACCATTAAATCAACTATGCTTTGATTTCGATCATGCCCAATGCCTGTATAAATTGGAATTGGAAAACTTGCGACATATTTCGCAAGGTCGTAATTGTCAAAAGGCTTTAAGTCTCCAAGCGAACCTCCACCTCGAACTATAGCAACAGCATCAAATTTATCTTTATTTTTTTTTATATTTTCAAGTTGTTCTAGAATTAGTTTACTTGCTGTTTCACCTTGCATTGTTGTTAAATATTCAGTTACAGAAAACGTATAACCATGTTTGTTTTTTTTCAATTCTTGTAGAAAATCTCTTTGCCCATCTGAATTTGGGGCAGTAATTAATGCTATTTTTGTAAAAATTCGTGGAATACGTAAACAATTATTCAAAGTCTTATAATTACCCTCAAAAAGATTAATTATTTTAGGATTCTCCTTTACTAGACGTTCAAGTGTATTGATCCTTTCAATTTCAATTAGCCCAAGTGTATGTGCAAAATCAAGTTTAATTATATCGAGGTTAAGTCCATAAATCTTATGATATCTTACTTTGACTTTACAAATGATTTCTGTTCCATCTTTAAATTCTTGCTTTGTTAGTTTCTCAAAACTTTCTATTTCATGATAATAGTTCGCCCAAAAAACCGCTCTAATTTCTGCTTTTTTATTTTGATTCTCTATTTCTTCAAGTGTCAAGTAACAGCGTCTAACAGTTTCATATTTTTTTACGTTTATTGTTCGTGCAGAAACCCAATAATACTCCTTATCAAAATGCTTCTTAATTGTATAATCAATTTCTTCTAGAAGGTCAGATAGTTTTATATGATCAGTTGGGTGAAGTTCCATAAATTATATTTTTGAATATGGATTATAAGTTTTAAACCTGCCAAAAATCTTTCCAGTTCTGAAGCCGAAACTGCTTGATAATTCTTCTAATGAATCTGCTTTAAATTTTTCGCATAATTTTAAAGCAATTAATGCAGAAGCTTTAGCATCACTTTCAGCATTATGATGTTTTAATTTAATTTTGAAATATGATGAAACATCATTTAATCGATAACTTGGTAAGTCTAATGAAACCTGAGACAAGCGATAGGTACAGTGATAATCCAAATCCGGGTAAGGTAATTTTCCTTCGTCAAGAGCATATCGTAACGCACTAAAGTCAAAAGAGGCATTATGCGCAATTAAAATTTGTTTGTCAAAATATTGTTTAAATTCCTTCCATTGTTGTTTAAATGTTTTCTTGTTCTTTGTGTCTACATCACAAATGCCATGCAATTCTGTATTGAAACTTTCATAATAATTTGGGGCAGGTTTAATGTAAAAATGTTCTGTCCCTACTAATTTGCCTTTTTCAACAATTGCAACTCCCATAGAACATATACTGCTTCTATAATTATTTGCAGTTTCAAAATCTATTGCTATAAAGTCCATAATTTTAACAGTTTGTTTTTAAATAAGTGCTACAAGCTTTTTGATAAAATGAGATCATATTATAATATGTAATTTATTCTTTTAAATCAGTCAATTATTAGTAATCTAAACTTATTTTTAAACCCAATCCCTTTATTTAGTCAAATCCTCCATCAAATAAGCATCGAGTTTGCTTTTAGAAGTAGCAAATTTGTATGAACCTTTAATTATAGAATAACCATAATACGTTCCTTCAAGGTTATTGGAATTAACAAGGATTTTACCGCTAGCTAAATCAAATACAAAGTAAAAAAAACAATCATTTTCACCCTCCGGAGTTGAATAAGCTGTCTGAATATTCGATTGCGTTTGATTATTATTGTTATGTGGGGAAACATAAAGAGATAATGGGAAAATCTCCAAAATCACATTTTGAGAGTCAGGATTCTCAAAATATGAATAAATATCTTTTTCCGGAATTACCATAGATTTATAGGGATAATTCTTTTCAGGCTTTGCTGAGGAGGTTAATAAATCATTCGGGATTAATAAGGTTTTGTTTTTTAAAATTTCAAGATTACTTTTTTTATTTTGCGCCAATTCATTTTTTGATAAGTCCTGCATTTGGAAAAATAGAATTCCTTGGGCTAAAAGCAAAGTGGAATAAACATCTTCCTCCGTTATTCTAGAATGAGGTAAAATGATCATCGGTAAACTTGTAGTGCCGTGTTCATTTTCGCTCGAGTTAAGGGCTTTAAAGTCTTCAAGTAAACTAAAATAAAGCACTGCTCTGGCTCCCAATCCACCTGTATAACGAGTGCCTGAAACCGGCGACTGAAATTTTTGTGATACTGTGATATCTTCCCCGCCATAATCTTTAAAAAATAATACGGCGTAATCTTTCTTATTGGTTTTTTTTAATTCATTTACTTCAGCAACAGTTTTAAATTCATATTCTTTATTAAATTTCCAATATGTTTTAACTGCATTTTTCAGGGTATTGTTATACAATTCCCATAGTGCAATGTTTTTGTTGTTTTTACTTTTTTTAGAATTGATGTCCTTGATGACAAAAATCATTTTCCGATTAAATGCCTTGGTAGCTTCTTTCTTCCCGGGGTCAAAACTTCGTTGGGCAAGGATAACATTGCAAAATAATATGGCCGTGATTGCCATCAATAAGGACTTCTTGCCTGATGATTTAATACTTTTCATTTTATTTTTCCAGCCTTAATATTAGATGGTTTTAATATGTTTACTTATATAGACTGAGAAGAGTCGCAATTTATTATTAAAATTTTAAATAGCCAAAATTCGGGAGAAAATATAAAAATAAAATCCTATGTAAGAGTTACATTTATTTCAAACTCTTAATCACATCACAAAAAATACTTTCAGTTACTTACCCTTCCACTTATTCCTTAGCCGGTTCCCAGAGTTCGACTTTATTGCCTTCTAAGTCGATGATGTGGGCAAATTTTCCGAAATCATAGGTTTGCATCGGTCCGAGAATACTTACGCCTTGATTTTTTAATTCTTCCAGTAAGCTTTCCAAATTATCTACGGTATAATTAATCATAAATTCCCTGGAAGATGGCTCAAAATATTTAGTCTTGGCATCGAAGGGCGTCCATTGGGTACTGGCCTTGGTATTGGGGTCATGGGCATCAATCCATTCAAAACTGGCACCATAATCATTGGTGTTTAGTCCTAGGTGGGTTTTATACCATTCTTTCATTTTTTGCGGGTCATTGCATTTAAAAAATACGCCCCCTATGCCGGTTACTTTTTTCATTTGTTTATTATTATCTAAAACAAATTTAGCAGACTTTTCTTTATTTCCATCTTCTTATTGCTTTTCTTTAATTAATTTTTTGGACAGGACTAAGTTTATGGTAATATTAAGTTTTTGCTTATTAAAGGTCAACTAATAGCATGGCGCATTAGCTTTGCATAAAATATTTATATGAAAATTCTGAGTTCCATTCTTTATTGCTGCCTGCTTGCCCTGCCCTTTTACGGACAAACGAAATATGCCGTAGTGCGTAGTATTCCTTTATCCGGCGATGGGGGCTATGATTATACCGGCATTTATCAGCGCAAATTATTTATCTCTCATGGAACGCAAGTACAAGTATTGGATTTGGATAAGGAAACTTTGCTGGGCAGTATTCCGGCCATGGGGGTCCATGGTATTGCCTTTGCTCCGGCGGAGGGGAAAGGCTATATCAGCAATGGGAAGGATACCTCCGTTACGGTTTTTGATTTGCAAACCTTGCAGGTAATAACAAAAATTAAAGTCAGCGGGGCCAATCCCGATGCAATTTTATATGAGCCGTTGATGCATCAAATATGGACCTTTAACGGCAAAGGAAAAAATGCAAGTATTATTGATGCCAAGGAAAACAAATTGGTGGGGACCCTGGATTTAAATGCGCGACCTGAATTTGCCGTGGCGGACGGACATGGTCATATATTTCTCAATTTAGAAGATCAAAATAAGGTTTTGAAAATTGATGCGGTTCATAGAAAAATCCTGGCCTCATGGCCGGTAGCACCGGGGGAAGCGCCTTCAGGTTTGGCGATGGATACCTTAAATCAGGTGTTATTTTCAGTTTGCGATGGCAAAGTGATGATGGTATTGGATGCCAATAGCGGTAAAATTATCAGTACGCTACCCATCGGCGATGATGTTGATGCCTGCGCCTATGATCAGGAGCGACATTTGGTATTCAGTTCCAATGGCGAGGGAAGCCTTACGGTGGTATCTGTTATGCAGGGCAAAAAGTATAAGGTTTTGGAAAATGTTCCTACGCAAGCAGGTGCCAAAACGATGGCCTTGGATTTGCAAACACATCGAATTTATTTGCCGGTAGCAGAATATGAAAAGAAAAATCCCGGAGAAAAGAAAGCGAAAATAAAAGCAGGTAGCTTTAAGATTTTAGTAGTGGAAGGGAAATAAAAAAGCAATACTCAATATTAAAATCAAGTATTGCTTTTGACTAACTAAAACTATGTTTTACGATTGTTTAGCAAGAAATCTCCAAGCTAAACCAATGCTAGTATTGATTGTTTGAACAGAATAGTTGTTGTTGATTTTTTGATCAATTGTACTGTTGTTGGAAGGATTTGTAATTGTTACATCAGAAGTAAAATTAATGGAAGTTGATCCTAAATAATTTATATTCCAAAATATATTAAATCTTCTACTTAAATCATAATTTAGGCCTATAGATAGGAGGTAAGAAAAAGCATTTGAACTAGCAGAGTTAACTGTTGCAACATTGTTATATGTCGTATTAGTACTTGGATCTGTATAGTTTATGTTAAAACCCGGTTGTGTAAAAGTTAAATCTCCAATCATTATTTTCCCATCTAAATAAAGCCTTTTAGTTAAAGGATATTCTCCATAAGCACCAACCATTATGCCAACATAACTAAAGGTACCTAAATTACTTATGGTTAATCCTCCACTAGGGTCATAAATTAGTTCAGAGCCGTTCCCAGCTACGCGTAAATCGGCGGTAAAACCAAAATATTTACTAAATTTTGTACCATATAGAATGTCAAAATTATAACCTCCGGTAGCATAAATATTTCCGGTATTATTAGTTGCCCAAGCACCGACGGCACTTGACGAACCAAAAGAAACTCCTATATATCCTTTCTTAGGATAGTCACTTTCAGGTGCTTGACCGAAAACTTGAGCCGCTTGGGTCAAAAAGCAAAATGATAGTACGTAAAGTACTAGAATGTTTTTTCTCATTTAGTTTATTTTATTTAAATTTTTGCAAATATCTAGATAATAGACATAATACATAAATTTCATTTGTTTCATGTTTTTCATTTGTTAAGAATGACATATTGAGCATGGGAGAGTGTATCCCATAAAAATTTGAAAAATAAAAATATTCATTTGTGTTGCCAAAAAAAGCAATACTCAATATTAAACACTTATAGAGGCAGTTCATTATTGCCTCTTTTTTTGCCTGCTCCATGAACTTTTTTCCCTAAATTCGTTCCTTTCAAAGTAAATTGATGCCATTGCCCGGACTTAAAGTTTTGTTTCCTAAATATGCTGCTAACGGTAAGGATGCACTCCCACTTTCTCCCTATAAGCGTGCTAAAGGATTTAGGTTATATAAATTGGGCGCTTTTGCCCTACTGAAAGATATGTTGCTTTTGGTATTGGGCATTTTTGCAGCTGCTTTCGGACTGGAAGGATTTTTATTGCCCTCTAATTTTATAGACGGGGGTGTGACCGGTATTTCACTTTTAGTAAGTGAAATTACTAATTTCCCACTAGGCATTTGCATTGTACTGCTCAATCTGCCATTTATTGTTTTAGGATATCATTTAATTAATAAAAACTTTGCCCTGAAGGCTACTTTAGCCATCGCAGGTTTGGCCTTGGTCGTGGCCACGGTTCATTTTCCGGAAATAACGCATGATAAATTACTCGTGGCCTTATTTGGCGGATTTTTTATCGGGGCAGGTATCGGTTTATCTGTGCGTGCAGGTGCGGTATTGGATGGCACGGAATTAATGGCCATAGCCATCAGTAAAAAGTTGGGACTAACGATAGGCGATATTATTTTGTCGGTCAATGTCCTTATATTTTCTGCTGCTGCTTATTTATTATCCATTGAGGCCGCTTTATATTCCATGATTACTTATTTGGCGGCTTCCAAAACTTTGGATTTTATTATTGAAGGTATAGAAGAATATACCGGAGTAACTATTGTATCTGCACGGAGCGAAGAAATGCGCAATATGATTATCCATGAATTGGGCAGGGGTGTAACGGTTTATAAAGGGAAAAGAGGCTTTGGCACCCATGGGCACAGAAGCGATATTGATATTGTCTATACCGTTATTACACGTTTGGAAATCAGTAAATTAAATGCTGAAATAGAAAAAATAGACCCCAACGCTTTTGTAGTAATGAATTCTGTAAAAGATACCAAAGGCGGTATGGTAAAAAAACGTCGCTATAAGCATTAAGTGTTGATTAATAAGTGATTTGACATTTATATACTACCGTTTCTGGCGGATATTCGGTTCTTTTCCTAAACTCTTCGTACCTTTGCACCCCTAAAATGAGCCTTAAGCAATGCAAGGCTTTTAAATTGAATTTTAATTATTATGCAAATATCCATTGAGAATAAAAAAGGATTAAATGCACAACTACTTGTAAAAGTTGAAGCTGCAGATTACAATGAAACCTTAAGAAAGGCATTGGCCAAGTATCAAAAAACATTAAATATCCCCGGGTTCAGAAAGGGCCAAGTGCCTGCCAGTGTGGTACAAAAAATGATTGGCACCGATGCTAAGCGCGAGCAAGTAGATAAATTACTGCAAGACGGCATTCAGAATTATATTAAGGAAAATAAAATCAATTTGGTTTTGAGTCCGCTTTCAAATTATGTATCCGCTGATATTGATTGGAAGGCCGCAGATTTAACTTTCACTTATGATATCGGATTCCGTCCGGAAATAAAACCCAATTTAGAATCCTTGAACGGCATGCAAAGATATGTGGTGGTGCATTCCGAAGATGATATGGCCAAAGATTTGGACGGTATGCAAAAAAGTGCCGGAAAAATGGATATGCTGGAGGAAATTACAGATGACCCCAACATGAGTGTAAGCATTAAGTTTACCGAATTGGATGCCGAAAATAATGTATTTGAAGGCGGGCAAAGTAAACAGAAATTTTATCAGGCAGCGGATTTACCCAAAGGCATTAAGGATTTAATTATCGGTAAAAAACCCGGAGAAAAATTTTCGGCAGATTTATTTAGTGCTTTAAATGAAGATGAATTAGTAGCATTATTTGAAGTGGATAAAATGACTGTTCGTGATTTTAACCATCAATTTGAAATAGAAGTGCAAGCAGCGTTCAGCGTAAAGCCTGCCGAATTAAATCAAGAACTTTTTGATCGCTATATGGAGCCGGGCACGGTAAGCACGGAAGAGGAATTCCGTGTAGAATGGAAAAAGAGGGTTGAAAAATATTATCAACGTGAGGCGGATTCATTGTTTTTTACGGAAGTCCGTAAAGTACTTCCAAAAAATACCCCGATGGAATTGCCTGAAGAATTTTTAAAGAAATATTATTTAGTATCTTATGATGCTAAAAATGAAAGTGATATTGAAAATTTTGCTGATCAATTTTCAAAATTTGAAGAAGAATTGCGTTGGATATTAATTTCCGATGTCATTGCAGAAAATAATAATATTAAGGTAACTGAAGAGGATATTATCAGTTATACCTTGGGAAATATTCGTTATCAATTTATGCAATCAGGCATGGCGGAGCCTGATGAAAAAATGCTTCAACAATATGCTTACGAATACTTGAGTAAGGATAGTAATTATAGTCGTACGGTGATGGTTTTGAAAGATAATGCAGTATTTGATTATATCTTAACGGTGGTAAAAACCAAGGATGAACCTATCAATACACAAAAGCTATCTGAGATTCGAAAAGTGGAAGAAGAAGTGGTAGTTGACTAATACTCAGAGAAGCTAATTGGTTTAAGATTTTAAAGAAATAGTTGTGAAACAATAAAAGTGTTGTACTTTCGTCATTAAGTTTAAGACACGAAATAAATTTCTACAATACATGAGATACCAAAACGAATTTGACAAATATGCAATCCAACACAAAGGGATTAGCTCATTAACTTTAAACAGGCACTATAATATTTCAATGGATTACATTACGCCAAATGTCATTGAAGAAAGGCCGATGAATGCTACTGCGATAGATGTATTTTCCCGTTTAATGATGGATAGAATCATTTTTATGGGTGTTCCAATTTATGATGATGTGGCGAATATTATTCAAGCACAATTATTATTTTTGGAAAGCTCTGATGCTAAAAGAGATATCCAGATATATGTAAATAGCCCGGGGGGGTCGGTATATGCCGGCTTAGGTATTTTTGATACCATGCAATATGTATTACCGGATGTAGCCACGATCTGTACCGGTATGGCCGCCTCTATGGCAGCGGTATTATTGGCGGCGGGCCACAAAGGCAAACGTTCCTGCTTACCGCATTCTCGTGTAATGATTCACCAACCATTGGGGGGAGTACAAGGGCAGGCTACTGATATTGAAATTACTGCACGCGAAATTTTGAAATTGAAAGAGGAATTATATCAAATACTTTCTGATTGTACCGGGCAACCTATTGAAAAGATTACGCATGATGGTGATCGTGATTATTGGATGCGTTCGGACGAAGCAAAAGCTTATGGAATGGTAGATGAAGTTTTAAGAAGATCATAATACCTTCCGTCATCAATGTTTAAAACAAATTAAAACCCTTGCTTCAGCGAGGGTTTTTTAATTTGCTTATTTGTCATTATTCCTTACATTTTCCTAGAATATTGACTTTATTAAGTATCAATTCGTGGAAGTGGACTTATTTTTGTAAACTATTAACTCACGAAGGGGAGAAAAAAATTATGCGTAAAGATGAATATTGTTCCTTTTGCTGGAGAAGCAAGAAAGACGCTCTTTTATTAGTAGAAGGCAAGGATGGATACATTTGTGATAAATGTATTCAGGAGGCAGATAAAATTTTGCAAGCAGAAATTTCCAGACGCACTAAAAATCGTCCCAGGAAAAATTTGCTGAAGCCGATGGATATAAAAAAACATATGGATCAGTATGTGATTGGGCAGGACAAGGCGAAAAAAGTCTTATCCGTAGCAGTATATAATCACTACAAAAGAATTTTTTCCAAGGATACCGATATTAATGATGTAGAGATAGAGAAATCCAATATTTTATTGGTAGGAGAAACCGGTACCGGGAAAACCTTATTGGCAAGAACCATTGCCAGAATTTTGGATGTGCCTTTTTGTATAGCTGATGCTACGGTCATTACCGAAGCCGGCTATGTGGGTGAGGATGTAGAAACGGTTCTTACCCGACTATTACAAGCTGCAAATTATGATGTAGAAGCAGCCGAACGCGGTATTGTTTATATTGATGAAATTGATAAAATTGCCCGCAAAGGGGGCGATAATCCTTCCATTACCCGTGATGTAAGTGGTGAAGGTGTACAGCAAGCCATGTTGAAACTCTTGGAAGGCTCCAATGTATTGGTGCCGCCACAAGGGGGAAGAAAACATCCGGAGCAAAATATGGTGAGTGTAAATACTTCCAATATTTTATTTATTTGCGGTGGTGCTTTTGAAGGCATCAGCCGGATTATTGAAAAACGTTTGGATACCCATCCGATAGGCTTTAAAAAGGCCGCTGATGATGAAATAAAACACGATAAAGAGAATTTTCTCCAATATATTACTCCGCATGATTTAAAAAAATACGGTTTAATTCCTGAACTTATTGGTCGTTTACCGGTATTGGCCCATTTGGATCCATTAAAGCAAGACATGTTGCGTTCTATCCTTACGGAGCCGAAAAATGCCTTGATCAAACAATATCAAAAGTTGATGAAATTAGAAGGAGTGAACCTGATTTTTGATGATGATGTGATAGATTATTTGGCACAGCAGGCCATAGAACTGAAACTTGGCGCTCGTGGTTTGCGTTCCATTATCGAATCCATTATGCTGGATGCCATGTATGAATTGCCCTCTTCCGAAGAAGAAAGCAAGGAATATAGGGTGGATAAAGATTTGGTCATCTCCAAGTTACATAATTTCGCATTAAGCCATCTCAAGGTGGCCTAATTCCCTTTATTAGCGTTACAGGAATTCAAATTTGAGAATTGCCCTTTGCTGATAAATGATTACCTTTGCACGTTCCTAAGGAAATCATAGAAAAACGTGTCAGCTATTAAGGATAAGCTCATCAAAGATAAACTCCCTCAGCATATTGCCATTATCATGGATGGCAATGGTCGTTGGGCGATGGGCAAGGGCATGGAACGTATTTCAGGGCATCAAACCGGTGTGGAATCGGTCCGCAGGGTCGCTGAGGCTTGTTCTGAAATAGGTGTTCAAAATCTTACCCTCTACGCTTTTTCTACTGAAAACTGGAACCGTCCCAAGTATGAAGTGGATGCACTCATGGAGCTTTTGGTTCGTACCATCAGCGGGGAAATGCAAACTTTTATTGATAATAATATCCGTTTGCGTGCCATTGGGAACCTGGACCAACTTCCGGAGGCTTGCCGGGAGGAATTAAACCTGGCAATGTCAAAGACCTCCAAGCATGATGGGCTAAATTTAATTTTAGCCTTAAGTTATAGTGCTCGTTGGGACATTTTAAACGCAGGGAAAAAAATGTCCAATGATGTGCTGCAAGGCATAATTAATCCATTGGAAATCAACGAAAATATTTTTAAATCCTATCTTTCCACGGCTGCATTTCCGGATCCGGAATTGCTGATTAGAACCAGTGGAGAACATCGCATTAGTAACTTTTTGCTATGGGAACTCGCCTATACCGAATTATATTTCTGTGATAAGCTATGGCCGGATTTTGAAAAAGACGATTTATACACTGCTATATTAGACTATCAAAAACGAGAAAGAAGATTCGGACTCACTAGCGAACAACTACGATAAAATGCAAAGAATCATAATATTAAGTATATGCCTATGCTGCGCCTTGGGTGCCTTTGCGCAAAGCAGTTCCGGTGATACTTCAGAAATAAGCTATACTATTCCCGTAAAATATGAAATTGGCGGCCTCCGCGTTATTGGGGACCATTACGATAAAAATATTATTACTTCACTTTCCGGTTTGTCTTTAGGACAAAAAATTACTATTCCGGGGGATGATATTACTCAAGCCATTCAGGCTTTATGGAAACAGAATTTGTTTTCTGACGTTAAAATATTTCAGGATGAGGTACAAGGAACCAAAATCTTTTTGAGCATTTATATAAAAAGTCGCCCTAAATTATCCAGTTATACCTTTACCGGTATCAGCTCCGGTATGGCCAAAAAATTAAAAGATGAAGTGCGATTAAATTCTCGTGCCATCGTTACGGAACAATTATTGGCCAATGCTAAATATAATGTTCAACAATACCTCACTGATAAGGGATATCCCAATTCCAAGGTGGTTATTACGCAATATCCCGATACTTCTTTCGGACATAATAGCGTGAAACTAAAAATTGATGTGGACCAAGGCAGTCGTGTTAAAATTCAGTCCATTACTTTTACGGGAAACAAGGAATTTGATGATGCTAAATTGCGTCATATTCTCAAAAAAACCAAGGAAAGAAAATGGTGGAATATTTTTAGAAAATCCAAATTTGTGCCTTCCGAATTTGAGGAGGATAAGCAAAAATTAGTGGCATGGTATCAAGTACATGGATTTAAAGATGCCAAAGTATTATCAGATTCAGTTTATAAAGTTTCCGAGAATTATATTTCCATTAAAATAAATTTAAGCGAAGGGCATAAATATTATTATCGCGCCATCAATTTTACAGGAAATACCAAGTATGATAATAAAATCCTGAATGCAATTTTAAATATTAAAAAAGGAGATATTTATAATCCTGAAATTTTGGAAAATAAATTATACATCAATCAGGCCGGCTTGGATATTACTTCTTTGTATATGGATGACGGATATTTGTTTTTCTCGGTTACGCCGGTAGAAACAAGTGTAGAAAATGATAGTATAGATATGGAAATCCGTATTACGGAAGGTCCGCAAGCGACCATCAGCACCGTAAAAGTAACGGGAAATACCAAGACACATGACCATGTAGTACTGCGCGAATTGCGAACCAAACCCGGACAAAAATTTAGTCGCTCGGATGTTATACGCTCCCAACGTGAGTTATCACAATTGGGCTATTTTAATCCTGAAAAAATGAATGTAATTCCAACGCCGAATCCTAAAGATGGTACGGTAGCATTGGAATATATTGTGGAGGAAAAACCTTCGGATCAAATTGAGCTTTCCGGTGGATACGGTAATAATAGTATAGTAGGGGTACTGGGTTTATCCTTAAATAATTTTAGTGCTAAAAATGTATTCAAACCTAAGGAATGGCAAGGCTACCCTAGTGGTGACGGACAAAAATTCAGTATTCGTTTTCAAACCACCGGAGCCTATTATCAATCATATAATGTTTCCTTCTCTGACCCTTGGTTTGGCGGTAAAAAACCGATTGCATTTAGTGTAAGTCCTTTTATTTCCGTTTTATCCAATGGGGCTACCGGTTCTACTTATTATAAACTGATGATTCGCGGGATGTCCGTAGGATTAGGTAAAAAGTTAAAATGGCCGGATGATTGGTTCGTATTACACAATAGTGTTTCGTATCAATATTTCACCTTCCAGAACTACCAATTATTAACCAATTTCCGTGATGGATATGCCAATAACTTTTACTTTAAGCATGTACTGTCCAGACCGGCTACTTTAGGTTCACCGATCTTCCCAACAGGTGGAACGACCCTAAGCTTTACGTTGCAATGGACTCCTCCATATTCTTTGTTCTCGGGTAATAATTTAAGTACTGAAACACCACAGCAGAAATATAAACTTATTGAATATCACAAGTGGAAATTTGACGGAGCCTATTACTTAGGCTTAGGCGCCAGCAAATTTGTAGTGATGGCTGCAGCAAATTTTGGTTTTATTGGATTGTATAATCAACAATTGGGATTGAGTCCATTTGAACGCTTCTTTGTGGGCGGTGATGGATTGCAAGGATATAGTATTGATGGTCGTGAGCTTATCCGTTTACGTGGATACAGCAATTACCAAGCAGTTACTCCTACGGTAGCAGACGGGGTTGTAGATCCTCCTGGTGCCACCATCTATGATAAGTATACTTTCGAGCTTCGTTATCCGTTTACGAGCTCTCAGGCGGCCACAATCTATGGATTGACCTTCGTGGAAGGCGGTAATGCCTTTTTAAGATTTAAAGAGTACGATCCGTTTAATATTAAACGTTCCGCAGGGGTAGGTATCAGATTATTCCTGCCGATGTTCGGATTATTAGGCTTTGACTGGGGCTATGGATTTGATAATGCCTTGCCGGGCGGCCATGCGGGTGGAAACTTCCACTTATACATTGGTCAGGGCAATGGATTCTAATCGGAAGCGGGAAGAAGTTTTAATCAAGGCGTAGTATTTCCCATTCCAATAATTAAGTGGAATGGGGGACTGGTGAAAGTTACATTACATCATTAAAATCTCTAAATATTAAATCGTCCTACCATGAAGTTTAATTTAGAGATTTCATTAGTAAAGGAATAAGGGGCAAAGATTTATGTGGTCTGATTTATAAAATGAAAATCGAATTCATTTTACGAGATAACACATAAATTTTTTTGTTTTTATAGGCGATCATTCCTTTAGCGCCTGTTGCTATTTTTTCAAAACTTTTATTTGAATAATAACTTAAACCTGATTCTGTAGAAAGAATGAGTACGCCTTTTTCATTAAAATCAAAACCATAAATTCTTTCATTTAATGATAAAAAAGTTTTCTTTTGTTCTATGCAAAAAATTGCATTTTCAAGTGCGAAGTACAATTGATGATTTAAAAATTTTACATCTTGTATCACTCCCTTTATGTTTATTAACCATTCAATACTTCTTCCGGTTACGATGCCAATTTTACTGCTTCCTTTACAATAGCCCCATACATAGCATACGCCATTTTCATATTCAACGTGGTAAATTCCTTTTTCAATTTTCTTATAATAAATTCTACTAATATGTTTTCCTGCATTAGCATGCGAAAAAATAAGCTGGCTGGAATCCTTGGTATTACCCATTAAAAATACTCCGGTATCTTTTGGAGAAAAAATGAAAGAAGTAAAATAAAATTTATTATTGGGCTCAATAAACCACATTGTATCCTCAGGCATATAAATACCACCGGATAGGGGAATAAAAATTTTCCCGGCATCATTGACTTGCATGCTACTTATTGCACTGCTATCAAAAGAGGGCAGATGAATAACTTTAAAATTATTCTTTTGACCATAATTGAGGAATGGCAAGCAAAGAAATATCGATAAAATCCATTTCATAATATTATACTAGTGTGTCCAACCATATCTTGCAGCGATGGTCATTGCTAACCAAAGTGGAGCCCCGTAGGTAGATAATGCAAATCCGGCTCCTGCAGCCACTACAACTTCTTTTGCTGTCCAATCTCGATGGTGGTTCATATCGGCCACCCAGGCTTTTGCTTTCGCTATATAATAATTTACCGGTTGGGATTCTTTAAATTTTTTAGACATTTCTTCTTCATTTATGCCATCACTTGAATTTATTTGCTCCAAGACTCCATTGACACCTTCTTGTGAAGCAAAGTTGGCGGCATTTGCATTTTTGTTTATAAATGCAACAGTTTCATTTGAAGAGGATTGGAAAATTTGATTGTAAAGTCGTTCCGTAATATTACCCTTGATGGTTTCGTTTACAAGGCTTAGCTTTTCTTTTACTTCATTATATTTATTATACCCATAGGATGCAACACTTACGGATGTTTTAAAATCCTCCGGCATGGCCTCTGTTAAAATTTCAGCTTGGTTTTCCGTAAGTGCATATTGCTTTTCCTCATCTTGATAACTATAATTGAAAAGTTCGGAACTTTGAGCACTTTCTGCCTGAATTATTGAGTTTTCATCCACTTCTGTGGCATTGCCAATTCTTTGGTCAGTACTTCCTGAGAAGTTGTTTTCATTTAGATTCTGTTTTTGATCATCATTAAGTACAGTTGCCGATCCATTTTTATCTTCTAAGTCTTTCACAAATTGATCCGTGGCATTTTCAGGGTTATTTTTAAATTTTGATTGTAAATCAGCTAATGCATCTGCTGCTTTTTTAACGGCATCGTCATAATTCTTCTGATTCTGCTCCTGCATATCTTTTATTACTTTTTCTCTATCTTTTCTTTGTGCGTCCTCTTCTTGTCTTCTTCGAGCAGCGTCAGCCATACGCTTACGATTCTCATCTGCTAATTTTTCATTTCTTTCTTTCTCTTCTTCTAATCTTTTTTCATTTGCTTCTTTTTGTTTTTCAGCATATTCTTCTGCCTTTTCCTTATTTTTTTCATCTATGGCATCTCTACAATCTTTAATTTCTGAATTGATTTGTTTGGCTCTGTCGTTGCGAACCTTTGTCCAGTCATTTATTAATTTCCCTAAGGCAGCTTCCGGCGAAGCTTTTTCCCAAGGGGGATTAGGCCCTTTGTAGGTACAGCATGGAGGTGGTCCACCATGCTCACAATCACTTACTTGTATCCAACCACTTCTTGCTGAGCACAATTGATTTTTTAATAGCTGGAATTGTTTTGCATCTTCATCTTTAAACGATTGTAATAAAATATCCGCACCTTTACAAGTTCCGGAAAATGTCGGTATTCTATCGTCATATATATCACTAATGGACACACTGCAATTCGGATAGCAATCCTGCACTTGTGCCAGGGCTGAGTGCGTATATATAATGATCGAAATAATTATAATTATAAATAATTTCATGCTAAATTTCATACTTCTATTTTAATTCTCTAAATGCATCTGTCAAAAAAGATTGCGTAAACCGTATCATCATGGTTTCGAATTTATTTGTATTAGCGGGGTCCATATTATATTCCGATAATGATTTGCTAAATTTTACATCAGGGTGAGCAGCTAAAAATTCCTGTAATCGCGAAGTTACTTTAGCACTTAGATAATTTAATTGTATTAATCTAAACAATTCCTTGCCATATGGACAATTTTCAAGAACTGCCTCAAATTCAATTTTATTAATATCTTTTAAATCTACAATGTCATTTCTTTTTGCAAATTCATTTAAGGCATCGGACATGGTGTTTTCATTATTGAAATAAATATTTAAGGCATTTCCAGCATCATTAATATTATTTGCTCCAGCGCCGGGAGTTCCAGTGGCTGCACCTGCAATTCCTCCTGCCATTTCTAAACCCGAACCCACAAAAATAAATGCACGATTGGTACGCATCTCACGCGCGCTCGACTCTATTTTTTGCATATTATCTGAAGATGCCACCATGAGTTTTACATAAGCATCCTGATTCTCCTTTGTTTTTATGTCTTCAAGATAGTCTTTGATGGCAAGTTTTGTAAGTTCACATAAAGCCGAGGTTAGTTTATAATTCATCTCTAACATGAGTCCTTGTAAATGATTATAAACATAATATTTCATTTTATATTTTTGATAGTTGCTACAAAGTGCTTTATCTATGCAGGCAATGGCACTTTTATAACACATCAGTGAAAGTATTTTATTCGTATGTCTTAAAGTATCTGCAGCAGCGATATAGCACAATGCTAAGCCCGGACGTCGATATACCGGAAAAATATTGTTTTTAGATGCTTCTTGTGCTTGATATGGCACATCAGAACCTTTAAAAAAGTAAAGATCCTCATTTGGTTTATTATAATAGGCTTTGGCCATTTGTGCAATTAAGTCGAGATCATTTTTTAAGTATTTTATTTCGTGATCCGGGAAAGTATTAATTCCCATTTGCCATGCCAAATTTTTTACACCTTCTACTTCCGGTATAGTGTTATAATAATTAACAGGCAGGTAATTATAGGCATACTTGTTACTATACTTGAGTGCTCTGTTATTTATTATTTTAGAACTGTATTTTTGAGAAAAATTTAAATTATTCAGGGTGTTTTCTTGTTTCAGGACGGATGCTAATTTGCTTCGAATAAGGAGATAGATTTTAGGTATATTTTTTTGTTTATATACTAAGGTTAAGGTGTCTATTGGCTTGTTGTATTTATAAAAGTATATTCTGGTACGCAAATCTGCGATGATCCCTTTTAAATAATAATCTTTATTTTTTGGAGTAATTGCATATTCAAAGGTGGTATTGGGCGTAACCGGATTTGATTTTAAATATTCCATTAACCCATATTGTTCGCTTATAAGTGTGGTTGAATCAAAAATAGTCCCTATAAATACATGAGGATTATTATTCACATTTGTTTGGGATTTTGCATTCAAAACAGCTAAGAAACAAATATATAATAATGTTATTGACTTAAATTTTTGTATCATAATTAGTGGTGATTAAAATGAATGTAAATAGCCAAAGCCATAGCTGGTAAAAGTAATAGGATTGGAGGTCTGGAGGATTTGATCATTTTGAACTCCATATAATTTGCCGAGGTAAGCAACAAGTGTAAAATGCCTTTTTTTGCCCGGCATCCACCTTAAGTCTAAACCTATACTTTGTCTAAAAGTATTTAAGTATTCCTGATCACTAAATAAAATCTTAAACAAAGTAACCCCACATCTACCATCAAGTGTAAATGCATTTGAAATTTTAAATCCTGCCATGGCAGACAAGGTATAAGTAATTTCGGAATTAATATCAGAAATATTGTAATCCAAAGTATGACAAAGCCCTACGCCCAATAAACCATTTAATAAGTGCAGTCTTCGAAAATATTCACCAAATTCAAAACGTAAGGATGATATACTATAATTTTGACCATTATTTAGAAAAGAATTACTTTGGTAATTTGTTTCATTATCCACAATACTAAAGAAAGTAATAAAATTGGTTGGTCCAAAAAGTGGAGGCTTTCCGTCAATTCCAAAAACAGGAGGATTTTTAATATTAATATTATCTACATTAATAATTTCATTTTTTGAAACTTGGGCATGTATAAAATTAGCCCATAGTACTAACATAAAACATGTTAATGCTTTTTTCATGAGATGGGAACTTATAAAGTTTAAATGGTATTAATTTTCGAAGGCAAATTATAAATAATTATTTTATGCCGCAAACAAATTAAAGTTAAAACTTTCAAATTGAGCAAATTTGTTGAAATCTTAACAAGTTTAAATTTTGTAATTAATTCATTTATAAATAAAAAGAAAATAAATCACTAACTATCAGGATAGTATTAAGAGGTTTTAATTTTTTGTTGCTTTGATCTGAATGCCTTGTCAATGTAATTAGCACAATTTTAAAGTTATACTAGTCTTTAAAACTACGCTCTGTAGCACACAACATTGCATAGGGTATGCAATATGGTATAATATCAAGTTTCTATATTGTGAACTGATGTAATAATAGGTGCACCTAGCATCCTATCTTTTTATTAACTTTATTTCCTGTTTCAAATTTCCTTGCCATACTTCAATTTGATAAATACCTTGATGCCAATTGGATATATTCATTTCGCTTTGTATCGTGCCATCAGTGGCAGCTTGCATGACGGAATTTAATACCGTTCTACCCAGCATATCATGACCGTACAGCATGACCTTTCCGGGTTTAAATCCATAACCTTTGAAAGTAATACTATTTTGTGCAGGATTAGGAAATAGTTCTAATGCCTCATTGTGGAATATAGATTCTTTAACGGCAGTGATTACACCATTCCATTTTTGTGGATTTTGAAGGGTATAAATTAAACTTGCATTTTTATCAGGTGTGAAGGCGTACGCAAAGTTTTTCCCTACAAATTGTATTTCAGGTGTAATGATGGAATCTGAAAATGCACTCAAGCCCCAATAAAATCCCGTTCCTGTTGAATCTTTCGCTAAATACCCATTTGTACTTCCATAAACAGTTGAAGTATCTGTAAATACAAAATTGTTTAGACCATAAGGACGAGGGAAATATGTTGGTTTCCAAGATTTTCCTCCATCGTGACTCATAAATGAAGCAGAATCCCAGGAATGAAGTATTATGTCCTTAGTAATAAAAATGAATTTCTCGGAAACATCTGTACCTGATGGATACCAATTGTAAGCTCTTGTATAAATTTTATTCCAATGTTCTCCTCCATCAGTTGTTTTAATTACAATGATGCTATCAAAATTATCATTATTGAAATACTGAATATATCCGGTTAAAGTATCGCTCGGGAAGTGCATAGTTCGTGCTTGAATTGCTCCGTCATAAACTTTATACCAATGAAATCCGCCGTCTTTTGTTTTGTACAAATTACTACTTGAGGAAATTTTCAAAGGAAACGTGGTATATCCGCCATTGTTGGCAAATCCAATATTGGGAGATATAAACTGTGGTGGGCCAAGAAACATAGTTCCTGGGATGCTGTCTAATGTTCTTCCTGCATCTTTAGAGTGCCACATACCCCAACGTCCATATACTTTTGGAGTGCCAACATTGAAATTGTATCGGCCTTGAATAATCACATTATTATAATCAAAGAAATGAAAATATGTTTCGTCATAAAATGAATCTATGAATTCCCAGTTATTTCCACCATCCTTTGTACGATATAACCTAGAATGCGCACTATTGGTTGGTAAATAACCAATTGGTGAAATTAGATACCCTGTATCCTTGTTCAAAAATTGAACATCACTGTACCATTCTATTGAATCATTTCTGGCAATACCTTTCCATTGGGCATTCACCTCATTAAAAATGCAAATTAAAATTATTAATATTAATAATTTTTTCATTGGGCTACTTTATCATATTTCTAGCTAATTTTTAGAACTATCAATGATAATTTCAGTAAAAATAATTGCTACAATTAATTACATTCCTCCTCCCTTCCTCCAAAATCCAACCTTTAGCTCATCAGTTTTTATGGGTATGCGGTTTTACTCTTATTAAATTTAAATTGGATGGAGGTGATACAATCATTGGGATTTTTTCTATGCGTGTTTCACTGGTATCTAAACCAAATGCTTTGGCATCAGATTGCGCCAATCCTCTGATTGTAAAATAACTTTGCATAATAAAATTATCACGGAAAATTAATTCATTTTCGTAGCTCAGGAATTTTTCTAAAACTACAAATTTAAAATCTGATGCTAAATTGTATTTTGCGAGGGAAGGATAACGGCTGATAATATTTAATTCCTTGCTGGATACCATCTCTTCCACTACTTTCCTGAACATAATATTTATGCGCGGTTGTACACGGAATCCTAACCTGAATTCCACGCGGATTACTTTATCATCTTCCAATTCCTCTACACTGTATTCCAAAGTGTACGGCTCATCGGTACGTTCCAAGTGTACAAACCAATAAATATCGGCGCGCTTGGGCTGGCGACTGAAAATAGAATAAATTATTTTTTGTTCTACATCACTGGATAAATTTGCCTTGGTTAGGTATATTAAATTGGAGGCAAATTTTGGTACGGTTTCATCAGCACTAAGATCCTTTAGCAAGGGTATATTCTCTTTCAGACTGATAAAATTCAAAAAGCGATTATTAACTTTTCTGGCATTGTACCAAATATACATGGTGAATATTAATCCGAATTCAAATACCAAAAACATCAATCGTTTTAATATTTTTACTGCATTGGCAACAAAGAAGGAAAATTCCACGCAAACAAAAATGGACATGATGATAATCACCAACCATATTGGGAAATGTTTTCTGTATCTTAAAAAATAATACATCAAAATGGTGGTCATGAGCATGGCAATAGTAATGGAAAAGCCATAGGCTGCCGTCATGCTTTCGGAAGTACGGAAATAAAGCACTACCAATATACATCCCAGGCAGAGGATCCAATTGATGCTGGGAATATAAACTTGTCCTCTAATATTGGTAGGGTATTTAACGGTTACTCTGGGCCAAAAATTTAAACTGATGGCTTCACTGATAAGGGTAAAGGAGCCGCTAATTAAAGCCTGGCTGGCGATAATGGTGGCCGCCGTAGCGATAATGATGCCCGGAATCAGGAACCATTCCGGAACAATTTTAAAAAACGGATTAATATCTCCTAAGGTTTTTTGGTTTTGCATCAATACCCAAGCCCCTTGCCCCAGGTAATTGAGTACTAAAGATGTTTTTACAAATATCCAGCTGACCTGTATATTTTTTCTTCCGCAATGGCCTAAATCGGAATATAGTGCTTCGGCCCCCGTGGTACAGAGAAATACGGCACCCAATAACCAAAAGCCTTTGGGGTGCTGTACCAATAAGCTAAAGCCATAATATGGATTCAGTGCTTTGAAAATAGCCGGGTAATGGATCACCTGGAAGATGCCCAATACCGCCAACATAATAAACCAAACGGTCATGATGGGTCCAAAGGCGCCACCTACTACCTTAGTTCCAAATCTTTGAAATATAAATAAACCTAATAAAATAGAAATAACTATTTCAACCACCAAAGCATTTCCGGGAACGATAACAGTACTTAAACTTTGCACCCCATTCAATCCTTCTATGGCGGAAGAAACCGAAATAGGCGGAGTAATAATGCCATCGGCCAGTAAGGTGCCGGCACCAATAATGGCCGGAAGATATAATTTTTTTCCGTAGCGTTTTATGAGGGCATATAATGAGAAAATCCCACCTTCCCCATGGTTATCTGCTTGCAGGGTGATGAAAATGTATTTAAAGGTAGTTTGCAGGGTCAAGGTCCAAAAAATGCAGGAGATGGCTCCGTAAACTAAATCTGCATTGATGGTCCCGCCTTCCTTTAAAATGGTTTGGAAGGTATAAAGCGGCGAGGTGCCAATATCTCCGAAAATAATACCGAGGGTAATGAGGACTCCCGCTGAGGAAAGTCGTTTCATATGTAGTTCGTGTGACATCTTTATTTAAATACTATTGGGATCTTATTATTCTGTAAATAAAATTAAATTATGCTTGGGTTGTCGCACAGATTCGCAGGGAAAGCAACGGAATCCTATCGTATGAAATTTATATTTCATTGGCATGGTTTCAAAAGCTTCAGGAGCACAAGTTTGGGTATTGATGGTACCTAAATGCAAGGCACTGAAAGCATAATTGATGCACAAAGGTAAATTGTTCTATGCATAATTATTCAGCAAAGCTGCATAATCTAATTTATAGCCTACAATTTTCGGGATTAGTCGGCCCACACGCTACCTTTGTACGTAAATGTCAATAGCGCCCAAGAAACATTTCGGTCAGCATTTTCTGCGGGATACGCACATCGCTGAAAATATTTGTAATGCCTTGCAGAAAATAAATCAGTCCTACTTCGAATTATTTGAAGTGGGACCCGGGCAGGGGGTATTAACACAATTTCTGTACGAACGTTATAAGGAAAAGCTGCATCTGGTAGAAATTGACAAGGATTTGATTCCGGCGCTTCAAAGAAATTATCCGCTCATCAAAAATCAAATTATCCAAGATGATATATTGGAAATTGATTTTAAAAAGTATTGTACTGCGCCTTTTGGGGTGATAGGAAATTTCCCCTACAATATTTCCTCGCAGATTATTTTTAAAATTGTGGAGCATCGCGAGCAAATACCGGAAATGGTGGGTATGTTTCAAAAGGAGGTTGCCCAAAGGGTTTGTTCTCCACCGGGTTCTAAAGTTTACGGTTTAATTAGTGTTTGGGTACAGACTTTTTACGAAGTTAAATATTTATTTACCGTCAATGAAGGCTCCTTTTTTCCCCCACCCAAAGTAAAATCAGGGGTGATACGATTAAGCAGAAAAGAAAGTTTTCATCCGGATTGTGACGAAAGCTTTTTATTAACCGTTATAAAAACAGCATTTAATCAAAGAAGGAAAACCTTAAGGAATTCTTTAAAAATATTCAGTGTTAATTTTCCGGCCTTGGATTCCGGAATTTTGGATAAAAGACCGGAGCAATTAGGTTTTGAGCAGTTTATTTATTTGGCGAAAATGCTGAAAAGCAATTAGACCCTTAGCAACAATCTTATAATATTGATAAGCATATGGCAAAAGCATTTGAACATAGCATGCAACCCGGAAAGGATAAATTCCTGGTGACGGATAATGTGCCGGAGAAGTTTTTAGAGGCCTTCGAACTCATGAACTTTGAAGTGGTGTACTATCCTGAAATCAGTAATGAATCCCTGTTGGAAATTATTGAGCAATTCCATGGTATTGTTATTAATAGTAATATTTTTATGACCCGGGAATTAATTGATAAGGCGGACCGTCTGAAATACATTCTGCGTCCGGGTTCAGGATTGGATAATGTAAATGTAGCTTATGCAGAATCCAAGGATATCCTAGTACTCAATTCACCGGAAGCCAATAAGGATGCTGTGGCTGAACATGCTATTGGTCTGTTAATTAATATGTTAAACTTCATTCCTCGTGCTTGGGAGCAAGTCCGTAATTTTCAATGGGTGCGCGAAGAAAACAAAGGAACCGAAATTAAAGGTAAGGTCATCGGAATTATTGGATATGGGAATACCGGACAGGCCTTTGCTCTTAAAATGCAAGGCTTTGAGGCAGATATGTATGCATATGATAAGTACAAAAGCGGCTTTAGTACCAGCTTTGTTCGTGAATCAAGCATGGAGGAGATTCAGCGACGTGCAGATATTATAACGGTTCACCTGCCCCTGAATGAGGAAACGAATTATTTTATAAATGATTCATTTATAAATAAATGCAAGAAGCCTTTTTACTTATTAAATACGTCCCGCGGCAAAATTGTTAATACTGCCGCCTTATTAAAGGGAGTAAAAAGTGGTAAAATTTTGGGTGCTGCACTAGATGTTCTTGAAAATGAAAAACTTAGCACTTATAGCGTGGAAGAAAAGGCCCTCATTACTGAGTTATTAGATACCGGTAAGGTATTAATTACCCCGCATATAGCAGGATGGACCAAGGAAGCCCGTGAAAAGATATTTTTTACGGTCTTTGATAAGTTCAAATCCTGGGTGGATATTCATGGACAATCCAAGTAATGCAGCATTTATATAATTGATTTATAATAATATAAATCTCGCAAAGCATATCTTAATATTATTTTTGCTCCGTTCTTTGGAGCAATTCCCGCAAAAATTAGAATCCATAATTTTTTAAGCAGGTCAATCATTAGCTTCGCAAAGTTTAAATTATTGAAATACAAATAATTGAGTTTTGCATTTTTTTAATATCTCAATTGTTTTTGGACTTTAGTATGTAGCTTAGTACCCATCAGCCAAGAACTCCTTAGCTTTAAACTTAGCGTATAAATTAGAATAATATTCAGACCCTTTGTAGTACCTTCAGCCTTAATATGGATAACAAAGCCTTAATGCAGAAGGGGAGAAGTATTTAAGTATTTATTCCCAAGATTATAAACCAATTTTAAAAGTTGGGACCATAAAAAAGCCTCTGCAAATTTGCAGAGGCTTTGTAAATTATTCGCTTGAACGATCTTATTGTTTGATTAAAGCTTTAACCGCTTTCATTTCGTTGTCTTGATAAAGCACCACTTTGTAGACGCCTGATTTTAAGCTGGCCACATTCATTTGTTTGCTGATGATGCCATCGTTTCCTACCGGAACAAGTTCTTCGAATTGCATACGGCCCATCATATCAAAACATTGAATATGAACAGATTTGCCAATAGCTAATCCTGCTGCATCTAAAGTAAAGCTTTCATTGGTAGGATTAGGGAAAAGGCTTAGCGCAGCACTTGAATTTTCAGTAGGGGTTTCTATGCCGGCTACCGTATTATAGTAATATAATGATACGCGGTTCAAAGTAAGGTAATAACGCATTCTTTGAACTTGTTGCTTAGTAAACATTACTTTACAGCTGGAATAATCCATAATGTTTTCCAACATATCAGGAAGATCCGGAACATCATTATGACAAGTATTGGAAGAGCTATCTTGTGGCCAGGTACCGCATTTGCCTAAGCTTGCAGCAGTAACAGGAGGAGTATCTTCAATTTCATCACCACCGGTGCAACCACCTTGGAAAGTATGGTATAAACCAAGGAAGTGACCAATTTCATGGGTAAGGGTACGATCAGTTCCATAGCCTATCCAAGTATGGTCCATCACGATACCATCAGCTTTGCCTCTGGCTACGCCATCCCATGGAAATACGGAATAGCCTGCAATAGTACTGCCTTTTGGCAAGGAACGAGAGTCGATATTATAAACGACCCATACATTTAGGTAAAAATTATGGTCCCAATCCACTACGGATTTAACGGTATCCCCCGCATTGTAGGTTAATATAGAAGTATCTCTGGTCATCCCTGTAGTTGGGTTACCGTTCGGATCTTTCGTAGCTAAGATAAATCGGATATGAGCATTGCCAATTCTGCCTTGAAACAAAGGACGGACATTTACGGTATCGGAATTTCTTTCGCTATAATCTTCGTTTAAACGTTGAATTTGATCTTTACAATCTTGTAAGGTCGTTTGAACCGGATAATTTCTATTGGAAATAACGTGAAATACAATAGGGATTAAAAGTTCTGAAGTAGTAGGCATGGTTTTGTAAGCCGCACTATAGATAGCCGCACGCGCACCCGCATCAGCTTTAATGCGCTCTTGTTCCAATTGAGGATTTTTTGCTACTTGTTGGTCCCAATAATGATCGGTACCGCAAACAGTAAATTGTGCTTTTGCTAGGGAAGCACTTGCAAGGCCTAGTATAATAAGCCAAACGTATTTATTCATGAATGTAAATTTTTTCATAGCCCTCTGTTTTTAAGTTTAATTCTTGTTGTTTTGAAATTTGGAATTAAACGGACTACAAATTTAGAAAAAATTTGAATCATTGGGAAAATACAATTTTTAGCATTTATCGGAATATTATTGGATTAAGGGCATTGTAACTTCTTTATATATTGATATTTAAGGCATTAAATTAATTGTAGTGATGTAAAGTGGGGGCATACTTTTTATGGAAGAATTTTTTATTTGGCCCAATTTTCAAGGTTTAGTATTCAATAAAAAGTATATTAAATAATCGTTATCTATAAGTGAATCAATTATTAACAGCATAAAAAAGGCCAAATTCGATTTTATGCTTAGAAGCCTAGTTTCAAAGACGTTGATAAAATTTTTTTGTCAAGTCAATAATGATTAATAGCTTTGAAGCCATTTTCCTGCATTGTGAAGAGGGCGTAAAAACACAAGTTTTTGGGCTAAGGAGCGATAAGGACATAGGTAATTCATTAATTAAAGGTTTGTAAATCAATAATTTGAGAAAGATAAAACTTCTCTAAGGTTGAAAATTGCCTGATAAATGACCAAATATGTTTTTTGAAGGACTGACCTGACTAATTAAATTTGTGTTTGTAAAATCGCTTCAACGAAACGAACAGGCAAACGAAACACAAGCAAAACGTAGATCTAAAACTAAACTAAATAAGATGAGGCTCAGGCATTTTTTACTATCTTTTCTCTTTAGCTCCCTATCTTTAGTAGCTTTTTCACAAACACAGGACGCTGGATTAAGTGGAAATGTTACAGATGAAACGACCAAGGAACCTATTGATGGTGCCATTATTAGGGTTTATTCCTCCGGTATTCTCAGGGCGGCTAAAATGTCCGATGATGAAGGAAAGTATAATATTACCGGTTTACAACCGGGTCTTGTGGATAGCGTTATCGCGATTAAGATTGGTTACGAAAAATTTAAAATTGTTCGTGTAAACTTATACGCTGATAAAACCCAGGACCTTTATATCAAAATGTCTGTGAAGGGTAAAACACTTAAAAATGTTGAAGTAGTAGTTTTTAAAGATCCATTAATTAATAAGAAAAACCCCGGGGTAAGTGTTATTACCCGTGAGGATTTCCAACATGCTGCCGGTCAAGGTTCAGGTTACTTATTAGTAGTACAACCCGGTGTCATCAGCAGTAGCCAAGGTTTAAATCTTGCAGGGGGTAGAGGTGATGGAACTGTTTATTACTTAGATGGTATTAAAGTTTTGGGGTCCATGTCTATTCCTCAAACGGCCTTGGAACAATCTACCATTCTAACCTCAGGTATCGGTGCAGAATATGGTGATGCTACAGGCGGTATTGTAACCGTAACCAGTCGTGGTCCTACAGGTGTATTTTCAGGAGGTATTAGCGCTTTGTCATCACAATTGCTTGATGCTTATGGGTATAATTATTTTGACGGATATTTAAGCGGTCCAATTTGGAAAACCAAAGCACATGGAGATTCCATTCCATCCCGCCCTTTAATTGACTTCTTTATTTCCGGTTCTGCTACTTTAATTAAAGACCCAAGTCCATCCGGAATTCCGATTTATACTGCCAATTCTAATGTAATGAATGCTTTAAATGCAAATCCATTAATTAGAGCTCCAAAAACAGATATTAATACCATTAATACAGATATATTCTTACCGGCCGCTTCTTATGTAGGCAATTCCGGTATTACTACGGTGGCTTATCACCCTAATATTCCTTCTCAAAGCTATTCCTTTACAGGAAAGTTGGAATACCAACCGGTGAATAATATCACTATTACTGCCTATGCTTCAGGAAACTATAATTCATATTTGGCTTATATTCCTTCTTTCAGCATGTTTAATACCGCTAATAATCCTCAAGTTATTAATGAGACTTATAGAGGATTTATACGTTTTAAACAAAATATTGCCACTGATCCTAAATCTATTATCCAGGGCGCTTCTTATTCCATTCAAGGGGATTATCAAACGGTTCGAAATACTACTTGGGATAAGAACCTGAAAGATGATTACTTTAAATATGGTTATATCGGTACTTTTGATCAATATACCCGTAGATCTTATACTGTGGATCCGACCACCCATGTATATAGTGAAGGTAATTATTTAATTGACTCTGTGAAATTTAAACCTGGTAATGTTTTAACCACAGAACAAAATTATACCCGTGAGTATTTTGCTAATAAATCAAAAGTATATAACTTACAACAAATCCAAAATGAAGGTGGCTTAGTTAACGGACAATCGCCTACTAATGTTAACTCTTTGTGGAGTGGTGTAGGTACCGTATATGGTTCAGTTTCTAAATCTCAAACGGACCAATTTAATTTATATTTCTCCGGTTCCTTCCAGTTGAAGCAACATGCTATCAAATTTGGTTTCAATTATGAACAACGTGTTTCAAGTGGTTATACTGTAGCTACTACCGGTTTATGGACTTTAGCACGTCAGTTAGCTAACTCACATCTATCTGTTGATACTACAAGAAAGGATTCAGTATTTGATAAATATGGTAACTTCTTGGATACTATTAATTACCGTTTCCAATCTGCCAACCAAAGAACTTTTGATAAAAACTTCAGAGAATATTTAATCAGCCAAGGGGCTACTGATATTCATGGAAAACCAATTTCCAGTGAGTCATTTATTAATACAGATGGCTACAATCCCGGTGATTATAATAATTTATCTAAATACTTAGCGTCTCACGGTCGCTTGGCCGGAAAATTAAATATGTTCTCCGCCGATGAATTGCTCAACCAAGGTAGCTCTTTAGTGAGTTACTATGGTTATGATTATTTAGGCAATTCACCTTCTAAGAAATTGACAGTTAATGATTTCTTGAATGATAGTTTGCACAGATACATTGCTGCTTTCCAGCCTATTTATATTGCAGGATATGTTCAAGACCAGTTTGATTTTTACGGCATTAATTTCCGTTTAGGTTTACGTATTGATCGTTATGATGCAAATCAGCCGGTATTAATTGACCAATATTCCATGCTTCCTACCTATACTGCGGGAGATATTGACGGTAAATATTTTGGAACTACCAAATATACCAAACCCGGAAATATCGGTTCAAGTTATGTGCCTTACGTAAATGATCCTTTAAATCCAACAGTTGCACCAATAGGATATCGTGACCCTGCTACCAATAAATGGTATGATGCAACCGGTAAAGAAGTAACGGACGTAACCTATTTGGCGAATTTAAATGGCGGTACCTTGACTCCTTATATTAAAGGTGCAGGTATTTCCAGAGATAATTTAAATAAGCCGATTGCTGCTTCTTTCCAACAATATACTCCTCAAACTAGTTATTCACCTCGTGTGTCTTTCTCTTTCCCAATATCAGACGTGGCTAACTTCTATGCGAATTATGATATCTTAAGCCAACGTCCTACCAGTAATAACTTTTTCTCCATTGATAATTATTATTTCTTAAAAGAAAGAGCTACCGGTGTTATAGATAATCCAAATTTGAAACCACAAACGCGTATTAATTATCAAGTAGGTTTCAAGCAAATTATCGGAAAAGTTAGTGTTATCACCTTGGAAGCTAACTATGGTGAATTGCGTAATATGATTCAAATAAGAAAAATTAATTTCGCTTACCCAGTAAGTACTTATACTACTTATGATAATATTGACTTTGGTACCGTAAAAGGACTAAACGTTATTTATGAATATCGTCGTGCTGCGGCTTCCGGTATTGCCTTTAAAGCCAATTATGGATTGCAATTTGCAAATGGTACCGGTTCATCCTCAGGTTCTCAAGGCGGTTTAATTGCTGCCGGTCAACCTAACTTACGTACTCCACTACCATTGGATTACGATGTTCGTCATAAATTGAATGCTACCGTTGATTATCGTTTTGGCGATGGTTTGGATTATACCGGTCCATCTACTGATAAAAGCAATGGTATAAATACTGTGGTAGATAAAGTATATCGTGCAGTATTTGAAAATGCCGGTTTCTTTGCTTTATTTACTGCAAGTTCCGGTATGCCTTATTCTCGTCAATCCAACGTTACAACTGATGTTGAAATTGGCGTAGCTCAACGTACTACATTATTAGGTCAACCGAATGATGCCCGTTTACCTTGGAATTATCGCGTGGATTTATCCTATGATAAAAACATATTGGTAAAATCAAAGAAAAACCAAGAAAATAGCGGCTCAAAAGGTAGCGACCATTACATCAACTTGCGTGTTACCATTCAAAATTTGTTTAACATACAGAACATCTTTGGCGTATATCGTTATACAGGTCGCCCGGATGATGATGGATATTTGGCATCTGCGGAAGGTCAAAAAACATTAAGTAATATTGCTGATTTAGCAGCACGTCAAGCATTTGTTGATCAATACAATGCACGTTTATTGAGCCCGGGCAACTATGGTTCACCGCGTGTTATTCGTCTTGGATTAAGTTATGCATTTTAATTAAGTATTGAAAATTTAGAACTGATTTGGTTATGAATAAAATTAAACTTTCACTTCTTTCTCTGGTAGGCTTTATGTGCATTGGCACATTGGTTTATGCTGCTCCAAATGTAGGACAGCCGATCAATCCTCCGGGCAAGCACAAACGTTTAGCGGATGGCTGTTCCCCGGCCACCGGCTCTGCTGACCTTGACATCAATAATGTCAGAGCGCACATTCTAAATGGTGGGGACATGTGGTGGGACCTTGTAGGTCTGGCTAAGTACGAAGTTCCTAAAGTTACTCAGGAGGGTCAACCAAGAAGAACTTCATTATTTGCCGGTTCTTTATGGATTGGTGGTTATGACCATGGCAACCTAAAAGAGGCAGCCATGACTTATCGTCAAAATGGTAGTGACTTTTTCCCTGGTCCGTTGGATACCGTCAATGCCGGTACCGATGCTGCTGCTTGTCTTCAATATGACAAAATTTGGAAAATCAATAAGGACGATATTACCAATTTTAAAAATGGTTCGGCTCCTGCTACGGCTGATATGATTAATTGGCCTGCTTTTCCACAAAGCAATACCGGTGGATGGAAGTTTTCTAAATTGGCTCCTTTTAAAGACGTAGATGGAGATGGGCACTATTTATTAAATCAGTTTGATCCTAAAAATAGTGATTATCCAGTCTTTTATGCACATACTCCTTCCAAACCTCAATGCGAATTTACGCCTGACCAAAATTTATGGTGGGTATATAACGATAATGGTAATACGCACAATGAAACCCATGCCTTAGCAATTGGTTTAGAAGTTCAAGTGCATGCATTTGCATTTGTGACGAATGACCAATTAAATAGTGCAACTTTTTATGCCTATAAAATTATAAACCGCGGTACCTATACTTTAGATAGTACCTTCTTCGGTCAATGGGTGGATCCGGACCTTGGTTATGCATTTGATGACTATGTAGCCGTAGATACCAATAGAAGTTTAGGTATTTGCTATAATGGTGAAAATATAGATCCGGGTGCATTAGGATATGGAACAACTTTACCTGCTGTTGGTACCGACTTCTTCTTAGGTCCTCATGTAGATGCAGGCACCCCTAGAATTGATAGAAATCATGATGGCATTCTTGACGTCAATGATGATTACTTGCCAATGTCAGCATTTGTATATTATAATAATGACTTTAATCCTGTAAATGGTAACCCGGAACAGGCCAATAATTATTATTATTTTATGACCGCTCGTTGGAAACAAGGCACTTATATTCATAATGATGGTAAAAACGGAACAGGCGCCGGTCCTAAAGCACACTTCATGTTCCCTGGTGACCCTCGTGTAAGTGATCCAAATCAATGGACAGAAAAAAATGCGGGTAACCCTCCAGGAGATAGAAGGTTCTTACAATCTGCAGGTCCTTTTACCTTGAAACCGGGTGCTGTTAACTATGTTACTGTAGGTGCAGTTTGGGCCATGTCCACTCGTCAAAGTGATAATACGGATGCCATTACAGAGCTTTTATTTGCGGATGATTTGGCGCAAACATTATATGATGATTGTTTCCAATTACGTATCGGTCCTGAACCTCCTGTAGTTCAAGTTACTGAACTTAAAAATAAAGTAGTCCTTTCATTTATAGACCAAAACGGTTCTATCAATACTACAGAAAAGAATATTTTAACCTTTGGTAAAAAGGATACTTTCAGGTTTGAAGGTTATTTAATTTATCAATTAGCAAATTCATCTGTTTCTGCAGGTGACTTAGGAGATATCAGTAAAGCAAGATTAATTGCGCAATCTGATATTAAAGGAAATAATGTTCCTATTAATATTATCAATAATGTATTTGACCCAACCTTGAAATCAACGGTACCAAAAATTATGGTTACCAGATCCAATCAAGGGGTAACTCATACTTATGAAATAGTGAAAGACCTTTTTGCCACCGGTGATGATAAGTTAATAAATAATAATTATTACTATTACATGGTGATGGCCTATGGTTATAATGCCAATCCAAACGATAAGAATACTTATTTCTTGGCAGGACGTCCGGCACAAGTAAACGGCTCTCCTTCCATTATTGCGATGCCGCATAGCTCCGATCCATTATTCGGAGGTAATTCTCTGAATGCTGATTTTGGTACCCAAGTTCCGATCAGAAGAATAGAAGGAGTAGGTAATGGCGGTAATTTCTTGGATTTGGATCCAAGTTCTGAAGCTGAATTATTCTCTAAAAATAAGAACTCTATTGATCAGCCATTATATGCCATAGGTGCCGGTCCGGTAAATATTCGCGTATATGATCCGCTTTTGGTAAAAGGAGGAGATTTCCAATTGAGAATATATGATTCAATTGGTACTACCACCAATGATACACCTTATATTACTAAAAACTTTTACGAGCCTAATCCGGCGCGTACCCGTTGGGTCATTACACAATACAATGCCAATACCACAAAAAATGATACTATTGCCTATTCTCAGGATAGCATCAGTATTTTCCATGACCAAGTGGTATCGAAATTAGGATTAGTTGTTTCTATTGCACAGCCATTAAGTGGTAAGTTTGATGTTAATCCTAAGAAACCATATTATGTGGATCCAAGTAAATTTTATACAGAAGCACCGGGTGCGGTGTTGGATAGTTCAACTCGATTGACCAATGGTTTTATTTCAGCAACAATTACTTTCAATGATCCGTCAAATTATTGGTTGACCGGTATTTACGATGGCGAACAATCCGGAACTGCAGCTCCAATCAATCCGTATAACTGGATTCGTTCCGGTACCCATAAAGATGCTCAAGGGGGCGGCGTTATGGATCCTAAATATGATGATGTAGAAATTTCACCGGATCCGACCAATTCACATTCTTCTCCACAGGATGCCGGCGCCTATACTGAAAAAGTAACTTCGACTAAAACAGTAACTAAGAATTTATTTACTTTCGTTGCTAAAACTAATGTTTATGTATTGCATACCGCTAACGGAGAACTTACCATGTATTATGGAAAATCCACCGGAAGAACTTTAGATTTAGTGACAGATACCAATCATACCCCTAAGTTTTTAGTTAGACTCTTTGCTAATAAATGGGATACAGTTTATAATAATGTTTCTGGTGTACAAACCATTTTGGTAAGTGCAGGTGATACTTTATTTATTGACTCTACCTATAATCAAACTTATACTCAATCCATTGTTCATAAATATGCTTATGATAACTGGGTAGATCCACGCCAAGCATTTGAAGCATCTTTGGCCGGTGTAGTAGCGCCTGGTGCCTTGGCGGCACGTTCAGAGTACTTTAAAGATCCTTCAGGGGTTTATGAATATACTTTGGGTCCAATTCCGGATCAAGTAGATTTTGAAAATCAGCGAATCAATATCACCAATAGCATTGATTTGGTATTTACTGCCGATAAGAGCAAATGGACCAAATGTGTGGTTATTGAAGAAGGAGAAACCAGCACAGATCCGAACCTTACCAATAAGAATGAGGGTGGTGCTAAGAAATTTGATGTTCGTAAGCATACTAATCCGTTTGTGGATGGTGCCAATGGTCCAATTTATAATCCGGGGGCTAACCCTGAAGTGGGTACCAGTTGGTTCCCAGGCTATGCGGTAAATATTGAAACCGGCGAACGTTTAAATATTATGTTTGGTGAGGATTCTCACAATCAAAAGGATAACGGTAATGATATGCTTTGGAATCCTACCAATAACAATTGGCAGTATGGCTATTTGAATCCGGCGGCAGGTTATTTTGATTATGTCAATGGTTATACTTGGGCCGGTAAGCATTGGATTTATGTAATGAGTTCCAGAAACCCATGGTCTAAAGTAGCCATGACCAAAGCTTTCCGTGATAAATATCCACGTTTTGCCAAGGAAAGAGGCATTGCCTATGATAGTTGTAAAACTTATTTAGCGATGCTAACTGATAATTCATTTGCACGTAATACCATGTTGGCTCATGTATTCGGCGATGTAATGTGGGTAATGCCACCGGCATTAACTGCGGCAGGTAAGTTAAATAGTGTTCAAGATGGTATAATACCATCTGATGCAAGATTACGCTTAAGAGTAACTACTCCTTATGCCACTTATCCGAATGCCAGCGGAACACCACAAAATAATAATTTACCTCTATATAGCTTTAATACAAGTTCTTTGACCCCTACCGAGACGGTAGCGCTTGGACAAAAGGCATTGAAAGAAGTGAATATTGTTCCTAATCCATACTATGCATACTCAGGGTATGAAACATCACAGTTGGACAATAGGGTTCGAATTACCAACTTGCCAAGCAAATGCACCATTGATATTTATACAGTCAATGGCGCTTTGGTTCGCAGATATAATGTTGACCAACCGATTAGTGAGATTCATTCCACATTCTTGGATTGGGATTTGAAAAATAATGCAGGTGTACCAATTGCCAGTGGGGTATATTTAATTCATATTAAAGCAGGCAATTTGGGAGAAAGAGTCATCAAATGGTTTGGTGTAATGAGACCAATTGACCTTGACACATTCTAAAAAAAACTAATTATCAACTTAGAAAAACAAGTAAGATGATCAAAAAAATAGTAGGCGTAATATTAGGTTTAGCACTTTCACAGTCAGTAATGGCGGGCAATCCTGATCGTGTAGGTCAGGCCGGTGCTGAACAACTAGTAGTTAATCCATGGGCCAGAAGCTCCGGATGGGGTGGAGTAGATATTGCCGGCATCAATGGTGTAGAGTGTATGCAATTCAATGTGGCAGGTTTAGCAGATATTCATCAAACAGAATTTCTGGCGGCACGTACCAATTGGTTGGGTAATTCTACGGTTGGTGTTAATATTAATGCCTTTGGTTTTGCACAAACCCTGGGTGAAGATAAGGATGATGCCATTGGCGTAAGCATTATCTCCTGGGATTTTGGTGATATACCAATTACTACCGTTAATAGTCCTGAACCTGTACAAGGAACCTATAATATTTCTATGGTAAATATTGGGGTAGGCTATGCGCATAAATTTTCCAATGCTATACGTGCTGGGGTATTGTTCCGTGCCGTTAGCGAAGGAATAGTTTCTGTAAGCGCTACAGGAGTATCTATGGATGCCGGTATTCAGTATTTTGCCGGGGATAAAGATAAAATTAAAATTGGTGTTTCCCTTAGAAATATCGGTCCTGCGATGTCTTATTCCGGTGGGGGCTTATCCACGCGTGGGGTAATTGATGGTTCTCCTTATTCTATGACCTTAGAAAGTAGAAGTAATGAATTTGAATTGCCTTCCATGTTAAATATTGGTGTATCTTATGATTTATATTTTGATTCCGGTTCTACGCATAAATTAACCATTGCGGGTTCATTTATGTCAAATGCATTTGATAAGGACCAAGAAATTATCGGCTTGCAATACAGTTATAAAGGATACCTGATGCTAAGAGGCGGATTTAATTACGAGCAGGATATATTTAGTTCTGATTTGCGTACAAAAACCGGTCTTGGTCCATCGGCTGGTGCCAGTGTAGATTTACCTTTTGGTAAAAATAAAGCAAAACGTTTCGGAATTGATTATTCATACCGTTCTACAATCTTTACAGGAACGCATTGTTTTGGATTAAAGCTGACGCTATAATCCAAAACAATTCCTATATTTGTATATAAATTTACTCAACGTCTCCCTAGTGGGGACGTTGAGTTTTTTAATTGATAAACTATGGCAGAAGTATTTTACTTTACAAAAGAAGGATTAGATAAGCTTAATGATGAGTTAAGAAACCTAAAAACTAAGGGAAGGGCTGATATTGCCAAAGCCATCCAAGAAGCCAGAGATAAGGGTGACTTGAGTGAAAATGCTGAATACGATGCAGCCAAAGATGCTCAAGGTCATTTGGAAGCTAAAATTGCTAAATTAGAAAATACCATTGCTAATTCTCGTATTATTGATGAAAGCAATGTAGATACCAGTAAAGTAATGATACTATCAACGGTTTATGTAAAAAATCACAATACCAAAAAGGACGTGAAATACAAAATCGTATCTGAAACTGAGGCCAGTTTGAAGGAAGGCAAAATATCTGTAAAGAGTCCGATTGGCCAAGGCTTATTAGGGAAAAAAATTGGTGATACTATTGAAGTTAATGTTCCTGCCGGGGTTTTGAAACTTGAAGTTTTAAAAATCACCAGAGAGTAATTAATAGTTAAGTTTTATGGCATCCATATTTAGTAAAATTGTAAACGGTGAAATTCCTTGTCATAAAATTGCTGAAAACGATCATTTTTTAGCTTTTTTAGATATTACCCCATTGGCAGAGGGCCATGTCTTAGTGATTCCTAAGCAAGAAATTGACTATATTTTTAATCTTGAGGATGACCTGTATTCAGGACTATTTTTATTTGCAAAAAATGTATCCAAAGCACTAGAAAAAGCGATTCCGTGCAAAAAGGTTGGAATGGCGGTTATTGGTTTGGAAGTGCCTCATGCACATATTCACCTGATTCCTTTACAACACGTAGGTGATATTAACTTTGAGCGTCCCAAGCTTGCTGCTACGCAGCAAGGTTTGGCAGCTACCGCTGCCAAAATCATCGCCTGTTTTAATTAATGGATCCGATCTCCGCGGATTTCCAAGGTTTTCATGATTTCCGCTTCAGCGGCAAGAAATTCTTTCCAACGCTGATGAACGATTGCCTCGTCCATTACAGCATTAGCTAAGTCTATAAATAATCGATAATGAGCTGCTTCTGCAACCATTAAATCATGGTAAAATCGTTTTAAATCTTTGTCTGCAATCTTTTCAGAGAGCAATTTAAATCGTTCGCAACTTCTGGCTTCAATTAAGGCAGAGAATAATAATTTTTCTACTAATAATTCTTTACGACCGATGCCTGATTTTATAATCTTTCGTATTTCATTGACATAAGCATCCTTGCGCTGTAATCCCAAACTAAGTTTTCGGCGTTTTAATTCGCGGACAACCATTCTAAAATGCCCCCATTCCTCTGTAACTAAAGGACTTAACTTTTCAACAATGTTTGGAAAATTGGGAAATTGTGTAATGATTGATATACAGTTAGATGCTGCTTTTTGTTCGCAATAAGCATGATCAGTTAGAATGGCTTCAATGCTGATTTGTGCCAAGTCTGCCCAGCGAGGATCGGTGGGCAATTGCAGACCGAGAATATTTTTTTCCTTACTCATACTACTTTTTAATAATCAAGGTTCTAGGAGTAAGGTTTCAAGTATATTGACCACTTTGCCCAAATAAAGGGCATCCGTATTATTAAATGCAGCAATTTCTTTGCTATCTACGTCCAATACAAAAGACACATTACCCTGTTTAAAGCCGGGGAGTACAATTTCGGATGCAGCCTCGGCATGGCAGGCAATATAGCCGGGGAAGGTAGTTACGTCGTCAACGATTTGCACCTGAGCAGTGGCGGCAGCGGTACCGCAAACGCCTTTCCCATAAGGGATGAGGGTGCAGGCTGGGAGTCCTTGATAAATGCCCAGGCCGAGGGTGTTTTCATTGGTTTTCATGTATAAACCTATCCAAAACAAATCCAAGCTATCTTTGAGTAGGGATAAAATGGAGCATATTTTTCCGCTGTTGGGAATTTCCAAATCATTAAACTCCGCCATTTGCTTCAGCAGCAATTCATATTTTGCGATTTTATCATTCATAAGCAGCAGGTTTTTAGTATTACTCCACAAAACTTTTATAAATATGACCACCGCCAACGACATCTTCGCCTTCGTAAAATACGGCAGACTGTCCGGGAGCGATGGCGCTCACCCCATGATAAAAAGTAGTTTTAATGGTGCCTTCCTCCGGGTTATGCAAGGTACTCATGGCACCGGGGTCCTTGTATCTAACCTTGGTCAATACTTCCAGACCTTCCGGGATAATATCGTATTTCTGTAGGTTTAAAGCCTTTACCAACATGCTGCGTCTTTGTAGTTCTTCTTCTTCACCTAAATAGACCGTATTCGTTATCGGGTCAATATCTACTACAAAAACGGGACGGCCTAAGGCTATTTCTAAACCCTTGCGTTGGCCAACGGTATAAAAAGGGTAGCCTCTATGCTTTCCGACCACGCTGCCATCACTCATTACAAAATTACCGCCCGCTACGCGCTCTTCCAGGCCCGCTACTTTGCGTTTAAGGAAGGAGCGATAATCATTGTCGGGAATAAAACAAATCTCGTAGGATTCGCTCTTAGCGGCCAAATCATTATATCCCCAGGAAATTGCCATTTGTTTAATGTCCTTTTTATGGAAGGCGCCTAAAGGCAATAGCGTTCGGGCCAGGCTGGCTTTATCCAAGCCCCATAAAACATAGCTTTGATCTTTGGTATTATCGAGGCCTTTAGAAATAATATGTCGTCCATCTTCGAAGCGAGATTGGGCATAATGGCCGGTAGCGATAAATTCGCAATCCAATTTATCGGCGCGCTTGAGCAAAGCCTTCCATTTTATGTGGGTATTACATAATACACAAGGATTAGGGGTGCGACCTGCGATGTATTCATCCACAAAATTGTCAATCACCAGATCTCCGAATTCATCGCGGATGTCTAGAATAAAATGATGAATGCCATGCTCTAAGGCAATGGCACGGGCATCGTTGATGGAATCCAAGGAGCAGCAACCGGTTTCCTTGGAATTACCCCCTGAAGTTTGGTAGTCCCAGGTTTTCATGGTTATGCCAATTACCTCATAACCTTGATCCTTGAGCATTATTGCGGCCACGGTACTATCAATGCCGCCACTCATTGCTACTAAAACTCTTCCTTTCTTAGACATGATTTTTTATGTTGCAGCATTATAACGAGAATCAATTCAAAATAATTCAATTAGAGATTATTATTGCCCTGATGACCATTTTTAAATTTTAGATGAAATCAATTATGTTTAAAATCAGTCGACAAAATTACATAATATAAAAATTCTTCCTGCTGAATGGTCGGCACCGAATTTGAATAAAGTGAATAAAAAAATAATGCTTACCTTGAAGGTTAGAAATTATCCACTGCGCGGTGGTCTAAATTCGCTTGATAATAATTTGTGAAATGGATCGCCCCCATGATTTCTTGCTGCTTTGCAACTGAGGGTGGTCATGGACTTCTGATTTTATACTCGCGAGCGAGTTAATATTAGATATTTAATTTAGGCCTAAGGTATCACAAAGTTTGTTATAACTTTTTACGGTGGTTACAGGTGTCAAATTTGTAGTTGGACTTCCTACACTTTTTTTTCTAAGTTGATAGATCCATGTGCCAATAGGTATTTCAATATTCAAAGTGTTTATGTCGGTACATGATTGTGGCTTGGTCGGGAGTTCATTATATTGAAAGGCGCCTTGTAATTTTAATCCTTTACCATTGATGGTATCTAACCAAAATTCAATTGAATCATTATTAGCCCCCGTAGATTTTCTATATAAGGATATTTCGCCTACGTATCTACAACTACCGTCATTTACATTTGCATAAGGATTATAATAATAACTATTTGGATCGGTACAACCGTATACGGGTGGTTTTTCTTTAGGACTACAAGAAATAAGATAACTGAACGCAAATAAGAAGATTATAAATTTACAAATGATTTTCATTGCTTAATTAAGGTTTGAATATTCTGTGTTTCTTTGCATTGAAATTTTATAAAATATATTCCTTCCGGTAACTCGGTCAAATCAATTTGCGCATGATGCTTTCCGCCATCTTGTATACTGTATTCTATATGCCGAACTTCTTTTCCCATCAAATTATAAATATTAATTAATACTTCTTGAGCAGCATCAAGGGTATAGTCTATATTCATAGTTCCCAGAGTAGGATTGGGATAAATTTGAAAGTTTGCAGAATTATTTATATCTTGCTTTAGGCCTGTAAGATCCGGATTAGCATAATTACACTTGATTGCTTTAACTGCAATTTGTGTTTTAGGATCATAAAATTTGAATAATTTAGTTGCAATACCATTATAATTAGTATAAAAAATCGCAATCGTATCCTTGATCCACGCTGAATCAATCCAAATCCAGTGTACATTTTCAAGTGTATGTGCATCTAGTCTATGCATAAATCTTCTGCTCGAATCTACTAAATTACCATTATGATTTACTTGGGTGAATATAGCCTTAGGATTGGAGGCGCTATCATATAACATGCTATCTACGGTATGGAGCATCCACTTATTATTAGCATAAATCCAATGGTAATACCATTGCGGAATTCCCATAGATGGTATAAATTTAGCGATGGATTTAGCAGAGTCCTTCCAAGCGCTATTGACAGCATCCCACCTTTGATAAATAATAAGCGTATCACTTCCATTCCCATCAAAATAATAATTTATATTCTCAGAATTAAAAACCTTTCCTTTTTTATTGAGTAATTGAGTGTATTTATTTTTAAGTAAATAATTACCCGTGCTTGAATCGTAGGTATAGTAAATATGCACACTATCCCACAAATTTGCAGGATTAAAAAGGCCAGCAACATATTTTGCAACCCTAATAAATTTAGATAATACTATAAGGTTATTCGTTTCGTACCTTATTTGAAAGTATGAATAATCATAAATTTTAGGATTATATCCAGCAGCATTTTCCCATTGAATATTACTGCCATTAGAATCCCATTCAAAAATCTCAAGAGAATCATCATGTTTAATTCTATTGCCAAAACTGTCCACATCGTATATATGACCTACTCTGTAAGGAGGCGAAGGCACATAATTGCCAAATAATGTTTCATTGTAACGAATGTACTGCGCATATGCAGAATTTGCAAATAATGATAACACTAGAATACTAACAAAATACTTCAACATTCTTTTAATTTTTAAGTTTTATCAATGCTGATTTTAATTGCTCATTTTCTTGTTTCAATTCAATCATATACCGGGTCAGTTCTTCAACTTTTTCCAAAAGTTTCATATCTAGGTTAGGGCATTCCAAGGATTTTCGGAATTCATATTTGTAGACGCTTTTCAACCTCATTCAGAAAGTTGTTTTTCGCAATTTATTGAAAAATATTTAATTGGCCTAAATATCCCAATGGCTAAGTGTTTAATAAATAAGTGTTTATCGAATTTTTTTCCTTTCAAAGTATTCCTTCGGAAATGGACAGAGCAGGTGGAGCCGAGGCCATTAATACTTTAATTTCCCAGTTTCACCTTATCCTGGTATATAAACAACTAATTCGGCACCATTAAATTATGCAATAGCATATCAAAAAATAAAGCCCCAATTCGGGGCTTTATTTTTATGCTAGACAGATATATAAATATTACTGAGCTTTAGGCGCAGCGCTTTTTATTTCTGCACCGGCAAAATCGCTGAATTTCTCAAAATTCTTATTGAAGGAATTGGCCAGTTCTTTTGCTTTTTGATCATATGCGTCTTTATCTTTCCAAGCATTGCGCGGATATAAAATTTCATCCGGTACATTTGGACAAGATTTAGGCATAGAAAGGTTGAAAATAGGATCTTGAACAAACTCAACATTATTAAGCTTGCCATCCAATGCTGCCGTGATCAGGCTACGCGTATACGGCAAGCTGATGCGCTCACCTACACCATAGGCACCACCTATCCAGCCGGTATTTACCAACCATACATTGATGTCAGGGTTTTCTTGAAGTTTATGCCCTAGCATTTCTGCATATTTGGTAGGGTGCAATGGCAAAAATACTTGGCCAAAGCATGCTGAAAAGGTAGGTGAAGGTTCTTTAACGCCGGCTTCGGTACCGGCTACCTTGGCGGTATAGCCGGAAATAAAGTAAAACATAGCTTGTGCCTTACTTAATTTTGCAATTGGAGGCAATACCCCAAAGGCATCCGCTGCTAAAAAGAATATGTTTTTAGGAGCCGTTCCAAGGGATGGCTCCATAATATTATCAATAAAATCAATAGGGTAGGCGGTACGGGTGTTTTCCGTTTTGGAATCATCCTTATAATCAATGGTACGAGTGCCTTTTACAAAATTGATATTTTCCACCAATGCACCAAACTTGATGGCATTAAAAATTTGAGGTTCGTTTTTCTTGGATAAATTGATGACTTTAGCATAGCATCCGCCTTCAAAATTAAAAACTTGCTTGCCATCCCAACCATGTTCATCATCCCCGATGAGTCTACGTTCCGGATCAGAGGATAGGGTGGTTTTTCCGGTACCGGATAAGCCGAAGAAAATAGCGGTATCGCCATTTTTACCCACATTGGCGGAGCAATGCATAGATAATACATTGTGCTCGTGCGGAAGGACAAAATTTAATACTGAAAAGATACCTTTTTTAATTTCACCGGTATAAGCAGTACCCCCGATGAGGATAATTTTCTTAGTAAAATTAACAATGGCAAAATTTCCCTGACGGGTACCATCTATTGCCGGGTCAGCTTCAAAACTTGGTGCGGCAATGATTTTCCAATCCGGCTCAAAATTGGTCAATTCTTCCGGGGTAGGACGTAAAAATAAATTATTGGCAAAGAGACTTTGGAAAGCACTCTCACTAATTACTCTAATATTTAAACGATATTCCGGAGCGGCACAAGCATAGGAATCTTTCACGAATAATTCTTTGCCATTGAGGTAATGAATTACTTTATCGTATAATTTGTCGAATTTTTCAGGATCAAATTTAATGTTGACCTCACCCCACCAAACTGAATTTTCAGTGAGAGCGTCACAAACCACAAATTTGTCTTTAGGAGAGCGACCTGTAAATTTTCCGGTATCTGCCGCAAAGGCACCGTTATCGCATAAGCTGCCTTCTCCGCGAAGGATAGCCTGTTCTACCAATTCGGCTGGATTTAGATTCCAGTGTACTTTTGTAGATCCATTTAAGCCCAGAGCATAAAGACCGGACTTCTTTTCTTCCAATGTTCCGATTGTCATAACTGTAGATAAAAGATAGGGCGCAAAGTTACAAAAAAACCTTAGGGCAAAAACCAAAAATCTTCAATATCCATAATTGATTGATATGCATCAAAGGAGGGGGATTTATAAGGAAACTGAAAAGGCGTTCACAGTTTTCAAAATATTTAAAAAATGGAATATTTAAGGAATCAAGTTCCCATGGAATGGATGTATTTCCGCTTCATTTAAGAAATTGAAAGGCAAGAAGAAGCGTGAAGATCAACATGGTGCAAAGCCCGCGCAAAGCCCTAAGAATTAGTGCTTTAGACTTGGATAAGGATAAAACACGAAAAGGAGTGATTGCTCACTCCTTATGCGTTTGAAGATTTGTCGAAAAGAAAATTATTTCTTGTCGGCTTTCTTGTCTTCCTTCTTCTCCTCTTTTTTCATATCACCAGCAGCGTCAGCTTTCTTTGTTGTGTCAGCAGCAGCCGCTTTTGTAGTGTCAGCAGGAGCAGTAGGAGCAGCAGGAGTTTCAGTTTTAGCTGAATCTTTAGAGCCCTCGGAAGCACCTTCAGTTTTTCCATTGTTGCAAGAGTACAAAGTAACTGCACCAGCAACCATTACTAAAGCCAGAAGTTTTTTCATCGTAAAAAAGATTTAAAAATTAAATATTAAAAAATTTAGTGAACAAAGTTAATTAGTTTTCAGGTTGTTTCGTTTTCTTATCCGGTACTATACTATCCTTAAACTTATCCGTCGCTTTATCAAGCACTTTAGTTTTTAGGCTATCGGCTTGTTTTTCTTCTTTCTCATTACCCGGATTTCCGTTTCCTGTACAGGAGCTAAGGCCTGTAACAATGATACTTAGAAAAATTAGGTAACGAACTGTCATTCGATTCTCAAAGAATTGAATTCCGCCACAAAATTAAGATTTTTTTCTTACCAAGCAAATTTTTTATTTTTTTCTGAAAAAGATGCCCAAAGGAACGCCTGTAAAGTTGAAGTTTTCCCTGAGTTGGTTTTCCAAATAGCGGCGGTAAGGTTCCTTGATATATTGTGGGTGATTGGCAAAAAATGCAAAGGTTGGAGTATGGGTCGGTAATTGCGTAACGTACTTAATCTTAATGTATTTGCCCTTTACCGTAGGCGGGTTATGGGCTTCAATCACACCCAACATCACCTCATTTAATTTGGAGGTTGGGACATGCTTTTTGCGGTTGTCATACACTTCCATGGCTATTTCCAGGGCTTTATGAATCCTGGTTTTTTCCAAGGCCGAAACGAACAAAATCGGGATATCTGTAAAGGGTGCGATCTTATTTTCAATCTCTTTTTTGAAGACTTCAGCGGTTTTGGCGTCCTTTTCGACCAAATCCCACTTATTTACAAGAATCACAATGCCTTTGTGACGCTTTTCGGCCAAGTTGAAAATATTTACATCCTGGGATTCCATACCATCCTTGGCATCAATAACCAGCATACAAACATCGCATTCCTCTAATGCTCTAACGGCACGCATCACGGAATAAAATTCGATATCTTCGGTTACTTTACCTTTTTTACGAATCCCTGCCGTATCGATTAATAAGAACTCTTTACCGAACTTATTATACTTAGTATGTATTGAATCTCTTGTAGTTCCGGGTATATCAGAAACAATATTCCTTTCCTCGCCCACCAATGTATTGGTTAGGGTGGATTTACCTACATTCGGTCTGCCAATGATGGCAATCTTAGGTAAATTTTCCTCTTCCTTTTCTTCATCCGGTTGAAGAAGTTCTATGATTTTATCTAATAACTCTCCTGTACCAAAGCCACTTAAGGATGATAAAGTAAAAAGTTCATCGAAGCCAAATTTCCAGAAAATGCTGGCATCAGCAATACGTTCATTATTATCTACTTTATTAGCAACCACCAACACCGGCTTCCCGGATTTGCGCAGTACACGTGCAAAAGCTTGATCTTCATCAGTTATGCCAATAGCTACATCCACCATAAATAGGAGCAGGTCGGCTTCGCTCATGGCTATTTCCACTTGCTTCCTGATGGCTGTTTCAAAAAAATCATTGCTGTCGGCAACATATCCTCCGGTATCTACCACCACAAATTCGCGTCCATTCCATTCGGATACACCGTAATGGCGGTCGCGCGTAACGCCACTTGTATCATCTACAATAGCTTTGCGTTCTTCAATAAGCCTATTGAATAAGGTTGATTTACCAACATTCGGACGACCAACAATGGCTACAATTTTTCCCATAGAACCCACAAAGGTACATAAAATATATCCAAAATCGGGGCAAATGGAGCTATTTGAAGCATGGAAAATGAAGTTAAGGATTTATTATTTGCCGAGTAATGGAGGGAAAACCTATAGAATAATGTAATTTTGCAGGTTCAAGCATAATATTTGCTTGAACGCACTACATGGATCAAAATTCGGAATACGGAGCATACGGAAATAGGTCAGCATTTCTTTTTCACGAATTAATAAGGCAGGTCATTCCAAATGGAGAGGGTCGCAAAGAATTCAAAAAAGGCGACCATATCTTTATGGAAGGCAAACATGCTAATGGCTTGTATTGTGTACTTTCGGGTAAAGTTAAAATCAGCAGAAGTGGGGATGGCGGTAAGGAGCAAATTGTACGCTTGGCGGGTTCCCGTGATGTGATTGGTTATCGTGCCTTATTGGCCGGAGAAACTTACCGTGCCTCGGCAGTAGCTTTGGAAGATACCGTGGTGGGTTTTGTACCTAAGAAAACATTTTATGATATTTTACATTCCAATCCGGAAATGAGTATGGGAATGATGAAATTATTATCACAAGATTTGGATCAGAGTGAAACTAAGCGTGTAGATATTGCTACTAAAACTGTGAGAGAGCGTTTGGCAGAAGTTTTATTATTGCTCAATAAAACTTACGGTACCTTAGAAGATGGTAAAACATTAAATATCAATATATCCCGAGAGGATTTATCCGGTATGGTCGGCACCGCAACTGAAGTATTAATACGTCAGTTGGCAAAATTTAAAGAAGAAGGTTTAGTGGAAACCAAAGGGCGCCGTATATGTATATTAAATACCGATGCCTTGCTGAAAGTCTCCACCCTCCACGAGTAAACGATTAATTATCTCCCAAATAATCCTTCTATCCCAATATGATATGCAATGAAGTAAGATTGGGCATTGTAAGCTAATCCACTAGGTTTAATTAATTTATAAATGTATGAATTATCAATAGGACGCAAGGGCAAAATATAATCACTGAAATCCGTCCACGTCAGATCTAAACCAATATCCAATAATACTTTCCTTGCTATTACACGGGTTTGTCCAAAGCCAATGCCAAAATAAGGATTAGAAAATGAATTGCTTATTGAAGGATAATTGATTAAATAATTTGGTTGTACATTTTGATAAAGACCTCCATAGGCGGGCAAACTTATATTCGAAAACATCATTCCGGTTTTTAATTTAAAGTAAAATCCCAGTGGTGCAATAGTACTTATGCCGCCATAAAACTTTGCATTAATGCCAACATAAGTATTAGAAATTGTACCGTTATCGTTTGTAATGGTACTACCTGTTCCGTAATTTGGATCAGAAATTTCCTGCCCGCTTAAATTAGGAATTGAAAGACGACCATAACCTAACTCCAGTCCTACTACCGTACGTCTGCGAACGACATAATTAAATTGTAGTTCATGTCTAAAATTTAAAAATCCAACGGAGCCAAATCCAAGCCAATTAGTTCCTAATTGTAAATGATACCCGGCAGAAAACCGATTGCCTAAAAACCCCGGAACTTGTGCCTGGCTTGGTAAGTATGCACTTATAAACAGCAATAGTATTCTTAGCGTTTTATTTTTTAGTAGTTTCATTTTCTTGTTTGGCTATTGGTGATTTAATTTGCATACAGAGGTCATAGAAATTCGCTTCCACCATATCATTATGGTCTTTCATTTTATATTCATGTAATTGTACATAAACCGGTGCGCCGGTACTTAAGTCCATTATTATAGTGTATTGCATGGTTTTATATTGTGGCTGCACTGCTTTATAAATAACATAAGGTAAAACCGGAAATATAAAAAAACTCGCCACAATTTTTGTAAATACAAAATAATTCGGAGACTTTTCGCTGATAAAACCGGTCCAACAAAAATATTTAGTATGGTACTTTTCAATGAGTGCTTTGACGTCATCGCGCTGATGATTTATCAAATGCATGGCGGACCCGTGATGATAATATTCTTCAATCCAATTGGTCAGTGTAGAAATATCATTAAAGGCACCGGCACCACCTTCTTCCAAATGTTTTTTATCAATAATATCAAAATCCAAACCTGACATTTGGGCGATATCATGGATTTTAGTATTAAAGGCAATTTGAGCTTCTTCCGAGGCCACTTGTTTTACATTGACCTCATAACCTGAGGTGGTTTTATAATAAAATGGATTGACAAATACTACTTTTGAAATTCCCATCGCTTGCCCTTGTCTGACTAATTTATCATGGTTTTTTTTCCTGATGGAAACGGCTCTGGCTGACTCGCTTTCTTTTTTATCATTCAATCTACCTTTACGGCCCTTCGCTAATTTATCAAATGTTTTTACAAATTCAGGATCTTTTAATTCATCTACGAAAGCATACTTTAGGTACCCGGGAATAGTATTAGATTTCCTTGAGGTTTCTTCATGTTTCACCCGTCTGGCAATTTTGTGAATTTTCGGTTCTTTCACTTCTTCATCATCGGATTGAGTGAAATTAATCATTGTAGCCGCAGTATCCTTGTGTACCGCCGTATCCGCTATGGTAGAAAAGAAATTTCTCTTGGCAAAATAATTATCCACCAAATCCATAAATTGATCATTCGCTAAGCTAGCTATCTCTTGGTCGGCCGGATATTTTTTCTTCAAATTCCAGATATAGCTGAGTGCAGTTACGCTTATTTCCCTAGCCTTCATTTTGCTAAACAAATAATACACTTCTTGTCTGCCGCCTTCTACTTTCATGTAGTCATAGTGTACTTCATCATATCTATCTTCTTTAGCATATTTTGATAATCCGTATAAGGAACGCATAATTGCTTTTTCCAAGTACAAATTATCGGGATGTGATTTTAGCAAGGCATACGCACAATATAATGCTGCTTCGTACCTCATGTTTTCAATATAGTATTCTACAATTTCAAACCTGGCAATTTCTCTTAAATTTATAAATTCGGTAGAATCGATTAAATAATTTTTTCTTCCTATATTGGATTGCCCTTTAAGTAAGGCATTAATCGTGTCTCGACGAATGGCAACCCCCGGGTGCGTACCAAAAGTATCGTCTTTATCATCCGCTACCACGGGCCTTGTTTTTTCTAATTGGTAGGAGCCGGGAAACTTTAAGGAAGCGGTTTCCAGATAAGATTTGTTAAAAGCTAATTCAGTAAAGGGCGTATGGGAAAATTGCAAGATATCAAAAACACCGTTGGTGGCTTGTAAATTATATTTGCTTTTTAAGAAAATTTGAAACCCTTCTACATCCGCTTCTTTTTCCAGTTCTTTAGAAAACATAGATTGCGCCAACATTTTATCATTAATGGCAGTATTTCTAAAGGCACCTTTTCCGCGCCTGATGTCTTCAGCAACATCAAATTCAGTCATGGAATGTTTATTCTTGTAGTGAATAATTTCATGACTTAAAACATAGGCCAATTCTGCTTCAGAATGCAATTTTGCAATGAGGCCCAGGTACACCAAAATAGTACCTCTGGAAGTAGTGATGGCATTTACAATTGAAGATTTTACCACGTACACTTCCAATTGTTTTCTTAATTCAGGTTCATCCTTTAATAAGGAATCCATCACTTTGTTGACATAAGTACCTACCGGGTCATTAAACAATACATCGCCGCTTAAAAGTAGTTCATCTATATAGTAGTTACTCTCAGTAATAAAGGATTTTTTTTGCTTTTTATACCTGGTCTTTTTTTCCTGACCAAGGGTTTGATTAATTTGTTCATCAGCCTTGGCTTTGGATGATTTCATGAAACTTTCAGGTACTTTGCCTGAGGATTTCAGGAAGGGATATTTATCAAAATCTTGAGCAAAACATTGGATGCAAAAAAAGAGGAGAAGCCATGTAAATAGCCCCTTGGATGGTTTTTTCATTTTAGGAATTTGTTTTTACAAAAATAACAAAATCCTTTTATTTTCAGAAATTTAAAAGATTATTTCCAGAAAAGGCCTTCAATACCAACGCTATAGTTAATAAAGCAATCCTGAGAAATACGATGGGCGGATTCCGTTAAAGTATTAATAGCAATATTTTTTTGACCATCAAATATAGGGAACATTGGGCCACCGTAACCAAAAATAAAATTGCATTCTACCCCTAAATCTAGTATTATTTTATCATAAAATACTCGCTTTTTCCCGTACCCCAATCCGAGGTAAGTAAGTTGAGATTTTTTATTTTCATATATATTATCCTTTAAGCAAGTATAATAATAGTTTAATAATCCTCCTTTAATTTTAAAATAGGAACCTACCGGAGCCGGAGTACCGGTAATAAAGTATTTATAATTGACACCATACATAATCATATGTACGCTTAAATTATTATTGGTTTCAGGGATATAGGTAGGGACTACTTGGGAGAAATTTAAATTTGAAAGGCTACTTTCAAAACCGAAAGTTAAATCGCGGTCCAGCACGAAATCCATAATAAATTCATGTCTCGCCAAAAATGCAGGGCCCTTAGTATTGCCTGAAGTAATTTGGTCAAAATTAATTCCTGTAATAAAATGATATCCTATAATCGTTTTATGGCCCAAATATCCCGTATAAAGTGTTTGTGCAGAAGCGTGCCAAACTGTGCCTAATATCACCATCATGGTAATGGATAATTTTTTACTAAATATTTTGAGTATAGATAATTTCAATGAGCGGGTGTTTTAATTTGGGTAAATACTTCAAATAAACTGGATTTTATGACGTCATTTCTATCCTTAATACTATATTCTTTCGTACTTAAGTATTCTAAAGTGCCTGTTTCAATATTTAATACCATGGTGTACTGAACCGTAGTATAATTTGGTTCCAATGTTTTATAAACAGCTAACGGAATTAAGGGAGGGAAAAAGCAAGAGGCCACCAATTTTAAGAAGCCAATATTTTGTGTCCGAACGGTCATAAAGCCGGTCCAACAAAAATATTTGGTTTGATATCTTTCTTTAATTTTTTCGAAAGCCTCGTTTTTATAATTTAAAAAATTAATTTGAGTGCCGTGCAAATAAAATTCTTCCATCCAATCATTTAAAATGGCCATATCATTATAATAACTCACTTCATTCGCTTCAAATTGCTTTTTATCGATAATATCATAAGTTAAACCGCAGGCTAAGGCCATAGCACGAATAGTAGTATTGAAATTAGCTTCAGCTTCTTCCGAGGCTTGTGAGCGAATAAAAATATCCTTTCTAACATCTACTTTATAATAAAACGGATTGACAAATACTACCTTATTCATGCCTAAAGGTTTTGGTATTTTATGGGTATTCTCATATCCCACCGTCCAATCGTCAGTTGCATAAAAATCTGTAGTCAGCTTCTCCGTTTTTTGATCATTCAGGTATTTTGTTTTCCCATCGGCCAGGCTATCAAAAATATATTTAAAATAGTTATCGTTGACATCATCTACAAAGGCAAATTTGCAGTATCGGGGCAGCGGTTTTAATGTTGCTTCATCAAAATCAAGTGCAATACTTTTAGGAATTATTTTATGCTTCTTAAATTTTAATAAATTAATACCTGGTGAAGCTAAGGCTAAATTATTAGTTTTCTTGAAAGAAATACTTGTAGGAATTGTATCTGCGTTGGTATTATGATCAGGAATGGCACTAAAATAACTACGTGTACTTACGGAATAATCCACCATGATACGCATATTTTCAATAGCCAAAGCTTTAATTTCTCTATCGTTTGGATACTTTTTAAAAATTCTCCAAGAATAATTGGCCGCCAGTATTGCTAATTCTTTAGCATCCAAATTTTGAATCAGGAAATAAAGTCCTTGTTGTTTCCCTTGAATATCCTCATAATCTTCCAGTACTTGTTTAAATTTAAACGGGCATTCTGAAGCGTATTTATTTAAGCCATACAATGCCTTTAAAATGCACGTCTCCAGAAATTTATTATTAGGATGATCTTTGCTCAATAAAAAACAATTATAGATGGCAGCTTCATATTTTCTATTTTCTAAGTAAGTCTGCGTAATTTCGAAACGAGCCATTTCCCGAACCTTCATAAATTCTTCTTTGCTTACGATAAATTCCATGCGGTTATTGTCTTTCATGCCTCTAATAAGGTGCAAAATGGAATCTCTTCGAAGCTTTACTTTAGGATGTGAACTTAAGCTGTCGGCATTATCTTGTGCTTGCAGGGGGCGTGTTTCCTTCAATTGGTAGGAGCCCGGAAGCTTGAAAGTAGAAGTTTCAAAAAGAGATTTATTAAAAGTTTGATTGGCAAAAGGGATATGAGAAAACTGCAAGATATCAAACACATTTTTCAATTCACTTAGCTTATAATTGGAGCGCAAATATATTTTTAGGCCTTGTACATCGGCTTCAGATTCCAGTTCTCTGGAGTACATACTTTTTTCTAATTCTTGCTCGCTGATACTAGGATTGCGATAAAGACCGCTTTCATGTTTTAAATTTTCCGCTTGTTCAAATTCACTTAATACATGTTTATTTTTATAATGGATAATTTCATGACATAAAATATACGCTAGTTCAGCTTCATTCCGCATCCTGGCAATTAATCCCATATTAATAAAAATGGAACCCCGGCTGGTTGTGAAAGCATTAAGTGCGTAGGACTTTACAATATAAATTTCTAATTGACTTCGTAATTTAGGATCGTCCTTAAGAATGGAATCGGCAATTTTATTGACATAGGCACTGATGGGGTCATTGAAAAGAACCTTCCCACTCAGCAACATTTCATCTATCAGGAAATTATTGGCTTGTAAGAACTCCTTTTTTTTATGTTTATAGTTTTGTTTGGCATTTGCTTCCAAAACTTTATTAAATTCTTCATTGGCTTTCTGGATGGAAGATTTTAAAAAGCTTAAAGGGAGTTTTCCTTCCGGTCGAAAAATAGTGTAATTATTAAAATCTTGCGAATAAGTATGTTCAATACCAATGAGCCAAAATAGACATAAAAGGAGACCCTTGCATTTTAAGGATAAGGAGGTTTTCACTATTCAAATTTAAAGCAAAAGAACTTACAAACCTGATTTGAAAGGTTTAAAATCAAACCAGACGCATATTTAAATAATTGATAATCAAATATATGATAAAATATTTATAAACAATTTGTTTTTAAATAAACAAAATATTTAACTTTGATTTACAATTAGTTCCTATTGCCCAAGTTTTAAAAACTAACAAAAAGGCGTAAAACCTTACAGTGAGCACTAATTGAGTAATTCGCTACAACACAATTTTTGATGGCCCCTAATTTCGTTCTAATTAAAAATAGTAGAACGGAATATGAAACATAAAAGAGAGAAACCGGTGATTGAAATCAATATCCAGCAGTACTTAATGGAGGAGTCTGAAAAAAGCAGACTTGCCGGCGAGATCGCTCATGAGCTGGAAGGCCCAAGATTTCAAGAATATTTTTCTAAGTTTGATGAAAAGAGTGTTCGTCAATTTATTCAATCTTATTCCATGCGGAAGGCTCAATATCTTCAATATTCTCCGCAATTTCTAAGAGAACAAGAACAAAATGTAAATGATGATTTAGAAAATGCCATGGAATTGCTCTGGGAGATCCAGCAAAAGAAATTATTTAATTTGCAATGTTTGTGGCGTGCCGATAAAATTCATATTCCGGGTATCGAAGTTACTTATGATTTTATTTATTGGGAAAAGAATATATCTGAATGTCCATTTATAGAAGCGGTCACTAATGAAGAAGTAAATTTATATATTGAATATGTAAATAGCGATTTTTATAGCGAACCGCATCCATTATCCAGTTGGCAGGATTTTGAAGGTTTCCGCAAGGAGCCATATGAGGATGATTTTGTAGCATTGCCTTCTTGGTATACCTTTTATGATAATCACATGGGTACTGAGGAACTTTTAAATATGCCGGACATAAGGGGCGAAAAGGAAAAGCAATACCTACCCTCTAATAATCAAAAGAATGATGTAGAGGATACCCTTCAAAAAATGGAAGACCAGATGTTGTGCAAACCACGTTTGGACATCACTGAGCCGGGCATATTGGAGGATTTTATTCGCAAATTTGAAAGCAGAAAGCTATTGGACTTATGCGAGGTGTATGAAAAAGAATTGCATAAAAGAATGGAGTATAATGCCATTGAGTCTGCTATAGAAATACTTAAAAATTCAGGAGAGCAAATTTCCATTGAAGCTTCTGCCGATTGGCAAACAGCCATTTTAAATGCTGCTTATCAATTCGAAAAAAGGCAAGCCGAAAAACATATTCGCTATGCTTTTTCAGAATACATTTTGCGCCAACAAAGCGGAATATCACAACTACCCAGCAAGTGGTCTATACAGGAAGAATTATATGCTGATAAATTGCAGTCGTATAAGGAACAAATTCTTCGTGCCCGTTTAGAAAGCGGCGAAGAGCCCACTTTTAATTTCTAAAGGATATAATTTTTTAATAGGAAAGTCCTGTTGCATTTTTGTGGCAGGACGTTTTTTTTTAAGTCATTTTGATTTAATATATTAATTTGTAAGATTATAAATGAGCCAAGATATTCAGTACTTCCAATTTTTCCTTTAATTTTGACTTTTTATCCAAACGGGATGCTACAACGCGCGGCCATTATAGACCTTGGGACCAATACGTTTCACCAGATAATTGTGGAGTGGGAGGGGCGTCATTTCAAAATTTTGGATAAACTTCAAATTCCTGTTAAATTGGGCAGTAAAACCTTTATTTCCGGCTTTATTCAACAGGAAGCCTATGAACGAGGATTGAAAGCAGCTTGTGATTTTCGTGAAATTATTGAAGCATTTCAAGTTGAAAACATTCAAATTTATGGCACTGCAACTTTAAGAATTGCTAGCAATGCCCATGAGTTTCAGCATGATTTTGAAGATATTTTAAAGGCACCTATTCATATTATTGATGGAGAAAATGAAGCTGCTTTAATATATAATGGCGTGCGTCATGCGGTACCATTAGGTGAGGAAGCTACCTTAATCATGGATATTGGGGGCGGTAGCGTTGAATTTATTATTGCAGATGAAAATGAAATGTTCTGGAGGAAAAGCTTTGCTATAGGAGTTTCCAGACTCAATCAATTATTTCCCCATACGGAGCCTATTGAAAATGATTTGAGAGAGGCCATTGAAAAATTTCTGGACGATGAGTTAGAACCTTTGTGGGAACAGGCCGATAAATACAATGTTAGCCTATTAGTTGGGGCATCCGGTACCTTTGAATCCATATCCGATATCGATATGGAATTATTCCATTCTCAAAAACAAACCTTCCCTTTTGTACACCATTTAATGGATTTGAGTCATTATCGTGAAATTCGAGACAAATTATTAAATGCAAATAGAGCTGAATTAGCTACCATGCCCGGCTTAATTGCCTTCAGGGTGGAAATGATTGCCATCGGTATTATCATGATAGATTATATTATGAAACGGCAACATCTGAAACGACTGATTGTTTCAGATTATGCTTTGAAAGAAGGTATCATGTTTAAATTGATGGAAGAAGTAAAGGCCGTTTAAACCACGATATTTACAATTCTTCCCGGTACCACAATAATTTTCTTTGGAGGATTTCCATTACACCATTTTTGAACTTCCTCCAATTGTAAAACTGCCTTCTCAATTTGTTCTTTATTTAAATTTAAATCTAAATTAAGTTTTGCACGCAGTTTCCCATTTATTGAAATCGGATATTCAAAAGTAGATTCTACTAAAAATTCATCATTATGTTTTGGATAAGCACATTTGTTTATTGAGCTATTATTTCCAATTTGTTGCCACAATTCTTCACTAATATGCGGGGCAAATGGCGCCAATAATATTATTAATGGCTCCAAAATACTACGTTTATTGCATTTTAATGCACCTAGTTCATTTACGCAAATCATGAATGAACTGATACAAGTATTTAAATTAAATCGCTCAATATCCTCCGTAACTTTTTTAATCGTTTTATGAAGGATTTTTAATTCATCTGCATCTGGTTTTTCTTCGCTGAGAGAAATATTACCATCCTTGTCAAAAAATAAATTCCATAATTTTTTCAAGAATCTGCTCACGCCGTCTATGCCTTCAGTATTCCACGGCTTGCTTTGTTCTATAGGCCCTAGGAACATTTCATACATCCTAAAGGTATCGCAGCCGTATTTTGCTACCATGCTATCAGGCGTTACTACATTGTATTTGGATTTGGACATTTTTTCCACTTCCGCCCCGCAAATATATTTATCACCCTCTAAAATAAATGCTGCATTTTGGAACTCCGGTCGCCATGCTTTAAATAAATCGGTATTTAAAATATCATTTTCAACCAAGTTGACGTCCACTCTTATTTCAGTGGTTTCATAATTTGAGATAAGATTTTTAGAAACAAAAGTATTGGAATCTTTTTTTCGATATAAAATACTGCTTCTGCCCTGAATCATTCCTTGATTAATTAATTTTTTGAAAGGCTCGTCAGTGCTCACGAATCCGCGATCAAATAAAAATTTATGCCAAAAACGCGAATACAATAAATGTCCGGTAGCATGTTCTGCTCCTCCAATATAAAAATCTACATTTTTCCAATATTGTTCACGTTCCTTAGAAATGAATTCCTCATTATTATTAGGGGACATATACCTTAAAAAATACCATGAAGAACCTGCCCAACCGGGCATCGTATTGGTTTCTCTACGGCTTCCATCCGGAAGATTTACCCATTCATTTAAAGCTGCCAGTGGGGAGGAGCCGCTACCACTCGGTTTATAGGAGGATACCTCAGGCAAGGAGATAGGCAATTCTTTTTCATTGACCGAATAGGGTATGTCATCTTTATAAATAATTGGAAAGGGTTCGCCCCAATACCTTTGCCGTGAAAAATTGGCATCGCGTAAACGATAATTTATTTGTTTGCTGCCGATACCTGCTTCTTCCAATTTTGAAATGGCCAAATTGATGGCATCTTTAACCATTAAGCCATTTAAAAAGCCTGAGTTGACCAATTCTCCATCTTTGGCATCGTAACTGGCTTCTAAAACATTTCCACCTTTTACTACTTCAAGAATAGGAAGATTAAAATGTTTAGCAAAAGCCCAGTCCCTACTATCATGTCCCGGTACCGCCATGATGGCACCTTTCCCGTAATCAGCCAAAACATAATCAGCAATCCAAATTGGAATTTCTGTCCCGGTAAATGGATTGATGGCATAAGCACCCGTAAAAGCACCGCTTATTTTCTTTGTTTCGGCCATACGCTCACGGTCAGATTTGCGTTTAGCTTGTTCAATATAATCCTGAATAACATTTTTTTGTTCCTCAGTGGTAATGGCCGATACAAGTGCATGTTCAGGAGCTAAAACCATAAAGGTGGCTCCAAAAATAGTATCCGGTCGGGTGGTGAAAACATTTAAATCTAAAGCATCTTCATGAGTACCTTTTATTTTAAAGCTTACTTCGGCGCCTGTACTTTTACCAATCCAATTGCGTTGAATTTCTTTGATGGCTTCCGGCCATGATATGGTATCTAATCCTTGTATTAATCGTTCCGCGTAGGCAGTAATACGTAGAAACCATTGTTTCATGGTACGCTTTACTACCGGGTAGCCTCCGCGCTCAGAGACCCCGTCCTTGACCTCCTCATTGGCTAAAACGGTTCCTAAAGCTTCACACCAATTGACCTCGGAATTTCCGATATAGGCTAAACGATAATTTAATAATATTTTTTGCTGCTCTTGCTCATCCATTTTATTCCATGCAGTAGCCGTAAAAGAAGGAGTAGGAGTGCATACAGCATTCACGTTTTCATTACCGTGAATTTCAAATTCTTGAATTAAGGTATTGATTTCTTCGGCACGATCTGAGTTTATGTTGTACCAACTATGGAATAATTGAATAAAAATCCATTGGGTCCATTTATAAAAGGCCGGATCAGAGGTTTTAACTTCCCTGCTCCAATCAAATGATAAACCCAGCATTTGAAGTTGTTCACGATATCGAGCAATATTTTTATCCGTAAAATCAGCAGGATGATTTCCGGTATCAATGGCATATTGTTCTGCCGGTAAACCAAAAGCATCATAGCCCATGGGATGCAAAACTTCAAAGCCTTGGTGGCGTTTATATCGGGCTACAATATCAGAAGCAATATAGCCAAGGGGATGCCCTACATGTAATCCTGCACCGGATGGATAAGGAAACATGTCCAAAATATAGTATTTGGGCTTTCCTGAGCTTTCATCGGTGCGGTAGCTTCCTTCTTCTTCCCAAAAAATTTGCCAACGTTTTTCTATTGCTGTGAAATTGTATTCCATAAGATGTAATGAACCGAAGGTTTTATTGATCCCCTAATAAACTTAATGCAAAAATAGGAAAATCCTGCAGTTTAAGTAAATAAATAAATGGAATAAGGCCAAAAAAGAGAACCTTTCTAAGCACTCAACTTAAGATTTCTCCCCTACACAAACTACTGATAAACCAATTTTGCGCATGAAAATTCGATCAATAATTTTAAATATTGGAACAAGGCTATTGTATAGCTTCATTTGACCTTTTGGAATCGTTTTATTTCTCTGTAATTTACCGGAAACGAACCACCCAGGTATTCCCATAAAATTAAAATAAAAGGATTTGATTATTTTAAATCCGCCGCCTTGAATTATTCCTTTAAGCATAGTGGCATTATAGCGACGATAATGATAAAGTTCTTCATCAAACCTATTGTATAATGCTTGATAGGCAGGGACCAAAATAATTACTTTTCCACCTTTGCGCAGAAGTTTATAAATATTTTTGAGTGCCTGGGCATCATCTTCTATATGTTCAACAACGTTTAGAGCAAAAACCGTGTCGAAACTTTCAAAAAATTCAGCATATTTGGTGTCAAATTCCGGATGAACGATATCAATATTTTTTACTCCGATAAGTTTATTGTTTCCTTCAAATTGTTCTTTTAAGCGTTCACAATAATTATCTCGAATATCAGTCAGACAAATTTGATATCCGGCATCCAGAAAAAATTTAGAAATATTACCAATGCCACTGCCAATTTCTAATACAGTGCCCTTGCACCAAGGCAGAATGCTTTGATACATCCAATGATTAAAAGCATTAGCTGATGCAATTGCCTCTAAAGTTTCGAAACCTTCAGAGTCCAGATCCTTAAAATCAAACTTAGTTGACATTCCTTTATGGGGGGCTTATTGAAATAAATTATATTTTAAAATACACCAAATGGCACGGAAACCATCCTTCCAACCAATCTTTTTACCTTCCTCATATTTACGACCGTAATAGGAAATCCCCACTTCATAAATACGAATATTTTTAACCTTAGCAACTTTTGCAGTTACTTCCGGTTCAAATCCGAAGCGATTTTCTTTTAAAGGAATGGATTTAATAATATCCGCACGGAAAAGCTTGTAGCAAGTTTCCATATCTGTAAGGTTCAGATTGGAAAAAACATTGGAAAGCGTAGTTAAAAATTTATTACCCATAGTATGCCAAAAGAATAATATTCTATGGGGCTTTCCTCCTATAAATCGAGAACCAAAGACCACATCTGCAAAACCGTCAAGTACAGGCTTAATTAATAAATTATATTCTTCCGGATCGTATTCTAAATCTGCATCCTGAATAATTATATAATCACCGGTGGCTTCCTTAATACCGGTATGCAAGGCTGCCCCTTTCCCTTTGTTAACAGGGTGGCTAAATAATTTAATATCCATTTCCGGATGTGCAGCTATATAGGAATTAATGGCACCAATGGTATTATCACTGGAACAATCATTCACCATGGTGATTTCCTTGGGAATATTATTTAACAATTGAACCTTTGCTATCTTATCCAAGATAAGATGAATGGTACGCTCTTCATTGTATGCCGGTATGACAATGGATAGTTTCTTCATAGCAATTAAAGTTCAAAGTTACTATAATTGTGTAATCTTGGGAAGTGTTTGGGCGTTTTATTGTTCCCAATAATCCATTTGCTATTTATAAATTCAATTGAATTACAATAAATTGGATGTTTGAATGCCTCATTTAAAATAGCATTTGACTGGAAAGAAGCAGACGTAGAAATCCACTCGAATATGGGCACAAAAAAAGGCAGTAAAATGTAGTTTTACCGCCTTTTTAAGCTAAATAATTTTTAATTCCGAATAACTTTTTCTCTGAATACGATCTTATTTCCTTGTTGAATGGTCAAAATATACATGCCGGTTTTGAGTTGGGATAATGATAATTGAGCAGTATTAATATTTTCCGATAGTTCTTTTTGAAATACATTGCGACCCACCAAATCAGTAATATTAACGAGCAAATGTTCATTACCGCTAAATTTGCCTTCCAAGTTTAAAATATCTGAGAACGGATTTGGATAAATTTGAATGTTATTACTTGTTAATAGGGTAGAAGCAAGTCCGGTAGTGGTATCTTTTTGCATTTCTAAAAGAGTAGGATAAAGGGTAAATACCAAATTAGTTTTATTGTATGAGGAAGTCGTTAAGCTTACCTGAGGAGCGGAAGTATTATCTACAAGTGGCTTATCCACCCATATTTTATAATTTTGGATACTGATGCCTTTAAAGGTAAAATTACCATTTTTATCAGTATAAGTAATGCCTTGTAAATTGTTATGTAAATCCACCAAAATAATTTTTAAACCTACTGCCGGTAGTCCTGCGCCTGATTTTTTACAAGCATAACATAAACTTACTTTACCACTGATGACAGCATTCCCGCCGGGGTTTTTGCCACAAAAAGATGAAAAATTAGCATAGGTATTTATTTTATTGATGGCAATTGCAGCGGCATCCTGAAAGGCAAGTGCGGTATCGAAATACGTTGGCACATCACCGGGATATTTTGCTGAATCGGGAACTGCATAAACATATACCGAAGTATCTTTTACGTTTGAAAATAAATAATGACCAAACGTATCAGTAAGGGTACTATCCACAGCAGAAAGGGTAGTATCAGCAGGATTGAATTTTAACAAATAAACCTTCGTATTGGCCAGTGCATTTTTAGAGCAATCCTTAATATTTCCGGAGAGATAATGATGTAATTTAAGGTGGGCATTTAATTGATATATAGAATCTAATTCTTTATAAGTTAATGCGCAACCGAATACTCTTACTTCATCTATTTTGCCTTTCATAAATTGGTTGCTTTGGTTTATCCTGGCACCAATTATTAGTTTAGAAGATACAGTACTGTAGGTAATACCTTTTTTCCCAATCAGGCTATCATCCAAATATACTCTGGTGGTGTCTCCATCATGGGTAACTGCAACGAAGTGCCATTTGCTATCGGTGACATATTTGGTGGTACGAACATCATTTGTAAAACCATCAATTCTGATGGCCCCATGTTGTGCAGTAGCTATAGAAAATAAACTGTTAGCAGTAACATCACCCCATGAAACAATGGTATTATATCCGTAACCTGCACTCGTGGTAGAATCTGTGGCATAAAACCATGCGGTAACCGTACGTTCAGAATTTCCGGTTGGAACAGGATAGTTGCTTGATATATAATCCGAACTTCCATTAAATAAATATGCACTATTTGGAGCACCTGTTTTATCACTATCTAAGGTTGCACCATATACCGTACCATTATAAGTGCCTATGCTATCACCCGCATTTCCTGAAAATGGATAATATGCTTTAATACATCCCGTAGGTTTGGTAATGGTATGGGCTTTAAGTTTATATAAAGAATCGATTTCTTGAGCAGTAATAGCGCAAGAAAATATTTTTACATCATCAATTTTACCTTTCATTACTTGGCCTTTTTGATTGATGCGTGTACCGATCATCAGTTTAGAAGATACAGTATTATATTTGGTTCCTTTTTTTGCAATCATGCTATCATCCAAATATACGCGAGTAGTATCACCATCATGGGTTACTACTACAAAATGCCATTTGCCATCCGTAACATATGGGGTAGTTCTAACATCATTTGCGAATCCATCAATTCTGAGCGCTCCATGTTGGGCAGTCGCAATTGAAAATAAATTATTGGTATTTACATCACCCCAAGAAACAATAGTATTGTAACCGTACCCAGCATTAGTGGTAGAATCTGTTGCATAAAACCATGCACTTACGCTTCTGGCGCTATTCCCGGTAGGCACAGGATAACTGGAAGAAATATAATCGGTAGTTCCATTAAAGCGGTAACAACTATCTACCCTACCAAATCTATCGGTATCTAATTTTGCACCATAAACGGTACCATTATATTTTCCAATAATTTCATTGGCATTTCCATCCATGGGGAAATATGCTTTTAAGCATGATTGCGCTTTAATTTCAAATTGAATGGTAATAAGAAATAAGGCTAAGAATAGCAATTTAAAGTTTTTCATTGAGAGCATTGTAGTTTACTCCCCAAATTTAAGGAAATTTTAAATCACTTTATATCATAAATTAACATAGGCCTCAAATATATTTTCTTACTATACTTGTGACAACAAGTATAGTAAGAAACCGATTTAAATTATTGATTATTAACTATTCTGCTCTAAAGCCTTCGGCAAGGGTCTTCCCTCTGAAATGATAAGGATGCTGAATTAATTGAAGTTGGCAAGGTAATGGCCCGTCCCAACATTGAAAACCTTTAGGTACAAAAACAGGATGACCATCTACTTTAAGTTCTTGAAATAACGGGGTTGGATAGGCAGCCGGTTTTAGGAGCATGGCTGTAGCTGAATAAGATGACTCCTTATTTAAAACATATAATACCATAAGCATCATGCTAAAAGCTAAAAATCCGGAACCTACAAATCCAAGCTTTAGTATTTTAGGTGTTAGATTAATCATTGAATTCCTATACACTAAGGATAAACTAATAACAATAAAGCAAATCATATAGGCATAGGCAAAGCGTAGATCCGGTGCTTTCAAAAACCATAAAACTAAACTGATAAAAATGGTAAAAACAACTATAAACAAGTGCCTTCTACCGGAAATCTTTTTGTATTTTTTTAAATAGAAGAACATTAATCTTAGAATACTTAAAAAGAAAATGACAATAATTAATTTGTCATAAATACGTTTTTGAGCAAACCATTTAGGTACCCATGAAATAAAAGGCATGGCATTAATTTGATCATAATTATTATTTCCCAGGCGTGCCCAGCCTTCAATAGCCGCATTCAAATGATTGAGTTCTGACATCGGAATTTTCCAATCTACCTGAAAGATATTTAAAACAGGTAGGGGATATAGTAAAAAACCAGTAAGTACTACATTCCGTATCAGCCAAGGGATGGTAACTAGTAAACTCATTGAAAACAAAACCAATATTGCTTTCCAATGCTTTTGGCGCAGGGTAAGAAATAATAAATAGGCAGGCAAGATTAAAATCGTAATAGCTGATAATTTTACTGTAATCAAAAATGAACTAAATAGCCAAATTAAAATAAATCGGAGATCTATTTTATCCATGGTTTTTTGATCAATTTTTTCTACAAAAAGGATGATAATGATCCAAACAAATAAGGTTACACTTAAGTCGGCTGCCGGCCCCATGATAGAGGAATAAAATAATATCCCCGGCAGGACCATGGCGGCGGATAAAAAATGGCTGACATGAAAATCTTTCTTCAGTAATTTTTTAATCCCACCTATGGCATAGAGCACACATAATAAATATACAAATCCATTAATATCATCAAGCATATAACCCAGGGCAAAAGGAAAACTGAATAAGGCGGCCAGCAGGTGCCAGCTGGAATTAAATCCCAGACGGCATTCCAAATTACTGAGTCCTGGTACCAATGGATAGGTATAGGTCCATTTTATGTTTTGTAAATAATACAACCCTTCATCATAACATTTAGAAGGTGAGGCACTATATACCAATAAAACGATACCTGCAAAAGCAAAAAATATTATTAATATTTTTGGGGTACTACTTATGGCCAACTTGAAGTTGCTTACATTATATTTGATCTTTTTAAAATTAAAAATAAACCAAATGATGGTCAGATAAGATATTCCAATAAAAACCCAATCATTAATGCCACTAAAAAAACTGATCCAGCTGCATACCATAGCAAGGAAGGCCAAACCACTCAAGCAAGTTAAAGTAAAAGAGTTGCCGGAATCAGTTTTTAAAAATTTAGAGAGTATCGTCAGTATAAAATGCCCTGACAGGTAAGAGATGCCTGCTATAACCAACCAACTAAGTAAAATTGTAATCATTTATTCTGTATCGGTAAAATATTCCCAAGCTTTTTCAGCTTGCAAATAAAGCATTTCTAAACCATTTTTGGTAATTGCACCATGGGCCTTTGCCTTGTTCAAAAATAAGGTTTCCTCCGGATTATAAATCAAATCCATGCATAAATGTTCCGCACTTAGAAATTGATAAGGAATATTTGGGCAATTATTTATTTCTGGGTACATACCCAAGGGGCTGGTATTTATAATTAGCTTATGATGCTTAATTTGTTCTTGGTTTATCTCTTCATATTTCAAGCCTTTTTCTGAGGATCTGGAAACAATAATAAAATTTATTCCCAATTTAGTCAAAACGTATTGTACGGCTTTACTAGCTCCACCGCTGCCTAAAATAAGGGCTGCATCATGTTGCCGGTCAAGTAATGGGTATAGGCTTTTCTCAAATCCATAAATATCTGTATTGTAACCCTTTAATATTTTCTTACCCCCCTGAGTATGTATCACAATGCAATTTACTGCGCCTATAATTTCGGCCTCGGGATGAATGGCATCCAAATAGGGAATTACAGCTGATTTATAAGGTATAGTAACATTCAAGCCTACCAGGCTTTCATGTGTTTGAATGAGAGGGCTTAATTCTGAAATGTTTGGTATCGGGAATAATTCATAAGCCAATTGGGTCAGTCCTTCCTTAATAAATTTATCGGTGAAATATTTTTTTGAAAATGAGTGTGTTAATGGATATCCAATCAGGCCCAACAAATTATTTTGAGGTAAGGTATTGTTATCCATTATAATTTTAACAAACGAATAGTTGCGTTCTCATTATTTAAGATTCGCAACAAATATACTCCATGCCTTTCAATTAAATGATCATTGTTATTGATTAACATTTGATAGGTGCCCGGTCCTTGTTTTCCCGGATGTATGACACTAATTATTTTTCCATTCAAATCACTAATTTGAAAAACCAGAGATGCTGCTGATTTTAATTTATAGGAAAGAATAAATTTTTCTTCAAACGGATTCGGATAAACAGAAAATGCCATCACTTCTTCAAAGGCAGAAATTACTTCGAGTTTTTGAATATCTAAAATGGAATCACTTGTATTGGAACATTGATTTGAATCCATAACCTTTAAAATAGTATTATACTTATTTGTATGAAGATAATTATGAGAAACTTTAAATCCATGGTTCAAAGTATTTGAATCTCCAAAATCCCAAAAATAATAAGGCAAAGTACTGTCATTGGCTTTAAAATAATAGGCAGTTGAAGAATCTTTAATGGTAAATTGAGCTGAAGGTAATTTATAAATAAATATAGAGGAATCATATTGCGAATTGCAATGATGAGAGGTGTTTACATTCAAATAAATATGGTACGGCCCTGATTGCTGAAATTGGTGCCGTGCATTCCATTGTGAAATGGTATCCCCACTACTCAATATCCATCGAGTGCTTATATTAGAATCCGTACTCATGGATTTATTTTGAAATAATGTAGTATCACCAAAACATAAATTTTGAACTGAAAAATTGGCATATATATTTGGATAAATATCCAAATAATGGCTTGTCGTATCCGTACAATTGACTGTTGAAACACTTAATTGTACCTTATATTTTCCCGGATGTTTATAAAGATGCACCGGATTATAGTTATTGCTGCTATCCCCATCATTAAAATTCCATTGCCTATGCAATATTTTACTTAAAGCAAAAGTACTGTCTATAAATTGTACGGTATCGCCCAAGCATTTGTTTCCGGCATAAAAAGAGGCGGAGAGTGAAGGGGAAATATTTATCCATTTACTTACTGAATCCGAACAACCTCCTTTGGTGCTTACACTTAATAAAACCCGATAATTTCCTCGTTTTTTATAATAATGACTGATGATTGCTTTACTTGTATCATAATTTAAAGTAGAATCTCCAAATTCGTAAGTGTAAGAATTTATATAAGTACCAATGGCTACCGACGAGTCTTGGAAGGATGCGATACCATTACAACTAATATTGGTATTGAAGTTTGCTTTAGGAGGTGTGCCAACGCCTACACTTACCTTCACTTCTTTTAATTCACTGGCACATGAAAACCCTTTAATTATTCGCCAATTATAAAAATAGTAATATTTGCCTGCTTTAGCTGCTGTATCAGTGGTATTAGTAATGGCCATAAGTCCGGCAGCTACATATGGGTAGCTTGCACTACCCTTGCTATTAACTCCATTGGCATACATACCGGAAATAGTGCTATTTAAGGCATCAATAATATAATTATTCCCTTGTGGTATTTTAAAATTCGGATGAATCCGTACCGGACTGTATGGTGAACTTATCGATATATTAAAATTCTGCTTGACAATAATTTTACCATTGCTATCTCTTAAATTTAACTGAAGTACTCCACTTGAAGCCGGGTAAATTGTTAATGAATCTAAAATTAGATTTTCCAGGGCATTCAATTTTAATCCGTTAAAAAAGTTGGAAGATGCATTATAGCCCCCGGCACTATCAGGAATAATTGGGCCGCAATAATTTATTTTGGGATTTCCTTGAATGAGGACTTTAGTACTGCGTGTTAAGAAAGCTGTTTTAAATGTATCTCCTGAGGCTAAATATGTCCCATTAGAATCCAGCCAAACGACTGAATCATTGGAAATGGCAATTAGTTTTACGGAACCCGAACCGCAAATTGAACCATTCCTGCAAAATGGGGCTTTAAGCAAGGTATTTATATTGATAGTGCTGAGAATCGTATCATTAAAATGATGCTGATCTCCACTGAGAATTGAATAAATTTTAAGTTGATAAATTCCTGCTTTAGTGGTATTTAAATATCCCGGAAAATTAATAATCGTATCATTTTGTGCATTTAATATTGCACCTTTTGGAAAGCTATAAACGAATGAACTTGAGCTTCCAACTAGTTTTGCCACCATTGAAAAACTCTTGATAGCTTTTAACCCATTATTTTTAATAAGAACACTTATGATGCTTATAGAATCGGCACAATCTCCACTTACCGGTGCAGTAAGCGCCAATACAGCTAAATCAGTATCTTGCGGGTCCAGTTCTACAGCTCCTATATCAGGGGTCTTTTTGTTTCTTTTTGAGCCATAAATATCATCGCTTATATTACTCAGAGCCATTCCATGATGAATTAAAGACGAGGTATCTGACAAAATTAAATTTATTGAATCTGAAAAGCTGGGGGGAATATTAAGACTGTTATTATCTAAAGCATTAGCGGATTTGAATCCTTTAATACTTGAATAAAAAGTACCATCCCAATTTATAATATTGGTGGTATTGGATGAAAAATCATTATAATTACTATTCGTAATTATATTTTTTCCTCCACTCAACGCTAAACCTCCATTTTGATTTTGAAATATATTATTATAAAGTTCACAAGTATTGGCCCCATAACCGATAAAGGTGGCTAATGCATTGCCGATATTACCTTTACTTCGAACAGTATTATAATAAAAGCCACTATAATCCAAATAGGATGCATATATTCCTGCACCACTTTTCCCCATGTCAATAATATTATTGGCGTTAATTAAATATGAATTTGCAGTACCATGTAGGAAAAACAAATAAAGTCCATATCCGCCTTGAGGCATGAAAATATAATTTTTAGAAATATCAGAAGCATAACCCCCGTAATAAGCTTGGATACCATAATTGGCCCCAACTAAATTTCTAATTGTATTTTTAAATATAGAAAAGCTATCTTCATATTCCAAAAACACTCCGCCATAGGTACTATCAATAATATTATTTTTAATATTTAATCCTTTTGCAGTGGCATATGCATTTTCTCCACTGGCAGAGAACCCCCAATAATTGCCTTTTAAATAATTATTCGAAAAGGTATTGTAATTATTGCCTGATGGAACACAAAATATTAATGCTGAATTAGAATTATAGTTATATGCATTATTGGGATTTAGTCTTGTTCCGATAAATTGATTATTTGTAAAAGTATTGTGTTGACATTCGGCCGTTAGTACCAATGCATTATTAAATAAACCATTCCCCGTTCTTGCAATGGTAATCCCTTTAATGGTTAAATATTTAGTCCCATACATTAAAAATGTATAGTTGTTATCCGGTATATTACTCGATGGGTAGCTTAAAATAACTGCGGAACTATCATTAGAAATAGATTGAATTTTCAAGGTGTTTTTACTGGATAATCCAGTCGGTGCACCTAAACTTATTTGTTCATTATATACTCCATTGGAAACATTAAAAATGGAGGCTCCGCATAGACCTCTATTCATAATATCTGCGCATGCCGAAGTAAATGTGGGGTAGTCAGCTTTACTGCCACCTATGGTGTAATTGCCTTTTAAACCGGTATTTAATATTATGTTGATGGTATCATTAGTTTTATTGCTATCTGTTTTTCCATTGGGGTTATAACAATACACTTGCATGCTTACCGCTTTTCCGGTACTGAAAGTATAATTCCCGATTTTAAAGGTTTGTTCTTCTCCTTTTGGTAAATTACCGCTAAAGGAAGTGACCGGAATACTTACTCCATTCACTTGCCATTTTATATTTAAGTATTTAATGGTATCCGTTCCGTAATTCCTGATATGAATATAAATAGATTTTAATCCGGAACAAAAGCCGGTTTGGGGGCTATCTATTGCGGATACTCCGGCATCTAAAGCTAATGGTGTAAATTCATCGGCTCCTATGTCAGGATGTTTTAAATTTCTTTTTTGACCGTCAAAATCCGAATTAATCCAACTTATTACTTTTGCTGCCCCATCCAGGGCTGAATTTTGAACATGTAAATCTGTAAAAGAATAATATAAAGGATTTTTATTAATGGAATTACTATCTTGTGTAGTAATGGATTTCCAAATATTCAAGCTTTTAATGTTACTTGCATTGTAATATCCTAAATAGCCTTTATTGACAAAAAAGTTATTGTTATTGGAAGCTTGCAATAAGGAGGATGGGACATATAATGCGTATCCTCCTCCGGCATTCATTATATTATTATTATATAAATTTACACTTGCGTAAACGCTATTTAAATAAATCACAGAGGAAGAAGCTGAAGGATCGTAAACAATTAAATTATTGTAAATAATATCAATACTGTCTGCGTTATCCACCTGAATACCCGCATCAAAAATTCCTGAACTACCGGCAAGTGAAATAAAATTATTAAAAATTTGTAATCGACCTTTGGATGCACCTTTGGTACCATAGCCAAGATAAATTGGAATCCCTCCATTAAGCATTACTATTGAATTTCCACTTATTTTGGTAGCATCATATCCATTGTTGATGGCAATTCCATATCCGTAATTGTTTTGAATATTCCTAATAATATTTTGCTTGATGCTGACTAAATTTTGGTTTTGTAAATTAATAGCCCCCCAATAACTGCTATCAAAAGTATTATTAATAAAAGTATTATTTGAGGCGCTTTGTAAACCTGTACTTATCAACGTACAATTGTAATAGCCTCCTTTAATTAAATTATTTTTAAAAATATTACCATTGTAATTTGTGCCGGTGGAATAGATGGCATTGGAGGAGGAGTAATAATAATAATCAGATGCCGGAATGACACTGCTAATAATTAAATTATTTATAAACTGATTGGAAACAGCATTATTATTTATTTGTACGGTATTTCCATAATACCCTAAACCGGAGCGAATAATACTAATTTTTTTAAAAGTAATATTGGATACATTACTCAGTGAAACCGTAAAATTCTTTGTGGTATAATTATTTGAGGAAGGGTAGTTTAATATTACTTTGGAGCTATCACCGGATTGCGATTGAAAAACAACTTTATTGGCACCATTTGTGCCAGCTATTTTATTAATATCTATTTGCTCATTATATATTCCATCTCTTACATTAATGGTTACCGTACCGCAAACCCCATTGGTCATAAGTGTACTTACTGCATCGTTGAAGGAACTAAAGGATGGGCTGATGCCTCCAACAGTATAACTGCCGGATATACCATGATAAAGTGTTAAATTAATACTGTCATTGCTATTGTTGCTATCGCTTACTCCATTTGGATTTTTAGTCCATGCTTTCAGTTGAACTTTACTTCTTAAATTAGGGAAATAAAAGTTATAACTGCCAACGTACAATAATGTGTCAGCATTTAATCCTAAAGTACCGATAAATTTAAAAATATTCTTTTTACCGGTGTCCACTGTCCACTCAATATTGACACTGCTAAGTGAAGCTAAACCATAATTACGAAGTTTTACATATATGGATCTGCTTCCACTACAGCCTACGGATGGACTATCTAATTCTTCAATCCCGGCATCGTTCTTTATGGGTGCAAATTCATCTGCTCCTATATCTGGGTGAATAGGGTCGCGTTTTTCACCGTCAATATCATTGTTTATTTGATGTAATGGAATTGCTTTTTTATTGAGATATACATTGCTTACATGAAGATCCGTTTTGCCTTTATATAATGGATCTATATTTAAGCTATGACTATCTAATGCAGTTCCATTAATCCATGATTTTAAATTGGAATAGGAACTGGTATTACTATAAGCCAAATTGGTGCCTTTGCTATAAATATTATTATAATCAGATTTTCCTATGGCGGCATTTGCGTTATAAATGGCATAAGAATAAGGGCTTGCTTGGCTATTGACTAAGTTATTATTAATTAATTCAAAATGAGAACCGCTGACATATCCACTGGTAAGTGAAGCTGCATAGGATGCATAGGATGAACTACCATAAATTAAAATATTGTTATAATAAAATCTTATAAAATCACCATTATAAACATTTATACCACATGCAAAATTATCACCTCCAACCGATATAAAATTATTGGCAACAATAGAGGTGTCAGTGCTAATAGTGCCATTGTATTCTAAACTTAATGCCTCGCCACCATTGGGCAAAAGTATTTTATTACCGATTATTTGATTTATTCCAAAACTATAATATGAATATATTCCTAAGCCATAATTACTAATAATATTACTAATCGTATTTGAGCTAATTTTTATACCTTTTTGGTTGAGCATATAAATTCCGCCATAATACATGCTATCAATAATATTTTTATCAATAATGGTGTTTTGCTCCGGATCATAGCTGGTAGCATACCATGTAAATCCATAAGCATTATATTTCATTAAATTGTTTCTAAAAGTATTTCCGCTATCATTTGAATAGGGATAATTACCGACAGAATAAATTAATGAAGGATAAGTAGAAGTATAATTTAATATTTTTTTGCCGATAATTTTATTATTGAGAAAACTATTTCCTTTGGCATGATTATCCATTTGGATAACATTTGTATAATTACCACTCCCACCTCTAGCGATGGTTATTTTCTGAAACTTGAAAAATGAAGCCGCATTTAAGTAAATCGTATAATTATTGGTAGCAATCGTGGAATTGGTATCGATTAAAATAACTTTGGAACTATCTCCGCCGGCAGAGGTAAAAGTAATGGTATGTAAGGTGGAGGCTCCCTTGACTGGATTTATTTGAAGTTTCTCATAATAAATTCCATTGGATACTTTAAAAACAACTGCATTCGAAATCCCGGGTCCATTGGTACTTCCACCGTCGGTTCTTTTTCCTGCCAATAAATCGGTGATAGCATTATTAAAATTTTTATAATTGCCTGCAGTGGCAGCTACACTGGAATCTATAGTATAGGTGCCTCCAAGTTGTGCTTTGGAATGCATTGAAAGCAAACAAAACAATAACAAATAAAGGTATAGCTGCAGTCGTGTGAACATCAGTTTTGATAATCAAACAAAGTTACAAATATTAAATGAAAACCCTTTGTCCTTAACTTTGCGAATATTACTCGTTTAAATTCAATAATTATTTAAACGGGCGATAGAATAGGGCTTATTTTTGTTTAAATTTTTGCCAAGTTTGTGCAACTACTGTTTCCATGAATTTAAAGGAATAGTAATCTTTTTTGAGTAGTCTGGCGGCTTCACTAGATATTTCATTAAAAATATTGTCCTTATAGGTATCATAACCGGTTCTGCTCAATTGCAGGGCAAAAGTGTTTTGTTCTTGTAATAAAGCAAAAAGACAAGCTAATATATGGGCTCTTAAGTCCATAATACCTTGTTTTTCAAATCTATTCAAATAAGTTAATTCTGCCCAGAAAGGCAACGCTTTAACTGATTTTTTTGCAAATCTTTTGAACATTGCTGAGGCATAAATTTGGGAAAAATCATTCTCTGAAATATGTTGTACTTTCTTAACATCCATTTCTGCCAATAAAAACCCCAGTTTATCCATGTATTCCATTACCGCATACATTTTATCTTCACCTTCATAAGCATCCATAATACCCGGTTCAAATTCAGCAATCAGCACTTTCTCCTGGATATCCTCCGGTAGATTTTTAAATAAGCGCAAGTCGGTCCCTTGAGAATCGGACTTAAACCAGTCTATATAATTAATATCTAGTTGTTTAAGAGCTTTTGATAATGAGATATTTTTTAATTCGATTACTTTATCGATCTCAAAAAGAGGGGCAAAAATAAAATTCTCCAACCTTTGTGTAGCAGGTTTCAATGCAGAAGAACAGTATGGTGATTTGGTAAGGTAGAAAGGAATAGTATTATCCTCTTTATTGCTGACAATACAATTGAAGGTGTATAACTTTTTATAATCACCATGTTCATTTTCTGCCACTGAAAAATCTCTGGAATCTGCATCAAAAGCGATGCAAATGGAATATTTAGCAATCTTTTTCCATTTTGCATGGATTTCCCCTGAAGCGCCTATATCTAATAATACAGGAGCTTGCTTAATAAGAGAGGGATGCGCAAGAATTTTTGAAATAAGTTCATCCATAAGGAGCAAAGATAAGGCTATTACCGTAATAGGAAAAGTGTAAAAACTGACTTTTGAAAAAAGCAGAAGTAAGGCCGTTGCAAAATCAGTAGAATTAGGTTAAGTAGTCGTCTTTTTTGATAAAACAGTCTAAGAATGATTAGTTATGAATAAAATTAATATTTGATAATCAATACTTTGCAAATTCAATTGGGTTTCTATAAAAAAATCTTAAGGCACTAATAAATAAATGAAAAATTCACAGTACCTTTGCACTCTCTTTTTTTAGAAGAGGTA
>CAIKRV010000043.1 GCA_903829945.1 uncultured bacterium | reverse complement strand
TTTTATACATTCCATATTCACTTTTAAAACCGCGTTCTCTATCATTGAGGGCATATCGTTTCCCGTTAATTTGAAAGGTGGCTTTTTCAGGTAAATTCTTAAAAAATATTTTCCCCTTATCGGAGCCTGATATATATTTATCATTCTTATAATCCATCGTTAATACATCTGCCGTGGTGGCGAAATCAAGAAAATATTCCGTGGATAAATAATTTATTTCATACCATTTATTAGATACTAAAAATAAGGATTTCCGATAGCTTGAATTTTTGGAATAGGGATTCCAGGAACTGAACATAATTCGATCTTGTACATCAGTATAAGATCCATTCATATTATTATCGATAAGAATGTATTTTAAACCGTCATTATCCTCTGCATAAATATAGGATACATTCTGTAAATAATAATTATTATCTACTCGGTATAAAATAATATTGGTACTATCTGAAAGTGTAAAATCATAATATTGATATTTGGGCACGTCAATAACTAATTCTGCATAAACTTCCCAGCGATAATCCGTTTGTGCCGTGGATCGCATTTCGTAGGAAGTGTACATTTGTTGACTGCTTTGTGCTCTCGATGATTTAGTGGAGTAGTCATATACATAAGTGGTAACGGATCTGTATTTTGTAACAGGAACCATTCTGCTGACATAATGGGTGTAGGGTACCCAACGTTGTCTCATAATTGTTTTATTCCCTAAAATATGTTTATCGAAATAAATATCTCCGTTGGAAGTTTGTTCTTTGGAGGTACCCAAGTTGGCACCATTACTCGTGAGTGATATACTACCATCCGCGTTGCGATGTAAATCAAAGCTGCTGCCTTTAAAATTAAAATTAAAGGATTCGTTGCTGAAATTTACCGGTAGGCTTTTTATATCGGGATAGCTCCAGCCGTAATCATTAAAAATATTACTGTAATGTTGATATTTTAATTGTTTGGTTCGAATTTCTTTTCGGCCCGCACCACGTTTAATAACTACAGCATTGGTATATAATGATGATAATATCATTATATAAAGAATAAGAATAGTACGCATGTTTTTTTCTTCAAATTTAATTATTTTATGAAAGCAAGGGGCTAATATTTAGCATTTTTTAAATTAAATCACAGTCAGATTTTTAAATTTACAATAGAGAATAATGAACATAAAAAAGTACTGCCCCCGGTTTCCAATGAAACCGAGGGCAGCCTTCCTTAAATAAAAAACTTTATGACATCGCCATAGCAGTGGCGGTGTAAATCTTAACTACAGCCTAAGCTATTGCCACAATTTAAACATTTGTAGCAAGTACCGTTACGAATAGTAATGTGGCCACAAATATCACAGGCAGGAGCATCACCCATCAATCCGCTGAGGAAATGTTGTGCAGCATCTTCTGTTTCTGCATGTTTTGTACCATCGGCATTTAGTGTAGTGCCGGTTTTTATTTCTGTAAACATTAGTTCTTTAGTTTCTAAAGGACTGGAGGAAGAGCGTACTTCAGCAGCAGCTTCCAATACAGAAGGATCGGTTGTGTTTTCTGATTTAGGTTGTACTTGTACCAAATCATTACGCTTCAAGTATTCAAATCCTAATAATCTGAATATATAGTCAAGCATAGAAGTTGCAGACTTAATATTAGGATGATCTACCATACCGCTAGGTTCGAAACGAGTAAAGGTAAATTTATCTACATATTCTTCTAAAGGAACGCCATATTGCAATCCAACGGATACTGCAATGGCAAAGCAGTTCATAATGGAGCGGAATGCCGCACCTTCTTTATGAATATCAATAAATATCTCTCCTAAAGTACCATCGCTGTATTCACCGGTACGAACAAATATCGTTTGACCGCCAACGGTTGCTTTTTGTGTAAAGCCGTTTCTGCGATGTGGTAATTTTTTGCGTTCTACCACTCTGGATAATTGACGCTTGAAGGTAGTATCACTACTTTTTGCAATAATGGATTTTGCTGCTTCCAATACTTGTTCAGGTGTTAAATCCTCGATACTCACTTTTGCTTTCTCACCGATGGCATCTTCAACTACATTGATAATATCATCCTTGTCTTCTTTCTTATTAACTTTATTAGCCAAAGGTTGTGAAAGTTTGCAACCATCACGATAAAGTGCATTTGCTTTTAAAGCATATTTCCAACTCAATTCATAGCAACCTTTAATTTCTGCTTCCGTAGCTTCATTAGGTAAATTAATGGTTTTGGAAATAGCACCGGAGATAAATGGTTGTGCTGCGGCCATCATACGTATATGTCCGAATGCATGAATATAGCGTGTACCGATGGTGCCACAACGATTGGCGCAATCAAATACAGGAAGGTGCTCATCTTTTAAGAGCGGAGCTCCTTCTATGGTCATGGTTCCGCAAACGTATTGATTGGCTTGTGCAATTTGATCTTTAGTAAAGCCTAGTGCTTTTAATAAGTTGAAAGAATGATCGCGGTATTGCTCTGCTTTAAAGCCTAAGCGTTGCAAACATTCTTCACCTAAAGTATACGCATTAAATGCAAACTCAATATCAAATGCGGAATGAACAGCTCTATCTACTTTTTCAATATCATCTTGTTTGAAACCTTTATTTCTTAAGGTATCAAAGTTGATGGACGGTGCACCATTCAAGGTGCCCTTGCCTTTAGCATAATCAACAATCGCTTCTAATTCGCTTTCGGAATATCCCAACTTACGCAAAGCAGCAGGCACACTTTGATTAATTATTTTGAAATAACCGCCACCGGAAAGTTTTTTGAATTTTACCAAAGCAAAATCAGGTTCTACACCGGTAGTATCACAATCCATTACTAAACCGATAGTACCTGTTGGCGCCAAAACGGTAGCTTGTGCGTTGCGGTATCCATATTTTTCACCCATTTGTAATGCTTTATCCCAGGCATCACAAGCTGCGGATAAAAGATAATCCGGGCAATAACGAGAGTTAATACCGTGAGGTTTTATTTCCAAGCCTTCATAGGCATCAGTCGCATTATAGGCAGCATATCTATGGTTACGAATTACACGCAGCATATGCTCTTTGTTTTTTTCATACTCATTAAATGCACCAAAACATTTGGCCATTTCAGCAGAGGTAGCATAGGAGGTGCCTGTCATAATAGCGGTAATGGCTCCTGCAATGGCTAATGCATCATCACTATCATAAGGAATACCGCTTACCATTAATAAGGAACCAAGATTAGCATAACCCAATCCAAGCGTACGATAATCATAACTTAAACGTGCTACTTCCTTAGAAGGGAATTGTGCCATAAGCACGGATATTTCGAGCACTACGGTCCATAAACGTGAAGCATGTTCAAATGCTTTAACATCAAAAATGCTTGTTTTTTCATCAAAGAATTTACGTAGGTTCATGGAAGCAAGATTACATGCTGTATTATCCAAGAACATATACTCGGAACAAGGATTAGACGCATTAATACGTCCACCTTCAGGGCAGGTATGCCATTCATTAATGGTAGTATCAAATTGTACGCCCGGATCAGCGCAAGCCCATGCAGCAAAAGCTATTTCATCCCATAGTTTACGAGCAGAAAGTGTTTTGATGGCTTTACCGGTAGAGCGTGCAATTAAATTCCAATCGGAATCTTCTTCTACCGCTTTCATAAATGAATTTGGTATACGAACACTATTATTAGAGTTTTGACCGCTTACGGTGCGATAGGCTTCTCCTTCATAATCGGAATCATATCCTGCAGCAATCAGGGCAGCAACTTTCTTTTCTTCTTCTACTTTCCAATTAATAAAATCTTCGATTTCAGGATGGTCCATATCTAACACCACCATTTTAGCAGCGCGACGCGTAGTACCACCGGATTTGATTGCACCACCGGCACGATCTCCAATTTTCAAAAAGGACATCAAACCGGAAGAATAACCGCCACCGCTTAATTTTTCATTGGCTCCGCGAATTTTGGAGAAATTTGTTCCAACACCTGAGCCATATTTAAAAATACGCGCTTCACGAACCCAAAGGTCCATAATGCCGCCTTCATTAACTAAATCATCATCAACAGAGAGAATAAAACATGCATGAGGTTGAGGTCTTTCATAAGCAGAGGTGGATTTTTCCAATTCATTGGTTTCCGGGTTTACAAAATAATGTCCTTGCGGATCACCGGTTATCCCATAAGAGCTATATAAACCGGAATTGAACCATTGCGGACTATTAGGAGCAGCATACTGACCCGTAATCATGAATGCTAATTCATCATAAAATATTTGTGCATCCTTTGGACTTGCAAAGTATCCATATTGTTCACCCCATTGTCTCCAACAATCAGCCATACGATGGGCTACTTGTTTAATGGAGTTTTCTCCACCTAAGGTGCCATCCGCTTTTGGAACACCCGTTTTGCGGAAATATTTTTGGGCTAAGATATCTGTGGCTACCTGACTCCATTCTCTTGGAACTTCAACGTCATTCATTTCAAACACTACATCTCCTGAAGGATTGCGTATTGCAGAGCTTCTCTTTTCATAAATGAATTGGTCATAAGGGCTGGTACCTTCAATGGTGAAGAGCCTTTCGAATTTCATGCCTTCGTTGGCGTTTTTGGTTTGTTTCTTCTGCGTCATGCTATTATATTTTTTTACTCTGTTTGCAAACTTTGGTGCGTTGTAGTTTGCTTTGTTTGGCGAAAGCGAGGACGTCAAAATTAGAAATTTGTACGTCTTTAATGGGGTTTCTGCTCATAGAATTGTCCACAACGTGTGGATAACAAAAATTGCTTTATTTAAGTGCTTATACCTGACTATATTGTTCAGTTAAATAAACTGAGTTGCGGGGAGTACCTTACTTTAATACCTTAGTAAAAAAAGCGGATAGATGTACACAGGTAAGTTAGGCTAAAAAACTTAAACAATTGCAAGTCATTGATTTATGTCAAAACGCTTAATTCTACCGGAATTCGTAAAAACCAAATCACTGATATTAGGGATATTGATTTATGTAATTGTATATTAAGATATTAAAATTAAAAAGCCTTATATTCAGTTAATTACAAAAAGTCTTCAAAAGGGCCGGTCAAAAATAAAATTGAGAAAAATAAAACTGAAAAAGGTAATCGTTAATGAAACGTGTTTTGTCATTGCGGGCTTCTACACCCGCAATGACGAAGTAAGAGCTTGTAATTTATTTTACTAAAACACGCCGGTTAAATATGGAAACCGATCATTTATCACTAAACTTCAGAATATAAAATTCTTAATATTTCTCATTAAGCTACATCCATATTTATTCCTGTACTTCCCGGATCCGGTAATTGATAACTCATATAAAGTTTCGTTTTCCAAACCTCTCTTATTTCACTTAAAGGCAAACTATAGGAATAATATAATGGATTGTCAGATTTTAAATAAATCTTGTCTTTTTCTAATTTGGCTACACGTTTAAATAATATGCCGCTATTTTCGGTAATGAAAATATAAGTATCACCTAACTTAACACTACTTAGTTGTTCGGTATATTGCCCGATAACAATACTTCCGGAAGCAATCGGAAGCATGGAATCCCCGTCTATTTCAAAGGCACGATACGTTCCGGTACTTAAAAACGGTAATCGAAATTTTGGTAATTCTTTGATAAACTCCGGATCTCCATAGCCCGATGCATAACCGGCAAATGCTTTTACAGGAACAAATTCAATGTTTTCCCTTTCTTCATTATCTACCGTGATGGCTAAAACTTTCATTCCGCCACCCATTGGTGGATTTTCTAAGAGTTGGTCCTTTACATTACCATAAAGCAACGCCTCAGGACTAATGCCAAAGAAATTAGCAATGGTTTTGGCAGTTTCGTAGCGCGGACTCGCCCTCCCAATTTCCCAAGCATTTAAAGCTGTTCGTTTAATGCCAAGAGCCTCAGCAAGTTCACTTTGATTTATCCCCCGCTGCGAACGAAGGTATTTTAAGTTGTCTTTGATGTTACTCATATCTTAAAATGACAAATGTTTTGTCAAAAGTACAAAATATTTGTCATTTGGTTCTTTTTTTTAATTATTTTTTTTCTGCAAATTCCGTGTTTTACATAATCTGCTGATTAATTATAAATTACCTTTCCATGTTTTTTTGTCCGGCCATTAGTTTTTGATTTTTAATTTTTTATTGCTTCTATTTTAGGCCAATACCTCATATTACTATATTCGTAATACGTATCGCACTAGAATTTATTATCTTTGCCAACACCCAAAGTACTGCCCTTACACGATAGCGGAATAAGTATGAAGATTTACGACAAGATAAGCGAACAATCCAGGGCAGGCAGAAAACAATTCAGTCTTCTTATTGATCCTGATAAATATTCAACGGAGCAGTTGCTCTCCTGTATTGCCATTGCCAATCGGGCCGGAGTAGATTATATTTTTGTGGGTGGAAGCTTACTTACTGAAAATACCATGCGCTCCTGTGTGAGCTTTATAAAGGGACATACTGAATTACCGGTGATTTTATTCCCCGGAAGCACGCTTCAGTACTGCGAGGAGGCTGATGCCATGTTTTTTCTTTCCTTAATTTCCGGAAGAAATCCTGATTTACTTATTGGTCGCCATGTAGAAATAGCGCCTTTACTTAAAAATACTACTGTTGAAATAATTCCTACCGGATATATGTTGGTGGATGGAGGAAGACCTACCACGGCATCTTATATTAGTAATACTTTTCCTATTCCTGCTGATAAGCCTGATATTGCTGCTTGTACTGCCATGGCAGGGGAACTGCTCGGTTTAAAACTTATATATATGGATTGTGGCAGCGGCGCTCAAAAGCCCTTATCGCCTGAAATGATACGTACCGTTAAGAAAAATATAGACATCCCATTAATTGCAGGAGGGGGCATTCGTACGCATGAACAAGTGGCTATGGCTTGCCGTGCCGGTGCAGATATTATAGTGGTAGGAAATGTAATTGAAGAGGATCCTGAATTATTGCTTCGTTTTGGAGAGGCAATTCAAAATCTTGCTTAAATCAATTCATTATTTTTTGTAGTACCTGTGCAAATGCAGCTTCTGTTAATCCTGTATTTAATGGATTAATCCGATAAATATCATTCATAGCAGCTTCAATGGTTTTGGAAACGTCACTGAATATGGCCTCATCTTCCAATATGGCCTCTTTATGCATTAAATAAGCAAAAGTCCTTGCCATGCCGCAATTAGCAATAAAATCAGGTATTACGGCAAAATGTTTATCAGCAAATTCTCCCGTAGGACCATAAAAAATTTCAGGATCTTTGAAAGGTACATTTGCACCGCAACTGATTACTTCTATTCCTTTTAAACTTTCTAAATTTTCCTTGCTGATTAATCTGGAAGCAGCACCGGGAATAAGAATATCTGCTTCCATGCCCCAAATTAAATTATAAGCATCTGCAAACGGAATCATATCTTTTGATACAAGTGCATTATAATTTTTTGCGTTAAATAAATCTTTGATGGCCTCAAAACCTAAACCGGCTTCATTAACGATGCCGCCGTCTCTATCCAAAATGCCGACAATTTTTACACCTTGTTGCGTTAAATAAAATGCAGCAGCGGAGGCAACATTACCCCAGCCTTGAATAATGGCACGTTTATCTTTTAAATCTGATTGATGCCAAATTTTATAATAATGATGCACTGCTTCGCTGACGCCCCAGCCGGTAATCATATCTGCTACTACATATTTGCGTTGAACATCGGGAGAATACTTTTCATCCTCCAGTACTTTGCCAACACCTACATCTAAATTATGAATAATGGTCTTTTTATCTTCTGCATTTGGAGAAAAATGCCCCATCAATACGCCTTCCTGAGGATGACCGAGACCATATTTTTCAGTAATAGGAATAACGTCTTTTATTTCATCAATATTTAAATCGCCACCGGTACCGTAATAGGTTTTTAAAATGGGCATTACTGCTTTATACCATCTATCTAATACTTCGTTTTTACGAGGGTCATTCGGATCGAAATTAATTCCACTTTTTCCACCACCAATGGCAGGACCGCAAACAGCGAATTTTATTTCCATCGTTTTGGCTAAGGAAAGTACTTCATTTTTATCAAGTCCTTTTCTCATACGGGTACCGCCTCCGGCAGCTCCGCCACGCAAAGAATTGATCACTAACCAGCCTTCTGCACCTGTCGGTTCATCATGCCATTCAAATACAATTTCCGGTTCGCGTTGTTCGAATTTTTTTAATAGATCCCTCATAATAGGGCGCAAAGTTAAGATTTAATCCCAAACAGGAATTAAGAAATCCGATTTTTGCCTTGAAAATTATTCGGATTAAATTAAATGTGCTTCCATGCTGATTTCAGCATTAAATAATTTTGATACAGGACAATTGGCCTTGGCATCTGCTGCCCAAGTTTGAAATTGTTCTGCATTGGCGCCCGGTATTTTAGCGGAAACTTCTAAATGAATTTTATCGATGCTTCCATTTTCTAAATTTACAATAGCTTTTGTATCAATTGTTTCAGGGGTAAATCCTGCAGCACCGATAATAAAGCTTAATTTCATGCTAAAACAACCTGCATGAGCCGCACCAATTAATTCTTCCGGATTGGTGCCGATGCCTTCCTCAAAACGACTGGAATAAGAATATTGAGTTTGATTTAATGTAGTACTCTGGGTTGTAAGGGAGCCTTTACCTTCTTTTCCTGATCCGGCCCAATGTGCTGAAGCGTTTCTTTTCATAAGATTAAATTTTATTAATGAACAACAAAAATAGTTAATAGCATTTGTTTTTGCCAAGGGTATAAAAGAATTAAATTATTTGGCTGCAGGTAATAAATAATCTAAGTATAATTGGCGCGGTTTGTATAAATCTGCTTGCGGATGGTTCGGGTCAGTAATAATGACCGCCACCAATCCCAAGGAAGGAGTAACCGCTAAGATTAATCCGCCGGAGCCTAAGGCATAAAAGGTTTCATAATTGGCTGTTTTTGATACCCACCAAAATAAACCATAAGCATCATAGCCGGGAAAGCCACCCGGGTTTTGCTGCGTAGTAGCCATGCAATAATATTCCTGAGAAATTAATTGCTTTCCTTCCCATTTACCTTTTCTGAGCATTAAATACCCAAGTTTAGCTAAATCTCTTGCATTTAGATACAGTCCTTCTGAACCTAAATTATAGCCACTCTGATCTTTTTCCCATCTAAACTTTTCTATGCCTAAAGGTTTGAATAGATGTGCCGCGGCATAGTCTTCCAAGGGTTTCCCCAATCTATACTGCAGGGTGATGGCAACTGCATGTGCATTGGCACCATCATATCTAAACGTAGCACCGGGAGCATTACTGGTTGGACTCGCAAAAATTTGATCCATTTCATCATACCTGCGCATAACGATATTCGTTCCGGGTTTATACCAGCTTAGTCCGGATGTCATGGTCATTAATTGTGCTAAAGTGATTACTTTGCAATTATCATTGATCGCCGTATTGGGATAGGGTGGTAAGTGTAAAAAGGCTTTTTCTTGTAGGCTGTCTACGTCATTTCTTTGCAAGGCAATGCCGACCAACATACTTATTACACTTTTTGTAATTGACCAGGTATTATAGAGTGAGTCCGCATTAAATGAGCTATAATATTTTTCGAAAACTATTTTTCCATGTCTGCTTAAGAGTATTCCTCGTACGGCAGGCTGATTTTTTATTATTTCAGAATCGGCACGAACTAAATATGTACTATCAATATTTTCCTTGAGCGGACGAACACTTTTCCAACCATTGGTTGGATACACCACTTTATGATTGCCCTTGCCTGAGCCCGCCCATAAGCTTGTACTCATTAGCAGGAAAAGACCAAGGAAGTTTTTCAGCATTATTCCGCGCATTGCTTTCATAAGACAATATTAAGCTTAAAAATGTTTCACATTCACATGATTTTAGTGATAAGAACTTTATTAAATTCGCATAATAAAATTAATAGGTTTATGAAATCATTAAAGCTTTCTTTCGCTTTCTTTATTTTCTTGGGATCAACTTTCAGCATATTTGCTCAAACAATTCCCAATGCTGGGTTTGAAAATTGGTCCACCTCCTATACGGATCCGCAACCTTCTCAATGGGGTACTACTAATAATTTCAGTGCTTTATTAAGTACTAACTCTTGTGTACAAAGGTCCACTGATGCACGCTCAGGGAAGTATTCCGTTAAAATTTCTGCTGCACAAGCCGGAACCAATGTTTTCCCGGGTGCTGTTTTTCAGGGTTCAATAAAGACTTTTAAAGGGGTGCCTTATACTTCACAGCCCAGTACCTTTAGTTTTAGTTATAAAGGGAATATTGCTGCCGGTGATTCTGCTAAGGTATTAATTGCATTTTATAATTATTCCAGTCCATTTTTAAAACTGACCAAAGGCTTATTGGGCGGTGCAAGTTTTGGACTAAAAGGTAGTCACACTTCATGGATAGATACTAGTGTCACATTAAATTATATAACCAGTTTAATAGTACCCGAAACTATGGTTTTTGCAGTGATATATAGTAACCCTCAAAATAATACTTTTATTCAAGTGGATAGTTTGATATTTTCGGGTAGCGGCACAGTCAAACAATTACCCAATAATAATTTTGAAAATTGGGATAGTACAGGGGTGGATCAAGCAGATGGATGGTTTAGTTTAAATAAATATTTAGCCTTGGAAGGTTTGACACGTACGGTAAGTAAAAGTACGGATGCGCATAACGGATCCTATGCTATACAATTACAATCCGATACCTTGGGACTAGGCGGTAATGATACTTTTGCTTTAATTACGACCGGGACTTTTTCAGGTAAAGGTATGCTTGGCGGTTTCGCTGCAAATACACATCCTAATAAATTAAGTTTTTATTATAAATATACTCCGGGCAAAAGCGGAGATTCCGGTAATGTTGCCGTATGGCTTCGAAAAAATGGTAAAACAGTTGATTCTTCCTTAGGTGTTTTGCCGCCTGCTTCAACTTATACCTTATATGAATTAACTATTCCCGGTACCGGAATTCCCGATACCATTAATATTGCCTTCAGCTCCAGTAATGTTCAAGGCAAACATGGTGCTGCCCTTGGCAGTATTTTGTTATTGGATGATTTATCCTTCACTACCATCAGCGGCATTGATGAAGCCACTAAAAATAATACTTTTGAAATATATCCAAATCCGGCAAATGAATCATTTAGTATTCAGTATAAAGGAGGCCATACGGGCATGATTAATTTTGTACTTATTAATTCCTTAGGACAAGAAGTTATGCGCAAGCAATTAAGCAGTACTTTGGATGCGCAAGCATTTAAGATTTCTTGCCACACCTTGCCAAGCGGAATTTATATGTATTCCTTACAATGCGGAAATGAAGAAAAAAGCGGTAAAATTATTTTGCACTAAAGGAAATATTTAAATAAATACGGCCGTTTAACCTAGGTAAAATTTATTAATAACATTTGTAAAAACATAAAATATGAAATTATTAAAACTACTCCCTTTAATGCTACTTTTACTGGTATGTAACAGTTGTAAAGAAGGTGCTGAAAGTTTATCGGAATTGAGTGTAAGTATTTTTAATGCGCTCAAGGCTTCCAATTTTAATGCCCTATTAAAAACAGCGCCTTCCGATAAAAGCATGGCAAATTATTTGGAGTTGTATGAGTTTAATAAATTTAAAGATCCTACTGAACGTAAAGCGGAGGCAGCCAATAGAACCAAAGTAGCCAACGCACAATTAAAAAAGGAATTTGACGCTACGGTAGCTAGTTTAAAGGATCGGATTCCCGATTGGAATAAAGCAAAATTAACGGATTATAAATATCAGGTTAATGATACCAAAGAAGGGTATCATCAGGCACAAGTCAGATTATTAATAAGCGCAAATTCCAAGGTAAGTACTATCAATTGTACAGCATTGCAAGTAGCTGACCGTTGGTTTTTGGTACCCGGCTTAAATGTAGTCAATTAAGGATAAATTTAACTGAGCAAAAGCCTATTGGCATTAAAATAAAAAGCTATAAATAAGGGCCAAAAAAAACAGGTGGAATAATTTCCCACCTGTTTCACCCTAAAATAAATATTATGAAAAACGACTGAATGTATTAGAAATGCAAAATAGCATTTCCATTAAACCATCACAGTAATTTTATTTTTAAACACTTCTACAAAACCGGAATTGACCTCAAAATATTGGTCTTCTCCTTTAGCATTCCTGACACGTATTTTACCGGCATCAATCGTTGAAATAATCGGAGCGTGATTTTCCAAAACTTCAAATTGGCCTGCTGTGCCCGGAAATTTTACAGAGCTCACCTCTCCTGAGAATAAAATCTGTTCCGGTGTTAATATTTCTAATTGCATAAGCTTTCTGTTTGTTAGTTCTTAAAATAAGTCTAAGCAAATTAATTGTTTGCTTCAGCAATCATTTTCTTACCTTTTGCAATAGCATCCTCTATAGTACCTACCAAGTTGAATGCAGCTTCAGGATATTCATCCACTTCTCCATCCATAATCATGTTAAATCCTTTAATGGTATCAGCAATTGGAACCAATACCCCTTTAAGTCCGGTAAACTGTTCTGCCACAAAGAATGGTTGAGATAAGAATCTTTGTACACGACGTGCACGGCTTACCACCAATTTATCTTCATCAGAAAGCTCATCCATTCCAAGGATCGCAATAATATCTTGAAGTTCTTTATAACGTTGCAACATCGCTTTTACACGTTGTGCTGTTTGATAATGTTCGTTTCCTACAATTTCAGGAGTTAAGATACGAGAGGTAGAATCCAAAGGATCCACCGCAGGATAAATACCTAACTCAGCAATTTTACGACTTAATACAGTAGTAGCATCTAAGTGCGCAAATGTAGTTGCAGGAGCAGGGTCAGTTAAGTCATCCGCAGGTACATATACCGCTTGAACGGAGGTAATAGAACCACGTTTAGTGGAAGTAATACGTTCTTGCATCAGACCCATTTCAGAAGCAAGGGTTGGTTGGTATCCTACCGCTGAAGGCATACGGCCTAATAGGGCAGATACTTCGGAACCTGCTTGTGTAAAACGGAAAATATTATCAATAAAGAAAAGGATATCACGACCTTGACCGGTAGGATTATCTTCTCCATCACGGAAATATTCTGCTACGGCCAATCCGGAAAGCGCCACACGTGCACGTGCTCCAGGCGGCTCATTCATCTGACCAAACACTAAGGTTGCTTGAGATTTTACAAGTTCTTCATGAGAAACTTTAGTTAAATCCCAACCGCCTTCTTCCATACTATGCTTAAAGCCGTCACCATATTTAATAACTCCGGATTCAATCATTTCACGAAGTAAGTCATTCCCTTCACGGGTACGCTCACCTACACCGGCAAATACGGAAATACCTTCATATGCTTTCGCAATATTATTGATAAGTTCCATGATTAATACGGTTTTACCTACACCGGCACCACCAAACAATCCAATTTTACCACCTTTGGAATAAGGCTCAATTAAATCGATAACTTTAATACCGGTATATAGAGGCTCACTTTGAGTTGAAAGTTCTTCAAAACTTGGTGGCGTTTGGTGAATGGAACGGGATTTCCCTGTATTCACTGCACCTATTCCATCAATGGCTTCACCTACTACATTAAATAAGCGACCACGGATAATATCTCCGATCGGCATGGCAATAGGTTCTCCCATATCCATAACATCAGTACCACGAACAAGACCTTCCGTGGAATCCATCGCAATGGCACGAACTAAATCTTCTCCGAGGTGCTGTTGCACTTCAAGGATGAGTTTTTGATTATTGCCCCTGTCAATTTCAAGAGCGTTAAGGATTTTAGGTAGTTTTGCGCCTTCTCCGGCGAAACTTACGTCTACCACTGGTCCAATTACTTGTGCTACTTTACCTTTATTTTGCATTTTAATAAGCTTAATGCGTTTTGATTCGAGCCGCAAAGGTAGGCACAATTTTCAAAATTCCTGAATCATTTACCTTTATTATTATAGGAAATGTGATTATTTTATCAAATCGATTTCAACTGCTGCAAGTTTTGAAATTCTGAATTTAATTACTTGTTGATTATCAAAAATATAATTTTTAAAAATAGGGGAGGAGTCTTCTTGAAATCACTTTGGGTGGGCTTACTATTTAATATAGGCACTTGTTTTTAATCAAAAAGGAGGATTTTTCGGTTCATTAGTTTGTAACGTTGCTACGTTTTTAATCTTTTTTATTGATGTAAATCAATCAAAGGAATTGAGTATTATTTGTAACATATAGATAGTCAATATACTTAAAAATAAACATTAAAAACTTTGGAAACTTTTAAAAAATAATTTGTTTCCTATGTTTTGTCATCATAACTTTGCAGCGTTAATTCATCATGCCTATGATAAAGTATATTGAAGTTAATCGCTGACCTCGCCAGAATGGTCACTTACTTCAAGGATGGATTAACATATTCATAGCCTTATTTAGTTTGTTTGTTTTGCGCCAAGCCCCCTTCCAAGGGGGCTTGAGCGTTATAGACAGTTATAATAGGATAATAAGGATGTATTCAATAAATGGACATGCTATATTACACCTATCATTGCATAGCAAACGAAGGATGAAATAAATACTTTTGAAATTAAGTGTTAACCTTACGTGGTAATTTTAGGCGCTTTATATACCGGTACCGTACTGCAAGGTTCCCCGAACATGATGGATTTAGCATATGGCATCAAGTGATTTGTTAAATCTACATAGGCGGAAGGAGGAACCGGCTTATCGCCGCAACCCTTTATTACAATGCGCTTATCCTGATAAATATTCGTATCTAAATGGGTGATTATTTCCCGGTAATAATTTTTTAGGTATTCTGTTTTATCACCATAAAAAACATCATGAGCTACCGGTTTTAATCGGGTTACAAATAGCATATAGGCCCATAAAGGAACAATAGCATCTGCACTACATATAAGACAGACAATTTTATCCTGATATACACTCCAATCAAAGCTTTCCAACTGTGCTCTAAAATCTGCTTCCCTTAAAATTAATTCATGATAAAGCCAAGATTTCATATCAAGCAATACAATCTCTTCCTTCGGGAAAAAATCCTCGGGATCTAATTGTATGATGCCGCTTTGGGCAACTTTATTTAGCACTGAATTACTCATGCCGTTTAAACAAAATGGCGGATGTAAAAATTCACATCCGCCATTAATTATTTTTATTATTACTGTTTAGAAATATAAATAACGGTAATCTTTTACATCAGCGGAGGTATGTAGGGCATTATTTACTTCTGCCACACGCATTTGCTCCTGACGTGTCAATTGTATTCTTTCAGGGAAGGTAGCGGGAATATTAATGTTATTGATGGATTTAACATTTACAACATACACTGCACTGTTACCTTTAATCGGTGCTGAAATCTTATTAATTTTTGTTCCGCAAATATATCCGATAAGGGCCGGTTCGTTGGCAATATTCGGAATAGCAGTATTTAAGAAACTTACGTTTTCAGCCGCATTTACATTGCTTCCAATCGCTTTGGCAATGGCCTCCAATGTGGTATTCTTTTCACAAGCTTCTTTCATTTTTTCCATCAGCTTGTCTCTCTTCTTTTCGTTTCTTACAATTGGCATTAATTCATCCTTGGCATCTTCTACGCTACGCAAGCCTTCCAATTTTACTTTTCCTAAGTAGGCTACCACAATCTTATTATTCAAAGCAATAGGAGAGGAGATACTTCCTTTTTCGCTTTCAAACATCCAGCGGGTAAGTTCTCTTGGATTATCCAATCCTGGAATAATTTTATCATTATGTTTAACGTCCTTAGCTAATCTTTTGGTAAGGCCGCTTTTGGTTACTAAAGGATCAAAATCTTCAGGTTTTTGTATTTTAGAGCGGAATGAAGTAGCTGCTGTATAGGCAGCATTATATGTTTCATTGCCTGCTTGTATTTGCTTGTTGATTTCAACTACTTTTACCGCTCTTGCACTTGGTGCAGCGGTCAGTTTAATTAAATGGGTTCCGAAATGTGTTCTTACGATTACCATTTCACCCATTTTTAATTTCTTTAAAGCATTTCCAAATTGTGGAACATATTTATCAGGAGAAGCCCAACCTAAATCACCACCTTTTACAGAGGAACCCGGATCCTGGCTTTTTTCTGTTGCAATTTTAGCAAAGTCAGCGCCTTTTTTAATTTGGTCATAAATTTCTCTTACTTTCTTATCTGCTTCCATGCTATCTTCTTCTTTAGGCCCGGTAGGGTTTATTAGAATATGGCTGGCTTTGAAATACACTACTGAATCATTTTTAACTTTTGAAATTTTCAAAAGTTTGTAATTCCCGTTTTCATAAGTTGGACCAATGATTTTGTTGCTGTCAGAAGTAAAAATTTGATCTTCCAAATCAGCCGGGAAATCTCCATGATGCATCCATTTCGGAGAATAAGTTCCTCTTCTGCTAAACGCAAAATTAGAATCATTTTTTGAAGCGCTGAGGGCTACCGCTTGTTCATCTATCCATTTTTTAGCAACATCGCTATCTGCTTTGGAAGGCAAAATATCAAAACTCACATATTCAATACTACGTGCTTCTTCTTGTTTGTATTGATCTTTGTGTTTATTAATATAATCTTCAATTTCTTTATCGGATACTTCAATGTCTTTATCATTTACGGCGCTTAAGAACAAAGGCACATACTCAGCATTAAATATTTTATTCTGACCTATGAAATTATCCTTAGCTTCCAAATCAGTTACGTAAAGCGCATTTTTAACAAGGTTTTCATATTTTTCCTTGCATCTTTCTTTGGTTAGGATAGTTTCCACATTTCTCCACTCTTCCTGAAGTTTTTCAGGTTGTTGGTCAATGTTTTTTATAATTTTATAAAATTGGTCTCTATCGTATTTACCGGTACTTCTATCACTCAATAATTGAAGGGCAATTTTGTGAGGATGATAGACCACCATGTCCACAATTTCTTCACCGGTTACATCTATGCCTAATTTATTCCATTCCTTTTCCATGATGAGCTCATTGATGTAATCCGTCCAAACCTGGTCATTGATTTGAGATTCCTGCATAGGACTTAAACTTTGTTCAGGAGGCATATTTGCTCTTTGTTGTCTCAAAGTATTTTCATACCTGTTTTGAAATTCCTTGGCATCTATCTCTTCTCCATACACTGCACCCATGCCTTTAGGGCCGTGGGAGAGGAAGCTAAGTCTGCCTGAGGTGAAAACATCGCTGATTAAAAAACCCAGCATTGCGATACCGATGGCACCAATAACCCATCCGGAATGCTTACGTATTTTGCTAATTGTAGCCATTTATAATATAGTTTCTCGTTAATATAAACCGCGAATTTAGTTTAAATTGTAGTGCTTTTCCAAATTTATTGGTTCAAAATGCAAGAAGCCCCGGTTTAATGACCGGGGCTTCTTGCATTTATTTGATATTATTTAGACGAAAAAAAGAGCTAAAAAAATGTATTTCAATTATTTAACTGTAAAATTCTTCGCGCCCATCTGATATCCTTCCGTATAAAGTTCTATGGTATAGGTGCCACTTTTTAGGTGTGCATCTTTGGCAAAGCCCCAATAAACACAATAATTTTTAGGATCATTATCGTAAAATATCTGTTCCTTAGTAGTAAAGCTGGATTCAGCACCTTGATAGGAAAATGTACCTGAGCCCAAACTTTGAATCACTACCGGTTGGCCGGATGGGTCATTTACTTTGATATAAATATCTCGGTTGCCATTATTAGCTACGTGATTTTCAGGTATATCGAAACAAATCTTAATTTTTTCAATTTGTCCGGCCCTATTGGTTTCACGCTCTTTACCACTACTACGCATCTTAATCCCGGTAATATTAATATTGGTGGCTTTCAATTGTTCGCCCAAAGACACTTTATTCTTATAGGTAATATTCTCATCTATAAGCTTATCCATGTCTTTTTTGTTCTTTTGAACCACCTCATTCAAGCCTTTGTTTTCAGCACTAAGCCTCTTATTTTCTTCAGAAAGCTCATCTACCTGTTTCAAATACTTTCCTGCATAGTATTTCCATTTATCTATTTCATCTTTAGCATCTACAAATTTGTTGTAGGTAACCCTATTATCTCTTAAAAGTACAGATATACGTTTGGCTTTTTCTTCCAAATCCTGTTCTTTTTGCTTAATTAAAGCATCCATTTCAGCAGTTTTTCCCTTGTACTGTTGCAATTGTGCTTTTGCGCTATCCATTTGTTTTTGGAAATCAGTTCTCAGGTGATCACTATCCACCATCTCTTTATTTAGTAGCTGATCTTTCTTTTCAGTAGCGCTAAATAAATAAATGTTTAAGCCAAGGGAACCAAGTAAAAGTAATAGAAGTAACCAAAGTATGGCTCCTTTTCGATCTTTCTTTTCTTCTTGTTTTTCCATAATACAAATAGTTAAAAGGTGTTAATAGAATTAAACCTATAATAATTAATATAAACGTTTTATTCTAATCAATTAGTATATTTCAGTACCTGCAAAAAAGAAGCCGGCTTCAATTAAGGCATTCTCATTGCTGTCGGAACCATGAATAGCATTGCTTTCCAATGATTTTCCGAAATTTTTACGAATGGTGCCTTCGTCTGCATTGGCAGGATTGGTGGCTCCAATTAAGGTACGGAAACTAGCAACTGCATCATCTTTTTCAAGGACGGCAGGAACCACAGGACCTGAACTCATATATTTTACGAGGTCATTATAAAAAGGTCTTTCTTTATGTACTTCATAAAATTTTCCTGCTTCAGCAGCGCTCAAATGTTTTAACTTCATTGCTTTTACTTTGAAGCCTGCTTTAATAATTTGGTCAAGAATGGCGCCGGTATGTCCATCTTTTACGGCATCCGGTTTGATAATGGTCAATGTAATATTACTCATAAAATAAAATTTACCGCAAAGGTAAGGATAAGTCCACAGAACAATAAAATTATATTATTATTTCATGGATAAATAAAGTCTTTGACGCCGTTAAAATTAAACGGTATGTTAAAACAAATTTTATTAATTTTCAATTTTTTGCCCCGGAAAGGCATTGAATTTTCTTAGCATTTTTAGGGTAATTTCATAATCTTTCGGATATGGCGCTATCACCTCCAATGTTTTGCCTTCCGGATATTCAAAGCGAAGGGCCCTGGCATGCAATGCGGCTCTATCCATCATGGGTAATTCTTCTTCATTTTTAGAGGTTCTGAACTTCCGTTTTATTTCCGACAGGAAAAAGGGCTTACCTCCATACAGGGTATCGCCTACCAAAGGGCAGGCTACGGAGGCCAAGTGGATTCTCACTTGGTGAAACCTTCCACTGAATGGGCGCGCACTGACCAAAGTGAAATCTTTAAAAGTTTCTTCGGCGGAAACGAGGGTTTGTGCTCGTTTTCCTTCATTTTTATCAATAACTGCCCTGAAAGCTCCCGCTTTTCGAATAGGTAAATCAATGGTAATCTCTTTCCAGGAATGAGCCCCTCTTACCAAGGCATGATATTCTTTATCAATTTCTCTTTTTTGAAATTTAATTGAAATCATTCGGTAGCTTTCTTCATCCTTGGCCGCTATAATGGCACCACTCGTTTCCTTATCTAATCGATGACATAACATGGCATTCGGGTAATACCGGTGCAATAAATCCTTTAAACTCAATTTCCCTTCTGCATTGTCCTGATCTGAAACTAATTGTGGAGGTTTATTCAGTATTAATAAATGTTCGTCTTCAAATAATATAATATCTTTTATTAGGGGTAGCTTCATCTTAAAGGCTCAAATTTAGCGGCAAATTACAATCGATATTTCGATTTATTTTTAAAATGAGTTGCTTTCTACCTTTTTCGCTTGCAAGCCACCTCTTTAATGGGCAATAATAATTGGAATAATTCGTTGACTGAACTACCTTAATGAAAGGCTTAAGACCATTCGATTTTTAAGGAAGCCTAACGGAAAATAACATATATATAATTGAAAATCAACTAAATGAAATTTTATTATCCTTATCATTGCTTTTATTACCTTTGCTCTAATAAATATTAAAATGGAAGAAGATTTAGGCGTCAAATTTGGAAGAGAACGGAGTTTTAGTTTTGATATATTTGCCATCGATGAAATATTATTTGATGATACCGATGATATTACATTGTACTGCAGGGTTCCTTATTTTGGGGTAGAATATTTCGCTACTTTTGGAATGACTTTTTCCCAATTAAACACGATTCTCAGAAGTATTAAAACTGCAGCCAGTCCAATTGCTTCAGCCATCGCGGATAAATTAACCAATGAAGCCTCCGAAGCACCCATTACCATTAAAGTTGAAGATGTTTATAATATGACATTGGAAGTAAATAGTGTGGTTTTGCATACTACTTTATATGAATTGAGTGATGATGAAGAAGAGGAGGATGAAATGGAAGAAGAAGAAGCAGATGATAGCGAATATGTAGCTTATGCTTTTTTGGTAGATGAAGTTGAAATTATTCCACCCTTATCTTAATATACATCCGATAAATTAAAGTTTTATTTAAAAATGAAGACAGATTTAGAAATTGCAAGAGCCTCTGAAATTCGTCCTATTGCCGATATTGCAAAATCAATAAATATACCGGAAGTTTTATTGGATTATTATGGTCGGCATAAGGCAAAATTGCCATTATCATTAATTGATGAAAATAAAATAAAGGAAGCGAATTTAATTTTAGTTTCAGCTATATCACCAACTCCTGCAGGTGAGGGGAAAACCACCACCACCGTGGGCTTGACGGAAGGTTTAAATTTGTTGGGGAAAAAGGCTATTGCCGTACTTAGAGAGCCATCATTAGGTCCGGTTTTTGGCATGAAGGGCGGCGCTACAGGCGGAGGGTATTCTCAAGTCATTCCCATGGAGGATATTAACTTGCATTTTACGGGTGATTTTTCTGCGATAGAAAAGGCCAATAATTTACTGGCGGCACTTATTGATAATAATTTGCAAAGCAAAAAACGTTCTTTAAATCTTGACCCGCGTAGCATTTCTTGGAAGAGAGTAATGGATATGAATGATCGGGCCTTGAGAAAAATGGTGATTGGGTTGGGAGGGACTGCAAATGGCGTTCCGCGTGAAGCAGGATTTGATATTACGGCTGCTTCCGAGGTCATGGCTATTTTGTGCTTGTCTAATAATTTGGAAGATTTAAAAAATCGTTTAGGAAATATTTTTGTAGGCCTAACTTTTGATGGCCAAGCGATCTATGCCAGGGACCTGAATGCACATGGCGCAATGGCTGTATTATTAAAGGATGCTATTCGTCCGAATTTAGTGCAAACGATGGAAGGAAATCCTGCCATTATTCATGGAGGACCATTTGCAAATATTGCCCAAGGCACCAATACTATTGTAGCTACAAAAATGGGAATGTCTTTAAGCAACTGGGTAATCACGGAAGCAGGATTTGGATTTGATTTGGGCGGTGAAAAATTCCTGGATATAAAATGTCCTTATGCCGGCATCAAACCCAAAGCAGTAGTTTTAGTGGCTACGATACGCGCCCTGAAATACCATGGCGGTGCTGCCTTGGAAGATTTAAAAAATGAGGATATTCCTGCCTTGGAACGTGGCTTCCACAATTTGGAAAAACATTTGGAAAATGCGCAACAATTTGGTCTTACCCCGGTGGTGGCCATCAACCATTTTATTTATGATACTGCTACTGAAATAGATCATGTAATCCATCGATGTAAGGAATTAGGGGTGCAAGTGGCTGTATCGCGCCATTGGGCGGAAGGGGGGAAAGGAGCTTTGCATTTAGCAGAGGAAGTCATTAAAGCTGTGGAAGACGGCAAGTCTAATTTTAAACCACTTTATAATTGGGAATTAAGTATAGAAGAAAAAATTGAAACCATTGCTCGGAAAATATATGGGGCAGATGGTATTGAGTTGAGCATAAAAGCAAAGGCAGATATTAAGAAAATCAATAAATTGGGATTAAATGCCTTGCCGGTTTGCATTGCAAAAACCCAATATTCTTTTACGGATAATCCAAGCATTTTAGGGAAACCGGAAGGCTTTAAACTAGCGATCCGCGAAATTGAAATTGCGGCGGGAGCGGGCTTTATCGTTCCAATTGCCGGAGATATGATGCGTATGCCGGGCTTACCTGCTGTACCTGCAGCAGAAGGTATGGATATTGATATTCATGGCAATATTAGCGGTTTAAGTTAATAAGGTTTTTGCCCCTAAATGAATAATACTTTTTGAAGTTATAGACATTGCATTAACATTGTTTTTAGGCCTTATCCACAAGAGTCTTCAATAATATAAACATCCTTAAATTTTATTAACAGCTTGTTGATAAACTGTATAGCTCAATTTAATGGAATTCTATTCGCATTCTTTTTACTTCCTAAATTCTCCTAAATTTGCACTATACTATGTCTAACTTGACCGCAAATGAAATACGGAACCTTTTTCTTGAATTTTTCAAGCAAAAAGGCCATAAAATCGTTCCTTCCGCTCCTATAGTGGTGAAGGATGACCCTACATTGATGTTTACAAATGCAGGGATGAATCAATTTAAAGATTATTTTTTAGGTAATAAACCCGCAATTGATAAGCGCATTGCCGATACTCAAAAATGTTTGCGGGTTTCCGGAAAGCACAATGATTTGGAAGAGGTTGGTATTGATACCTACCATCATACCATGTTTGAAATGCTGGGGAATTGGAGTTTTGGGGATTATTTTAAAAAGGAAGCCATTGCCTGGGCCTGGGAATTATTAACGGATGTTTATCAAATACCTAAGGATAAATTATACGTTACGGTTTTTGAAGGATATGAAAAAGAAAATCTACCCTTTGATCAGGAAGCTTTTGATGCATGGAAGGCTTTAATACCGGAATCAAGAATTATTAATGGTTCTAAAAAAGATAATTTTTGGGAAATGGGCGATACCGGTCCGTGTGGCCCTTGTACTGAAATTCATATTGATTTGCGAAATGATGAAGAACGCAAACAAATAGAAGGAAAAACTTTGGTCAATAACGACCATCCGCAGGTGATTGAAATATGGAATAATGTATTCATGGAATTTAATCGCAAAGCGGATGGTAGTTTGGAAAAACTTCCTGCCCAGCATGTCGATACCGGTATGGGCTTGGAGCGTTTGGTGAGAGCATTGCAAGGTAAATCTTCCAATTATGATACGGATATTTTCCAGCCATTAATTAAAAAAATGGAATTGGATTTTAAAATAACTTACGGCAAAGATGAAAAAATTGACATTGCTTTAAGAGTTATTGCCGATCATATCCGCGCCATTACTTTTACGATTGCAGATGGACAGTTGCCTTCCAATAATGGAGCAGGCTATGTTATCAGGAGAATTTTAAGAAGAGCAGTGCGATACGGCTATACTTTTTTAGGTAGGGAAGAACCTTATATTTATCAATTAATAACTGTATTGGCCCGGCAATTTAAAGAGGTGTTTCCTGAAGTAATTAAACAGGAAGATTTTATTAAAAAAGTGGTGCATGAAGAGGAAGCCTCTTTTTTAAGAACCTTGGCTGCGGGAACCAAATTATTTGAAAAATATGTGAGCACATTGCAAGGAAAACGCATTGCTGCTACTTTTGCATTTGAGTTGTATGATACCTTCGGTTTTCCTTTCGATTTAACCCAATTAATGGCCAGGGAACAAGGTTTTGAAGTAGATGTAGAAGGATTTGCCATCGAATTACAAAAACAAAAAGAACGCTCTCGTGCAGCTGCTTCCAAAGAAGAAAGTGATTGGGTACAAATTAATCCGGATCATGGACCGACTAAATTTTTGGGATATGATTTATTAGCCGCAGAGGTAAAAATTATTCGCTATAGAAAAGTAGTTCAAAAAGCAAAAGAAACATTTCAATTGGTTTTTGATCAAACCCCATTTTATCCGGAAGGCGGCGGACAAGTTGGTGATAAAGGAAGTATTATTTGTGGACAAGAATCTATATTAATAATTAATACTTTTAAAGAAAATGATTTAATTATTCAGGTATCTGAAAAATTGCCGAAACAATTGGAAGGTATTTGGCAAGCGCAAGTAAATAAAGAGTTGCGTAGAGATACGGCGAATAACCATAGTGCAACGCATTTATTGCATGCAGCCCTGCGCATGGTGCTTGGTACTCATGTGGCACAAAAAGGCTCACTGGTAAATGCAGACGCTTTAAGATTTGACTTTTCACATTTTGCTAAAATGAATGCAGAAGAAATTCGCAAAGTTGAAATGATCGTTAATGAAAAAATAAGAGAAAATATTGTTCTGCATGAGGATCGTTCCATTCCATTTAATGAAGCGGTAAGCAAAGGGGCCATGGCGCTATTCGGAGAAAAATATGGCGACCATGTTCGTATGATTACATTCGACCCTAAATATTCTATTGAATTGTGTGGGGGCATCCATGTGCCGGCAACCGGACAAATAGGATATTTTAAAATTATTTCCGAGGGTGCAGTTGCCGCAGGGGTTAGACGTATAGAAGCAGTTACGGGCAGTGGCGCAGAAAAATATATAGAAACGCAATTGGACTTGCTCAATGAAGTGAAGGAAACCTTGAAGAATCCTAAAGATTTGGTAGGTGCCATCGATTTACTCAGAGAAAATAATAAAGCCTTACAAGGCGATATTGAAAAACTCAAAGCCGGACTGGCACAGCAAATGAGTGAAGAATTGATGTCAAAAAATATATTATTGGCGAATGGATCACTTTCTTTATTGGTGGAAAATTTATCCTTGGAAAGTCCGGATGACGGCAAGAATATAATTTTTGATTTGAAGGCCAAACTCGAAAATGGCATCGTGCTTTTAGGTGCCGGAAAAAATGATAAAGCCAATTTATGGCTCAGTGTACCTGAACATATTTCAAAAAAATACGACATTAATGCCGGTACTATTATTCGCGAAATATCTAAGGCAATTGATGGAGGTGGCGGCGGACAAGCTCTATTTGCATCGGCAGGAGGTAAAAAACCGGCACATTTGGATCAAGCCTTGGCAGAAGGTAAGCGATTGATCCTTGAAAAAATAAATAAATAATTCGGATTAAAGTAACAAATGACTACAGCTAACGATAAATATGAAGCGGTAATAGGATTAGAAGTCCATGCGCAATTAAACACACAAACAAAAGCATTTTGTGGTGATGCGTATGTGTATGGAGCTGCTCCTAATACGCAGGTAAGTCCGATAAGCTTGGGGCATCCGGGCACCCTGCCTAAACCCAATATTGAAGCATTGAAATTTGCATTAAAAATGGGCTTGGCTTGTAATAGCAAAATTCACAAACGGACCCATTATTCACGCAAAAATTATTTTTATGCGGATTTACCCAAGGGTTATCAAATTACGCAATATACCAACCCAATTTGCACCGAAGGGGCAATTATTATTAATACTGCAGACGGCGGTACAAAATCCATTCGTTTAGATAAAATAATTCTTGAAGAAGATTCAGGAAAGAGTATCCATGATTTGGATCCTTTTTCCTCTTTGATTGATTTGAATAGAGCAGGCGTTCCCTTGATAGAAATCGTTTCGGAACCTGATATGCATTTGCCGGAGGAAGCCTATCAATACCTCATTGAAATTAGAAAGACGGTACGTTATTTGGGTATTTGCGATGGCAATATGGAGGAAGGTAGCTTGCGTTGTGATGCCAATGTCTCCATTCGTTTAAAAGGCACCACTGCTTTCAATACTAAGGTGGAAATAAAAAATCTGAATTCTATTAGAAATGTTCAGCGTGCCATTGCTCACGAAATCATTCGTCAAACCAATATGATGGAAAAAGGCGAAAGAGTACTCGGTGAAACCAGAGGCTTTGACCCTGTAAAAGGAGAAACATTTGCAATGCGTGCCAAGGAATTGGTCAATGATTATCGCTATTTTCCGGAGCCGGATATCCCGCCGGTGGTGGTTACTGAGGAGGATATACAAAAGGTTCGTGTCTTGATGCCGGAATTACCACGCGCTTTGCATCATCGTTTCGTCAATGAATTTGGGCTTTCCGATTATGATGCTGCAGTTATTGTGGCAGAAAAAGAATCAGCGGACTACTACCAAGAACTAATTAAACTGACGCAAAACTACAAGGCTGCTGCCAATTGGTTAAATGGTCCGGTTCGTTCTTTTTTAAATGAAAATGCCATAGGCTTTGATGATTTTGAAATAAAAGCTGATTTTATTGCAGAAATCATTAAATTAGTGGATGCAAATAAACTGAGTTTTTCTGTAGCTTCACAAAAACTATTTCCGGAGTTGGTCAAGCGCAAAGGTGCTACCGGAATTCAGGATTTGGTTAAAGAATTGAACTTAATTCAGGAAGATGATGATAGCATTATTTTAACCTATATTCAGGAAGCAATTGCTGCCTATCCTGAGAAAGTTTTGGAATATAAAGCAGGAAAGAAAGGATTGTTGGGTTTATTTATGGGAGAAGTAATGAAAAAATCAGGAGGCAAGGCTGATCCAAAGAAGACAAATCGTCTGCTTGCTGAGGAACTTGAAAAATAAGATTACGCCAAAATCAAAACGATGAAAAAAATTACTTTACTGTTAAGTTTATTATTAGTGGTTTCAGGTGCTTGCCAGCAAAGAACCAAAACGGCCACTGAAAGCGAAACTGCGAAAACCTCTGATAGCTCCGCAAAGGCACCAAACATGACTTCCGGATTAAATAATGAGGAAGAGCAACTTCGACAAGCAAAATTGGAGGTATTAAAATTACCTGAAAAGGATTTTGTAGTTAAAGGTAAGGTGATTGGCGGTAAAGGATTTGTTTTAATATTAGATCGTTTAGAAATAGGTAAAACAGAGCCACTGGAATCCCAAACTTTGAATGATGAAGGTGAATTTAAGTTTACAGGTAAAATAAGACAGGCGGATTTATATGAATTGCGGGTAAGTTCGGATCAAAGCAAGGTCATCCATTTTCCAATGTTCCCTGGGGATGATCTTTATTTTACTTTTGATATTAACCATCCCGAAAACTTTCAAGTAAACGGTTCGGTAGAACCGATTTATTTGAGAGACATGTATTATACCATTGAAAAGACCAATGAAAAAATAGATGCTGTAGAAGAATTGCAGCAAAATATTACTGATAAAGCCAAGCTTTCCAGAATGGCAGATACTTTACCTCATTTTTATGAGCGCATACAGAAAGAAAAGTCTGCAAATCTTCGAAAATTTGCGATGAAAGTAGATACCTCTTTCAGTGCATTAATGGCTACCGAGCGTTTGGATGCCGAGTATCCTGAAAATTTTGAATTTATGCAGAAGAGAGAAAAGATATTTGCAAAAAAATATCCGTATTCTCCATTTTATCTGGATTTACATAATAAAGTAACCATTTTTGCACCGGTTTCTCCCGGGCATATTTTACCCGATATATTACTTACGGATGCGAAAGGAAAGGAATATAAACCTTCACAAATGCCCGGTAAAATTGTCCTTTTGTATTTTTGGAATATTGACTGCAAGGATTGCAATGATGAATTGCCCATGCTAAAGCAGCTTTATGATAAATATAAATCAAAAGGTTTTGAACTGGTGCAAGTATCCTTGGATAATGATAGGGGCGATTGGATGAATGCCATAGACGAAAAGAAATTGCCGGGCATTCAAGTTAATGATATCGGCTTATTTAAATCTACCTCTGCACAAACCTTACTGGTATCTACTACCCCTTATACTTTTTTATTGGATAAAGAAGGTAGAATTATTTCCAAACGACAAACAATAAAAGAGCTTCAAAAGCAATTGGTTAAAGTCTTTGGTTTTTAAATATGGCCGGTGCATATGTGATAGGTATTTGCGGTGGAAGTGCCAGCGGTAAAACATATTTATTACATCAAATCAGCGCACGATTTACCGAGCCATCCGTCTGTCTATTATCACAGGATCATTATTATAAAAAGCCTGAGGATCAAATATTGGATGACCTGGGCTATATAAATTTCGATGTACCTGCTGCTATTAACACAGATTTGTTCTTAGAGAATTTGCAAAGAATTTTGCAAGGGGAAGGCATTACTAAAGAAGAATATTTATTTAACCATCCGGATCTTAAGCCGGGGGAATTAACATTTTTGCCGGCTCCGGTAATCATTATCGAAGGTCTTTTCTTATTTCATGAGCCTAAAATAGCATCAATGCTGGATTACAAAGTATTTTTGGACGCTAATATGCAGGAATTGTATAGCCGCCGTCTAGAACGTGATAGGGTAGAAAGATCCATTCCCGAGGATTTGGTCCATTACCAGTGGCATAAACATGTGTTGCCATCCTACAGGAGGTATATATTGCCTTATAAGAATCATGCGGATTTAATTATTACTCCTGATACTTTCGAATCGGGTTTGGAAGTACTTTTAAACATTATTAATATGCACCTGGCGTAATAGTATTAACTGGATTGGATTATTGTATAATATATTTATTCTTATTTTTGAAATAAATCTTAACTTTCAGCCATAAAACTTTAATGTGAAAATCCGTATTCTTCTTTTGGCTTTGTTACTGGTCGCCTTTGGGTCGGCTTACGGACAAAATACGCAGACAGAGTTCGGTAAAAATGTTATTCAATTTAAGGACTTTGATTGGACCTATTATCAAAGTCCATTTTTCGATGTTTATTTTTATGATGGCGGAAGAGAACCGGCCAGGTATTTGGTTGAGCGCGGGGAAAAACTTTTGCGCGAGATGGAAAAGAAACTCGATTATCCCATTGGTGAAAAAGTAAGCTTTATGGTGTATAATAGTTACTCTGACTTTCGTCAAAGTAATTATCACTTAAATCAGGAATTATATAATCTGGGAGGAACAACCCCTATAGAAGGCAATAAGGTTTTTATTTATTTTAACGGGAATCATTTGGATTTTGACAGGCAAATCAGAGCTGGTTTTGCCAGACTGACCTTGGCGGAGCTCATGAATGGCGGTAACCTTACACAAAGAGTACAGAGCTCAGTACTGCAAAATATTCCTCAATGGTGCATGGATGGAATTATCAGACAAATGAGTGAAGATTGGAATCCTTTTTTGGACAACGAATTAAAAGAAGGCATACTTACTGAGAAATTTAAAAATTTCAAATTGCTGAATGAGGAGGAGCGTAAGTTGGTTGGTTTTAGTATGTGGAAATATATTAATGATCAATACGGCGAGTCAGCATTTTCTTCAACCATTTACAATATGCATTTGGAGCATGGTATGGAAGGTGCTTTCAATTTTGTTTTAGGCAAAGGTTTTTCTGATTTGTATAATGAATGGTACGATTACCATTTTAAACGATTTACTTCTCAGGCCAAAAATGAACCCATTTCATTTGAGGAAATAAAAGTAGGCAAGGTTTTTAACAGAGGGAAAATAACCCGTTGGGAAATGAGTGCTTCGGGGAATAAGGCTGCATTTGTAAGCAATGATCAAGGAAAAATAAAAGTTTGGATTGAAGATTTTTCAAATCATAAAATTAAATGTATTTATAAATTTGGGTATCGCAGAATAGGAGAAATTGACCTTAATTATCCTGTAGTATGCTGGAATCCTACCCGTGATGTGCTGACCGTTTTTTTTGAAAAGCAGGCCATGCCTTTTTATTTTACTTACAATACGAACACATCAAAAAAAGAGGAAGATCAAGTCATATCAGGCATTGATTATATATTGGATGCTTCATTTTCTCAGGACGGTAGATTTATCGTCGCTTCAGCAATGAAAAATGGTCAATCAGATATTTTTATTTTTGATCCGAGAACACAATTTTTCAGACCGCTTACTGATGATATTTATGATGATAGACAGCCACGATTTATAAATGAATCCAAGGGCATCGTTTTTAGCTCTGATAGACCGGAAGCAAAAAACAATAAATCTACTACGGAAAGTGATTATAAATTTAATTCTAATTACGATATTTTTTATTTTCCTGATTATCTTGCACGGCCACATACCCTTAAAAGAATTACGAAAACTCCTTGGAATGAATATCAGCCCGATCATTATGATTCAAGTTACCTCAGTTATTTAACAGATGAAAATGGAATTTTAAATAGAAATGCAGCGCATTTTGATACCTTCTTTAAATACATTCGTATCGTAGCTCAATATAAAGATACCTTGCATTTTTATGATACTTTAAAATTTTATAAGAATGATACTCGTGTCATAAAAATTAATCCGGCCATATTAAATGATCCTATGTTATTACGTATTGATACGGATTTTATTTATCAGGATACCGTTAGAACATATGTTATAACGGACCGATCGGATAATATACTTGCATATAGGGCGCTACCTAGAATTCATGCGGTTTATGAATTATTTAAAATGGAAGAGAATTACCATTTATTTAAAACACCTACACCGGTAAATTCAAGCTTAAATTTTAAACCTAGAAATAGACCATTTGTTAGAAATAATATTCTTGATTCAAATCTGAGGGTTGTTAAAATACCTGAAAGTCATGCGGTACCAATTACCAATGATAGTCAGGTGAAAAATAAGTCCGCTCCACAATTAGTACAGGATTATTTTCAGACGGATTTTCCTTTGGTATTGGATACCGGTAATAAGGCCAATCCAACGGATGCAAGAAATGAAAATAATAAAGCTATTTTATTTAAGCAAAAAGAAAAAAGAAAAAACAAGTTTGCTGCAGAAGCACTTTATTTTTTAACATTTACGCCTGATTTATTAGTGATCCAGGCGGATAATAGTATTAATACCACGCCTTATTTGCCCTATAGTCCGGGGACACCCTTATCCTACAATCCAAGTATTAATGGTTTATTTAAATTAGCCATTAGCGATTTATTTAAGGATTATAGATTGATAGGTGGGGTAAGCATTCGCCCTGATTTAAGTGGTGCCGATTATTTTTTAACCTTTGAAAATAATAAGAAACGCATGGATAAAAGATTTATTTTTTATCGTAAAGGCGTTACCAATCAAGAGGCGGCAAATGTAATCAGCAGATTGACTTCCGTGGAAGGGAGAATAGAGTATCGATGGCCATTTAGTGAAATATTAAGTTTGCGTACAAGTATTTTTAGTCGTCAGGATAAAAAAATATATTTAAGTACTGATCAGACTTCTTTAGAAACGCCGGATGATTTAAAATTTTGGGGAGGTTCTAAAATGGAATTGGTATTTGATAATACCATGGATAAAGGGCTAAATTTAAAAAACGGTACAAGATTTAAAATTTATACAGAATACAGCGATGCATTGAATTTAAAAAATACTTCGTTTGCGGTTGCCGGTGCGGATTTTCGAACCTATACTAAACTTCATCGTCAAATTATTTGGGCCAATAGATTTTCTTTGGCTACTTCGTTTGGAGCAGCAAAAGTAGTTTACTTTTTAGGAGGGCCTGATGCTTGGCTTTTGCCTCGCAGTGCTGATAATACGCCGGATCCTAATCAAAACTACGCATACATGTTACAACCGGGCAGTTTGCGTGGTTTTGATCAAAATACCCGCAATGGCAATAGTTTTGCGCTGGCCAATTCTGAAGTGCGCATTCCTATTTTTAAATATTTATTAAATAGAGCTTTGCGTTCGCAGATTTTAGAAAACATGCAGGCTGTTCCATTTTTTGATATTGGCAGTGCATGGTTAGGATTATTGCCTACCGGTGATAATAATGCTTATGCCACTCGTTATATTTATAATTCACCGCTTACCATAAAAGTCATTACCAATAGGGATCCGTTTGTTTATGGATATGGGTTTGGAGTGAGGACTACATTGTTGGGCTATTTTATTCGTTGGGATTATGCATGGGGGGTGGAACAAGGCATTGTTCATGCACCGGTAAATACCTTTTCTTTAGGGTTGGATTTTTAAGCTTTCGTTTTTTAAATTATTTGTTATTGTTATTTTTTAACTTAACAAACATTATTTTTCTATATTTGTAAATCCAAAACTGTAATAACATGAAAACACTTCATTTACAAGGATTTAATATAAAGTCCTTTATTGCCATCCCTCTCTTGCTCTTAAATATTCTTACGCTTAGTGCGGCAGGATTAAGTGGGACTTATACCATTAATCCCAAGAAACCCGCTTCTGCAAGTAATTATATTAGCTTTAATGATGCTGACTCTGACCTTACATTAGGTGCCAGAGCTAGTGGTGGTACTGCTAATGGTCCCGGCGTAAGTGCTGCGGTTACCTTTAGCGTAGCGGACGGTATATACCATGAGCAAATTATTTTTTCTTCCATTGCCGGCGCATCTGCAGGTAATATGGTGACCTTTCAATCTGCTTCGAATGATAGTACAAAAGTAATTGTCACTAATAATTTCCCCGGAAGTGCAACTACAGGACTAGGATATGTTTTAGCATTAAATAATGCAAGCTTTTTAAAATTCAATCAATTGACTTTTAAAAGAGATTCTGCAAGTGGTTTTGATATGGTCTTGGTATTGCAAAATGCCTCCGACAGCAATATTTTTTCCAATTGTAGATTTATGTCGGATAATAATCATGCGGCTTATCTGGGCACCAGTGGTGCTTTAGTTTATTCCAATGCTTCCAATGTAAATAGTTTTAATACTTTTTATAATAATAGATTAACCAATAGTGATTACGCTTTTTATTGGTGGTGCAATGTTGCTACACCGGGTGATGGTAATACTTTTGATCATAATGTTATTGATAGTATTGGAACCTATGGCGTATATGGTGCCAATCAAATAGATTTAAAGTTTTTAAATAATAAAGTCAATATGCCTTGGGGTGGATTCGGGGTGTATTTTCAAACCGTAAATACTTCTGCGTATTCTCCGAGCGGAGTAAGTATTATTGCCAATAATTTTATTAGCACCGGTGATAATCCCGCCATTGGCGGTAGGAATTTTGGTTTAGTGGTTATTGATGTAGATTCTACCATAGTTGCCTATAATAATATAAATTCTTATGGTAATGAAGCATTAGGGGTAACAGCTTATGTTTATCCTACCACCACTACCACCAATTTACATATTTATAACAATAATTTTATTAATCTGAATAGCGGTAAACTGCATTATGCCATGTATGGTATATACTGGTTGGACGAAAATTATAATAATTTTCTATCAAAAGGAACCAATGCAGTTTATTATAATAGCATTACTTTTTCCAATCAATCTACCTGGACAAGTTCCGGTTTAGGTTTTGGTGCCAATGATATGAGTGTTGATCCAATTTATTTTTCTAAGACGGATTTACATATTAAAAATCCGGCCTTGAATAATGCGGGGATTCCTGTTCCATCAATTACTTCAGATATTGATGGTGATTTGAGAAGTACTACGACGCCTGATATAGGTGCGGATGAAATTTCTCCTGCTGCAGATAATCCTGAAATTACAGCAATTACCAATCCCGGTAGCGGATATTGTTCCGGTAGTGTAGATGTATATGTTACAATGGGTAATTACGGGGTTAATACTTTAACCAGCGCCACCATTGAATGGTCGGTGAATGGAACTGCTCAAACTGCTTATTCATGGACTGGAAGCTTAGCAACAGCTACAACAACCAGTGTTAAAATTGGCACTTATAATTTTACCTCCGGTACATATACTATTGTTTCTTATCCAAGCAAGGGAAATACTACCTCTATTTCCTCAACGGTACTTAATACCACAAGTATAAGCAGCAATCCGGGCATGTCAGGAACTTATACGATAGATCCGGCAGGAAGCGGAATAGGAAACTTTAAAAGCTTCCATGCAGCAACAAGCCAATTAAATAATACCGGTAATTGCGGCGCTACTATTTTTAAAGTCGCTGACGGCACTTATCTTGAATCAATCGTTTTAAATCAATTTTATTCCAGCTCCAATACTAATACCGTAAGTTTTATAGGTAATATGGGAGATAGTACTAAAGTTGTTTTGGATACTACCTGGTCGTACAATAATGGATTGCAAAGTTATACGGTACATCTTAATGGTGCGGATAATGTTTCCTTCCAGCATATGACTATCAGTCACCATTCCGCTTCCAGTTTATTAGGTGCCAATGGTAATTACAGCAATCAAGCGCATGTAATGGTCATTGATGGCGGTGCAGATAATAATTCCATCATGCATTGCAGAATATTAGGACCCGGTCCATTAAACTTAAACAGTGGCGGTATAACTTCTTCCAAGGATAATGATAATAATACAACCATTTCAAATAATTATTTTCATAATAGTTTTTATCCTATTTTCATGGCAGGAAGTACGGTGAGTTATTCCGGATTTGCGGAAAGTGGTACCCTGATTGAAAATAATACCATTGATAGCATCCAAGGGGATGCAGGAATTTTTGTTGAATTTAATAATGCACCTGTAATTACCGGAAATAAATTATCCGGATGGGGTTCTGATTTGTACGGCATAGAAGGAATTTATTCTAATACTAATTTTGGAAAAATTAGAATAAATGCTAATAAAATGGATTTGAACTTAGGAGGTGTAGGTATTGAAAGTGTTAATAGTGGTACTTTGAAAACAGACAGTTCCATTGTTTATAATAATTTTATTAGCGTGCATGCTAATTCTAGGGTCGGAAATTTTGGTATTTATTCTTATAATGACAGTTTCCAATTTTTAATGTTTAATAATATTAATTTTGTAAATACCGATTCCAATACCTATGGCATTTATATGTATTCGGCGATTCAATCTAATTATATTTTAAATAATGTAATTTTAAACGGTTCCGCAGGATACACTCTTTTCTTGGTGAACAAACCATCAATTTGTAATTTCAATGATTTATATACCACCGGTAAAAGATTAGCTGATCTGAGCGGTACGGATTATTTTAGCTTAGGTACCTGGAGAACCGGTAGCGGTTTTGATAATAAATCTGTGAGCGTGGATCCAATTTACAAATCAGTTTCTGATTTGCATGTTAAAAATCCTGCCTTAAACGGTACCGGTAACCCAACCAAAATAAAAGTAGATATTGATGGTGATACGCGCGGTGCTACGCCGGATATGGGTGCAGATGAATTTACCCCGACCGGCTATGATGTAGCTGCCATAGCAGTATCTAGGCCGGTAGGATATTGTTCCGGTACCTATGATGTATATGCATTAATTAGAAATACCGGTTCTAAAAAATTAACCAGTGCCGATGTTTCCTTATATGTGGCAGGTACGTTAAATAAAAAAGTAAGTGTATCCGGTCTGGCCTTAAACACCGGTGATACCATTTCTGTGAAAATAAATTCTTTTAGCTTTACAAAGGGAAGTGTTTATTCTTTCATGGTTGTTGCAGAAAATCCTGATGGAAATACAGACGAAGATCAAACAAATGATACTGCCTATAGAATTATGAGGCCGGGTATCAGCGGTTCCTTTACTTTAGGCGGAGCTACCGCAGATTTCTTAAACTTTACTGCTGCAGTAGATTCATTAATGCTAAATGGTATTTGCGGAAACGTAACCATTACTGCTAAGAATGGAACTTATAACGAAAGAATCACTGTAGGAAAAATACCGGGAATTTCTTTAAGCAGTACCGTTACTTTCCAAGGGAACCTTACTGATAGTACCAAAGTAACCTTATCTGCCAATACTAATGGGGGTACCAGTACTTTGCCTAATTATGTTTTAGGGTTTGATAAAGCTAGCTACGTTACTTTCTCACATATGACCATAGAGCAATTGGGTAAAGCAAGTTATAACAATACCGTCAGCTTTGCAGGCGGAAATGATCATATTACTTTAGCCTCCAATCAAATTATTAATGTGGGTGGCCGCTATGTATTATCCTCAGGAATTAATTCCTTACAAGATGCCGATCAAAATATTAGTATTATAGGCAATTATATTTCATTAGGATGGGCAGGTATTTTAATGATTGGAAACAATACTGCTGCTCCGGATTATGGTACTACGATTATTGGAAATACCATTGAAGGGCAACATTATTATGGTATTGCTTGCCAGTATGAGGATAGTATGCAAATCTGGGCCAATAAAATAAATATGCTTGCAGGAAATCAAGGCATCGTATTGTATAATGGTGTTTCCAATTCAACAACGGATTCCAATTATATTGCCAATAATTTTGTCTCTATGCAAGGTGATTCCGGTTGGGGTATATATTGTTATTACTCCACTCAAACTAATGTGTATTACAATTCAGTTTATAATAATAGTTCTGTATCCGGCGGTTATTCTTTTTATGCAGTAAATAATAGTTTAAATAAACCGGTATTACAGGTATATAATAATATTTTTTATAGCGCGAATGCCAGTGTAGCTATTGCAAATAACCAAGGAATTTCTTTCTCTAATTATAATGATTTATATGCGCCAAACAGTAATATCGGTTATTCAGGAGGATTTTTAAATTTATTGTCCGATTGGCAAACGACTACCGGTTTTGATCCTAATAGTATTTCTACAAATCCGTATTTTATTAAGGTGCCTAACCTGCATGTAACTGCTGCAAAATTAAATGGTGCTGCAATTCCTATCTCTTCCGTAACAGTGGATATTGACGGTCAAAAACGTGATCCTTCAACGCCTGATATCGGTGCAGATGAATTTACACCTTTGGCGCATGATTTATCTGCAGTAGCAATTATTAATCCTGCCAGTTTTGCTTGCGGTGATTCTAATTCCGTCATTAGTGTTAGAATATTTAATCCGGGTACCAGCACAGAATGTACTATTCCGGTATATTTAAGAGTGGTACAAGGTGCAAAAATTACCAAAGGTACTTATACCTTTAGCCTAAGTGGTGCAGCATGTTTAGCTGCCGGAAAGGATTCAATATTTACAGTTCCGGCTTCGGCATTTTCAATTAATTCTTTTTCAGGAGCAGTAATTGACAGTATAATTGTAGCAACAACTTTAAGTACGGATTTAAATCATTTTAATGATACGATTGTAGGCACCAAAATTAGTCCTGACCCGGGCTCCGGAAAACCTAGAGCCAATGGTTTAACGGTTTGCGGTACCGGTTCAGTTACGCTTACAGCAAATGCCGGTATAGCAGGGGATACTTTAATTTGGTATGATGCTTCAGGCAACTATTTAGCCAGCGGCCCTAAGTATGTAACACCTACTTTAAGTTCCAGCGCTACTTATTATATTAAAGAATCAAGTTCTAAAACAGATACCGCCATTGGTGCAAAAAATAATTTAATAGGAGGGCCTACTTCCTCTGCCAATTATGCTGCGCGAACCAATGTAATGTATTTTCATGCATTGAAAACTTTCATATTGGATTCAGTGACTATTTATTCCAATGCGTCTGCTAATTTCAATATTTTTATACGTGATTCAGCCACCGGTAATTTACTTTATAGAGTAAGTGAATCTTCTTCCGGCATAGGTCCTGAAAGAATTGGCGTCGGATTCAGAATTCCTGCCAGTACCAATACTTACACCATTGGTTTTGGAGATACCATGGCGGCTTTGTATAGAAATCCATCAGGTGCTAAGTTCCCTTACTTAAATCCTGCGGTTAAAATAACCGGCACCAGTGCAGGTTCCGGATATTATTATTATTTTTATGATTGGATGATTACTTATCCGCCTTCATGTCCAAATACAGTTGCGGTAACCGTAAATGTGGGCAGAGGATTTAAGCCTACTGCTAAGTTTACGGCAAGCCCTTCCTGTGCAGGAACAGTGACCAGTGTTACCAATTCCTCCACCATTAAGGGAAAACTAAAATCTTATATTTATGATTTCGGCGATTCCAGTGCTACTGTAGCTACTACCAATTCTACTACAGGACATACTTATACCAAAGTAGGAACTTTCCGTATACGGATGACGGTAATAGACACAGGCGGATGTCAAGATACTGCAAGTGTTTTAGTAGTGATTAATTCTAAATCTACGTCTAAATTTACATGTACTACCGGTAATGTTTGTCAAGGTGGTATTGTAAGCTTTAAAGATGCAAGTATTTTACCGAGCGGTAAAACCGGAAACTACATGTATAAATTATATGATTCTTCCGGTAATTTAGTAGATACTTCCAGTGCACAAAATCCAAGCTTTACTATTGCTAACGCAGGTCGCTACAGAGTGGTCCAAAATGTATCCATTGCCGGTGCTTGTGCTGATACCTCCTCTGTTGGTATATTAGTATATGACAATCCAAAGGTTAATTTCGTAATTCTGAACGGTTGCGCGGGTGCTACTGCGCAATTGCGTGATTCCAGTACTGTGAATAGCGGTACTATATCCACCTGGTCATGGGATTTTGGAAATTCAAATAAATCCAACATAAAGGACCCGACTACAAAGTATACTAAGTATGGTGCATATATTATTTCGCTTCAAGTTACTTCCTCTTATGGTTGTTCCAGTGCTAAGAAATATTTAAATATAAACGTGACCAAGGACCCTGATCCATCATTTACCTATGTGGTTGGAAGTAATCAAACCTTTTCATTCACAGCTACGGAACCGAATTATACCCATACTTGGGATTTCGGAGACTCCAGTTCAGGGGTGGATACAGGGGCTACTATTTCGCACCAATACAAATATGCGAGTTATCATAATGTAAGCCTGACTGTTACTAATTCCGCAGGTTGCTCCAAAACTAAATCATTTGGTTTCGTAACCGCTATTAATCAAATGCTTAAGGATGGTGAATTTGCATGGAGTGTTTATCCTAATCCGTTCAAAGACTTTACTTTAGTTTCATATTCACTTCCTAAAGCAGCATTGGTGAAATTAGAAGTATTGGACTTAATGGGCAGAAGTATAGCGGTCCCTATTAATAATAACCTAAATGCCGGTAATTATCAAATGAATTTAAATTTAAATGATTATAACAGAAGTTCTGGCATGTATATTTTAAAAATAACTGTAGGAGAGCGTGTTGAAACCCGATATATTAATTATTTAAAATAATAATTTCTATTAACTGATGAAGGGGGTAAAAGTTTCAGCTTTTACCCCCTTTTTTTATCGTAAAATAGAGAGGTTTGGTCGAAAATGAAAATTAAATTTATCTTGTTTTTTGGGTAATTAATCGTAATTTTGAAAGGATAAACAATATAAACATGAACAAACTAAACATTGCCTTTAAGCAAAAGGGCGTCTTTAGTCTTTTCTTAGCGGTACTACTATTTTCGTCCTTTGGCTTATCAGCCTCAGGATTAAAGGGGAAATACACGATAGATAAAACCAAAGCTGCCTCTTCATCAAATTACACTAGCTTCAACGATGCGGATTCCGATTTAATTTACGGTGCTCGCGCTAGTGGCGGATCTGCAAATGGCCCCGGCATTACCGGTGCTGTAGTATTCAACGTGTCTGACGGATTGTATCTGGAATCTTTGGAAATTCCATATATTTCCGGTACCTCCGCTTCTAACACCATTACATTCAATGGTCATTCTGGAGATAGCTCCAAGGTAGTATTACAAGCTACTACCGGCGGTTCTTATTCCTCTCCGGGATACGTGCTCCATTTGAATAACACCAGCTTTATTCGCTTTAATGAAATAACCATGCAAATGGTATTCAGTAGCAGTAGTAGTTATTCTTATTATGACCACGTGGTAATTGTTGATAATGTTTCTGATAGTAATACTATCAAAAATTGTCAATTATTAGGACCATGGGTTTCCGGAAAAACGTATTACGGTTCTTGTATTTATTCCGGTTATAATTACACTACCTACAATTATTCTCAAGACCAATGGGATTCATTTAGTAACAACTACATGAAAAACTCATATTATGGCGTTTATTGGTTAGGTAAATTTGCCAGCGGTGGTGCTGAAAGCGGAAACGTTTTTGATCATAATATCTTGGATAGTAACCAATATTATGGGATGATGACTTACTTGCAAGATAGTATCTTGATTACCAACAATAAAATTTACATGCCTTATGGTAATTATGGTATTTATTGCTACTATTATGGTTACTCTTATTATGGGGGTAATTATCATAATTTAATTGCAAATAATTTTATCGCTCTTAATAATTCCTCTGCATCTGCTTCTACGGATGCGGGAATGATGATGTATTACAATGATAGAACTGATATTGTTTATAATAGCATAAATATATCCGGCGCTGCTTCCAATTCTTATGGTGCATATATTTACCATTGGTCTAAGGTTGCCGTAAATGTTTATAATAATATTTTCTCCAATCAAAATACTACCTCTTCCTCTTATGCCCTTTATGGTAATAATTGGAATGATGAAAATTATAATGATTTGGATTGCGGTGGTAATTTAATGAATTACAGCGGAAGTAATTATACTTCGCTGAGTGCATGGACTTCTTCCGGTTTAGGTTTTGGTGCTAATGATGTTAGCGCAACTCCTTTATTTGTTTCTGCCACCGATTTACACGTAAATAATCCGGCATTAAATGCTGCAGCTACTCCTTATTCCGGTATTACTACCGATATTGACGGAGACGTTCGTAATACATCTACTCCTGATATTGGAGCTGATGAATTTACACCTCCTGCATTATTCCCTGCTATTGCTGGCATTGTTGGCCCGAATTCAGGATTCTGTGCAGGTACTCAGGATGTATATGTTAGATTTTATAATTTCGGTACTACTACCATTACTAGTGCCAATATTGAATGGTCTGTAAATGGTACAGCGCAAACTACCTTTGCATGGACTGGATCTTTAGCTTCTGCCGGATATGTAGACGTAAAAGTAGGCAGCTATGCATTTAGCAGCACTACTGCTACCTATGCTGTTTCTTCTTATGTAAGTTCTGCTAATGGTACTTCTGTAACGGCAACCGCTAAATCTACCGGCAACCGCACTATACGTGCCGGTCTAAATTCCGGAACTTATTTAATTGATAATAGCGGTGCAGGTACTCCTGATTATACCAGTATTCGTGCGGCAGTAAATGACTTAAATTTAAAAGGTCTTTGCGGTGCAGTAATATTTAATATTGCTAATGGTATTTATAACGAATCTGTTCAAATCAATAACATTCCTAATTCTTCTGCTTCTAATACTGTTATATTCCAGTCTAAAGCAAGAAGTTCTTCCAATGTAATTATTGATACCACTTGGGGTGGTTCTTGGTCTGCTCCGGGCCACGTTATTGCTATGAATGGTTCTACGTATGTAACTTGGCGCGATATTACCGCTGTTAATAGCACTTCATCCAGTTATTCTGATGTAGTTGATATTTATGGCGGCGCTTCCAATATTACCCTTGATAAAAACGTTTTGACCGGTAATACTGCAAGCTATACTTACGGTTATGTTATTAATGATTATTATGGTTCTGTTGAAAATTATATTACCATTACCAATAATCAAATTTCAGGTAATTATTATGGTATCCAAGTTTCAGGTTCTTACGGTTATCCTACCGCATCTTCTGAAAGAGGGATCGTTATTTATAATAATACTATTGATAGTGGATTTGGTTATGGTATCATGGCCGAATACGTGGATAGTGCTACCATCAGCCGAAATGTAATTGCTTATACCAATAGCACTACTTGGGGGTATAATGGTCTTTATGTATATAACTACGGTGTAAGTAGTACCGATACATTAAAAATCGTTAATAACTTCATCGCTATGTCCAGCCAATATGCTTATGGTATGATGATATATTATGCTAATCTTGCTAATATATATTATAATACTGTAGTTACGCAATCGAATAGCAGTTACTACTATGCCGGATATATTTATAACTGGACCAGTGGTAGCACCGGCAATGTAGTAGATAATATCTTTGCTAACCTAAACGGTGGTCCTGCCATCAGTGGAAATACCAATGGTATGACCAATTCTAATTATAATGATTTTTATACGACCGGCAGTACGCTAGGTAATTGGGGTGGTACTTCATGTTCCGCTCTTAGTGATTGGCAATCCGCCAGCAGTATGGATGCAAATAGTGTTTCCGGTGATCCGATGGTGAATAATTTCTCTACCGGTGATCTACACTTAACCAGCAAATCTAAAGCAGTAGCGCATACAGGTACTACCATTCCTGGTTATAGAACAGATATTGATAGCCAGTCCAGAACTGCTTATCCTTGTATGGGTGCCGATGAAACTAAACTTTGTACCATTGATGCAAGTACCGATATTATTGATAGCCCTGCAGTAGGTTTTTGCTCAGGAACTAAAAATGTTTATTTGCAATTCAGAAATATGGGTACCAGCACGCTGACCAGTTGTACACTTTCCTGGACAGTAAATGGTACTGCTCAAACTCCTGTAACTTGGACCGGTTCTTTAGCTTTCGGAGCAACCACCAATGTTAAACTTGGTTCAGTTACTTTCGCCTCCGGCGCAACTAAAACAATCATTGCTTCCACCAATAATGCCAATGGCGCAGGGGTGGATTGCAATCCTAATAATGATACCGTGAGCAGATCCGTAGGTGCAGGCCTTACCGGTACCTTCAGTATTGATAATACAGGTGCTTCTGCTAATTACACCAGCTTCAGAGCTGCAGTAACTTCCTTAAATACCAATGGTGTTTGCGGAGCTGTAGTATTTAATGTGGCTGCCAGTAATTATAACGAATCCGTTTATTTAAATGCAATCCCGGGCTCTTCTGCAACGGATACCGTTACTTTCCAATCTAAATCAGGTGTTAATACCGACGTTATTTTAGATACGGCTTGGGGTGGTTCTTGGAGCGGTCACGGTTCTGTAATTACTATGAATGGTGCAAGCAATGTACGCTTCAGAAATATGACCATTACCAACGTAGCTTCTATGTATAATTATTCTGATGCTATTATTTTACAAAATGCAGCCAGCAATAATATATTCCAAGGAAATGTCATTTCCGTGAATACCGCTACTTACGGTACTTGGGGATATGCCATCAATGACGTATATGGTTCTTTGGAACAATACAATAAATTCTTATACAACCAAATTAATGGTGGTGAATATGTAGTTTATTTAGCTGGTTCAGGAACGGGTTCTACCGGCGTGGAATTCGGTAATGAATTTGTTGGAAATACTATTGATAGTGGTTCCTACATGGGTATTTATACCAATTATCAAGATAGCATGACTATCGCTAATAACACCATTACTTTAGCTAATTATTGCTATTATGGTATTTACTTATACGGTGCTATGGCTACCGGTAGCGGTAATGACAGTTCATTTATCATGAATAACTTTATTACTACTTCTTATTCCTACGGATATGGTGTTTATGCTTACAATTGTCAATTATTGAACTTGTACAATAATAGCATGAATTGCTCTTCAAATAATTACTGTACTTACTTATATAACTATATGAGTAGCTACATTATGAATTTCGTGAATAACATCGTAGTGAATGATGCGGGCGGTGCTTGTATTTATCATCAAAATGTATCATGGTCTGATTATAATGATTATTATACCAGCGGTAGTACTTTAGGCTATTGGAATGGTACTTCTTGTGCTGCATTAACTGACTTGCAAACGGCCAATAGTATGGATGCAAGTTCTGCTTCTGCGGATCCGATTTATAACAGTCCTTCTACCGGTGATTTGCACTTAACTGCTACTTCACCTGCTGTGGTATTACACAAAGGACTTTCTTTAACATCAGTTACTAATGATATTGATGGCCAAGCACGCGGTAAGAAACCTAATATGGGTGCGGATGAAACGCCTCTTAGCGCTGATGACATCGGGGTGAAAATGATTACCAGTCCTGCAACAGGTACTTGTGGTAGCAGCAATACCATCATCGGTGTTAAGATTGCTAACTACTCTACCAATGATGAATCTTCTTATTCTGTGGTGGTAAATGCAGTGAAAGGTGCTTCTACCTCCAGTGTTACCGTTTCTATGACTAAAACACTTCGTGGCAGTGGTTCTTTTGCACCGCATGATACTACTATTTATGTAAGTTTCTCTCCTGCTTTAAATACTAGTGCGGGCGGCACTTATAATATCACAGCTTATACCGTTCTTTCCACAGATGGTGACCATAGCAATGATACCGCAACTCAAAGCATCACTTTCTCTACTACTGCTGCTAAATTTAGCTTAGCTAAAACTAGCATTTGCGTAGGGGATACCTTTAAGGCTAAAGATGCAAGTACAGTTACCGGCTTTGCAGGAACTACTACTTACAAATATTATTTAATTGATAATACAGGTAAGAAAGTAGATTCTTCTACTGCGGCTAATCCAATGTTTAGTCCGGCAGCAGGAAACTACAGAATATTTGAAAGCGTTATGGCAGGATGTACTGATACTACTTCCATGGCATGCACCGTAAATGCAAATCCTGTAGCATCATTTACCTATAACAAGGCTTGTGCTAATGATACTACTACCTTTACCAATGCAAGTACTGCAGGTTCAGGAAGCATCAGTTCATACAATTGGAGTTTTGGTAATAAATCTACCTCCACAGCTACTAATCCAAATACGTATTATGCAAATGGAAACTATGCTGTAACCGTAACATTAACCGTTACCAATTCCAATGGTTGTACGAATACTGCTACCAAATCATTCAGCATTGATACTTTAAATGCATCTTTCACCAGAAAAGTAGCGAAAGACGGTACTACCAGTTTCTCTGCTAATGATAATACTTTAAATACTTATTCATGGGATTTTGGGGATACTTCCTCTTTGGGTTCCGGTACTACACCAACCCACCAATTCATGAAAAATAATATTTATAAAACTACCCTTACCGTTATGAATACTGCAGGTTGTAAAAATAGCTGGTCCACTTTGGATACCGTTATCATTACAGGTATAGCTACTGTTTATAATGCTGAATTCTCCTTTGGAATTTATCCTAATCCGGTAAAAGAAAATAGCACTATTTTCTATACTTTGGATAAAGCCGCTAACGTAAACTTAGAAGTTTATGATGCCTTAGGCAGAAGAATGGGTACCTTGGTAAATCATTATCAAACTTCCGGTCAATATTCATTGTCATTTATTCCTTCTGAGTACAATATGAGTGCCGCAGGAATTTATTTCATCAAAATGACGGTAGGTAACCAATTGCTTACTAAGCAAATTATCTTAAGCAAATAATTATTATTATTTGAATAAATGAAGGGCTGCATGCAAATGCAGCCCTTTTTTGTTGGGGGAGGGAGAAGAAAGATGCGACATCTGCCCTGATACTTTCGATTGCCGGAGTGAAGATTTGTAATTGGAGAGGAGCCAACGATAAATACAGACTTGGTTCAATTGGAAGTTTAAGATACTAGGTAGAAAAAATATGATGTTGTTCTTAAATTTAATTAATCCATTAGAAACATTTAATATTTCTTATATTGCAGTTTCAAGGAACTGTTTGAAATGAAAAAGTTAATATTTTTACTTTTCTTATTGTCAGGTTTGTCAAAGTCTTATGCGCAATACAAAGACTTTGGACCTGTCGGCGCCAAATGGACCTACGAAGTGACTAATTATTCTTATGGACGATTTTATGGGGGAAGACATGGATTCGAAACTATTGAAAGTGTAAAAGACACTATTTTCAAAGGGAAACGATGTCATCTATTGGTCCGTCATAAGGACGATTCTCTTAAAAGCATAGTTGATTTTAAGAGCGACACTTTTTATACCTTTACAGATACTTCAAAGGGTAAAGTATATATTTCAGCAGATAATAGCCCATTTACTTTATTTTATAATTTTGGTGGTTCCATAAATGATACTACCCATATTTCGATTCATAATGATACAACAGCATATTCAACAATATACTCAAAGGACACCATTACAATTAGTGGTTTAAAGTTGTCATTTATAAAGTTTACGTTTTATTCAAAATTTGAAATATGGTCATTTTATTCAAATACCTACGAACGGATAGGAAATTGGGAATATTTCCTTCCACAACCAGATGATGGTTCAAGTCGACCAATGAGATTATTGCGTTGTTATGAGGATTCCCAAATAAGCTATAAACAAGAAAAGGATATTTATGGACAAAAATATTTTGATAAAAGCTGGCCTTGCGATACGGTCTATTATACGGCAATAACTGGAATTGTGAATATCAAAAATGAAGAAGTAAGTGTTTCCGCATATCCCAATCCATTTACGGATCATATTAAAATTTTACTTCCTGAATCGGCGCAAAATATTTTAATCATTATTACGGATATGGAGGGACGTGTGCTATATTCTGAATTAAGCAATTCCCAATCTTTAGTTACTATCCCAACTGAAAATTTAAAAAGCGGTATATATTTGCTACACCTATCAAGCGATAAAATAAACACCACAAGGAAGCTGATAAAATAAGAGGATAAAGACGCATTATTATTTGAGCTAAAATTTGTAAATTTGTTGCCGATCGCATAATAATTTATAATAATTA
>CAIKRV010000042.1 GCA_903829945.1 uncultured bacterium | reverse complement strand
TAAAAATATATTCTCTTACATTATCTAATAAGACAATACCTAATAAACATCCATTTTCATCAGTTACCGGAAAAATATTGCGTTTTGAATTCGCAATTAATTCAACCAATTCCCCTAAAGAGGATTCAGGTTTTATAATTTGAAAATCTCTTTCTATGAGCGCACTGGCTTTTATAGTAATTAATATATTTTTATCTTTATTATCCGTAAAAATCTGACCTGAATGAGCAAGGTGTTTAGTATCCATGGAAAAAGGCTCAAAATATTTAGATATAATATAAGAAATTGAAGAAACAATCATTAATGGAATCATTAAAGTATATCCTCCCGTTATTTCCGCAATAAGAAATATGGCCGTTAAAGGGGCATGGTAAATGCCACTTAAAATGCCTGCCATACCAACAATTGTAAAATTACTTTCCGGCAACCTGGTAATTCCTAATAAATTTATTAATCTTGACCAAAAGAAACCTAAGTGTGCCCCGAGAAAAAGAGATGGTGCAAAGTTTCCACCATTCCCTCCGCTACCCAGCGTTATCCCTGTAGCAATAGCTTTTACAAGCATCGTAATACCAATAAAGCCTAATACATACCAAGAATTATCTTTTAATCCTGCAAGGATACTTCCATCTAAAAGATTTTCCGGTTTTTGCAATGAAAGTGTTTTGATGCTTTGATAACCTTCTCCAAATAAACTTGGGAAAATAAATATCAGAAAAGCAAGTAGCAAACCGCCTACAATTACATTTCCATATATTCTATTACCTGATTTACTAAAGAGTCCTTCTGTTTTTGAAAATAATCTGGAATGATAGGTTGAAAGTATGCCAGCCATAATTCCTAAAACTAAATAATACGGTACGTTTTTGTAATTAAATGCTTCCTGAAGTTGAAAACTTAATAGGATATTTTCTTGGAGGAATATTTTTGAAATAAGTGCGCCGGTAGCTGCTGAAATAATTAAAGGAATAAAGGATGAAATTGAAACATCCAGTAATAAAACTTCTAATGCAAATAAGACGCCGGCAATTGGTGCATTAAAAGCTGCTGCAATTCCTGAAGCCGCTCCGCATGCCAAAAGTAGAGTTCTATCTTTCGGGGCTAAATGATAAGTTTTGGCATAATTGGATCCTACAGCGGCTCCTGTTATTACAATGGGAGCTTCTAGTCCGGCGGATCCTCCCAGACCAATCGTTATTGAACTGGTTAGGATTTGGGCATACATTTGCTCGGAAGGAATAGAACTATTTTTTTTCGCAATGCTAATGTGAATATTTGAGAGGCCTTTTTCTAATTTACCACGCAATAAATATTTTACTGCTAAAACAGTCAGAAATATTCCTATGCCGGGTAATGCTAAATAATAAAAGTTAAAGTTAATTCCTCTATTGAAAGTTGCTACAATAAAAATATAATGCACAAAGGTTTTTAGTACTATTGCAGCTATACCCATGGAAATTCCCACCAGTACACTTGATAATAATAAAAATTGCTTTTCAGTTAAACGCTGTTGCAGCCAATGAACTATATTCGCAACGCTTTTTGGTGTTATGCGTTTCATCGTTCAAATTTATACAATACTAAGCGAAAAAAACATATTTAATTTATACGGAGGTTTTTGTATTATTCAGGCTGAAATGCAAGGAAATAAGTCCGAAAATACCTGCAAATAATGATGCTATGAGGATGCTAATTTTGGAACTTTCAATGTATTTTGGTTCTTGAAAGGCTAAATTACTGATAAAAAAGGCCATAGTGAAACCAATTCCTGCTATTAAACTTATACTGAAAATATGTTTCCATTGTACGTTATTGGGCAGGGCGCCAAGTTTAAATCGAATTGCTAAATAGCTAAATAAACAAATTCCCAGAGGTTTTCCAATTAATAAACCTAAAATTATACCTAAATTATTGGTGGTGAGAATCATGTCAGATTGCAATGCATGGAGTGAAATACAAGTATTTGCCAGACAAAAAATAGGTATTATTATATAGGAAACAGGTACGTGCAAATTTGCTTGCATTTTAGCTGAAGGCGACAATTTTTTTCCATTTTTATAGGGAAGTACAAAAGCAAAAAGAACTCCTGTAATAGTGGCGTGTATTCCGGAATGTAGCATAAAATACCACATCAGAATTCCTCCGGAGATAAATATTATTGGGTTATATTTTCCTGCTTTTTTTAACAAAATAAGAAGCCAGAATATGCCTAGGGAGTATCCCAAATTCATCCAATTTAAAGTTTTGGAATAAAAGATAGCAATACTTAAGATTGAACCTAAATCATCAATAATGGCCAGTGACATTATAAATAATTTTAATGGTTTTGGTACTCTTTTTCCTAAAAGGGCCAGTATTCCCAATGCAAAGGCTATATCAGTAGCCATTGGTATGCCTGCGCCTGATTGGTACTCACTTCCGGCATTTAAAAAATAATATATACCTGCAGGAATTATCATCCCGCCAAAGGCAGCAAAAATCGGTAACAGGGCATTTTTAAAATTGGATAACTCTCCGGAATAAATTTCATTTTCTAATTCTAATCCGATTGCTAAAAAGAAGATGGCCATTAATCCATCATTAATCCATTGGGTTAAAGAATGTCCCAATATTTGGTTGTTCCAAAAATTTATATATTGAAAAATATTCAAGTTGGTAAGCAAGATGGATATAATGGTACATGCAAGCATAATTATTCCACCTAATTTTTCACTTTTCCAGATAGGTGGATGATGATCATGAATTTGGTTTTGCATATTTCCAATAATAGGTTTCAAAAATAGAGAAACTCATTTAATCCGCATTATATTTTTACTAAAGTAGTGTATCTTTGAGCTTTTAAAATAATAGAGTTCCATGGAAATACAGAAATTATTAAAATGTAAGGCTATTGAAATGGTAAATGAACTTTACCAAGCTGAAATTTCTGATTCTGATATTCAGTTACAAATTACACGTCCTGAATTTGAAGGAGATTTTACCATAGTAGTATTTCCACTCACTAAGTTATCCCGAAAATCACCTCAAGATACTGCAGTAGCGCTTGGAGAAGCACTTTTAAAGCATGTTCCTGAAATTGAAAAATATGAAGTTGTAAAGGGGTTTTTAAATATATTATTTACTAAAGAAACTTGGTTAAATTATTTTTACACCTTAGCTGAAAGTGTTGATTTTAGTTGGAAAACGGCACCGGTATCAAGGAAAATAATGGTGGAATATTCTTCGCCTAACACTAATAAGCCCTTGCATTTAGGACATATCCGAAATAATTTATTAGGATATTCAGTAGCTGAAATTTTAAAAGCAAGAGGACATACCGTTATTAAGGCCAACTTAATAAATGATAGGGGGATTCATATTTGTAAATCTATGTTGGCTTGGATGAAGTTTGGTAATGGTGAATCACCGGAAAGTAGTGGACTTAAAGGTGATCATTTGGTCGGGAAATATTATGTGATTTTTGATAAGGAGTATAAGAAGGAAATTGCAGCATTAGTAAATACCGGTATAAGTGAAGAGGAAGCAGAAAAAGGTGCTCCTTTAATTAAGGAAGCGCAGCAATTACTCCAACTATGGGAAAAAGGTGATCCGGAAACAATCCGTGTTTGGAAAATGATGAATGAATGGGTTTATGCCGGTTTTAATGAAACCTATAATAAATTAGGAGTAAACTTTGATAAATTTTATTATGAAAGCAATACCTATTTATTAGGAAAAGATATTGTTCAAGAGGGTTTAAGTAAGAATGTATTTACAAAGCGCGAAGATGGCTCCGTATGGATTGATTTAACCAAAGATGGATTGGATGAAAAGTTGGTTTTACGTTCGGATGGAACCTCCGTGTATATGACTCAAGATTTAGGTACCGCTCAGGATAGATTTAATGAATTCGCGTTAGATGAATTGATATATACCGTAGGTAATGAGCAAGATTATCATTTTAAAGTATTACAGCTCATATTTAAACATTTTGGAAGGTCATGGTGGCAATCTTTACATCATTTATCCTATGGTATGGTAGATTTACCTTCGGGCAAAATGAAATCTAGGGAAGGTACTGTTGTAGATGCGGATGACTTAATTGCTGAAATGATCCAAGCTGCCGAGGATAAAACAAAGGAACAAGGAAAAATAGATGGTATTTCCGAGGACGAACAAAAGGAATTATTTAGGAAAATTGGCTTATCTGCATTGAAATTCTTTTTATTGAAAGTGGATCCTAAAAAGAAAATGTTATTTAATCCTGAAGAATCTATAGAATTACAAGGCTTCACCGGACCATTTATTCAATATACTTATACCAGAATTCGTTCCATACTTAGAAAAGCAGGCGAGTTAAATAATTTTAATTTTAGTAATGTCCCCCTTCATTCGGAAGAAAAGGAAGTAATAAAATTGTTATCACGAAAGGATGAAATTTTGAGAGAGGCTGAAGAAAATCTTTCTCCTGCTATTATTGCAAATTATGCCTATGAGCTTGCCAAGGAATTTAATAAGTTTTACCAAGTGCATTCAGTTCTTAATGAAACTAATTCCGAGATTCAAAAATTCCGATTATCACTATGTTTTAAAACTGCACAATGCATAGCCGCTAATTTGAAATTATTAGGAATAGAGGTGCCTGAACGAATGTAATTATTCAAACATAAAAAAAGCTCCACATTATTGTGGAGCTTTTTTTATGTTATACACTTTCGATTATAAACCGAAAGCGTGCTTTATTTTGTCAACGTAATCCAACTTTTCCCAGGTAAAAGTTTCTACTTGACGTTGATGACCATTTGCACCAATCGTTTTCATTTCAGGAGTACGCCCCATATGTCCATATGCCGCAGTTTCTGTATAAATAGGATTCTTTAATGCCAAACGTTTAATTAACATTGCAGGACGCATGTCAAATAACTTGCTCAATTTATCTGCAATTTCTTGGTCGCTTAATTTCTTACCTTCATTATTTTTTACCTTAGCAGTTCCATAGGTGTTTAAGTTAAATCCAACCGGTTCTGCTACTCCGATGGCATAAGCTACTTGTACTAAGGCTTGATCAGCTACACCAGCGGCCACCAAATTTTTTGCAATATGGCGAGCTGCGTATGCAGCGGAACGGTCAACCTTGGAAGGATCCTTACCTGAGAATGCCCCACCACCATGCGCACCGCGTCCACCATAGGTGTCTACGATAATCTTACGTCCGGTTAGGCCGGTGTCACCATGTGGCCCTCCAATAACGAATTTCCCGGTTGGATTAATCAGATAGCGAACATCATCAGTAAATAACCTTTTAATTCGACTAGGAAGGAATTTTTTAATACGAGGAATTAAATACTTGATTATATCATTTTTAATTACTTCCTGCATTTGTGTTTCTGCATCAGCTTTGGATAGTTTATCCGTTGATTTGATAAATTCATCATGCTGTGTGGAAACCACAATTGTATCAATTCTTAGCGGTTTATTTTTTTCGGTATATTCAATGGTTACTTGCGCCTTACTATCCGGACGCAAATACTTCATTACTTTAAATTCGCGACGAATTTCAGCCAGTTCGCGTAATAATAAGTGGCTTAATTCTAAGGAAAGCGGCATATAATTATCCGTTTCATTGCTTGCATAACCAAACATCATCCCTTGGTCGCCCGCTCCTTGGTCTTCTTCCTTGGCACGTTCTACACCTTGATTAATATCAGGGCTTTGACTATGTAAACATATCATTACTCCACAGCTATCACCATCAAATTGATATTCTGATTTATTATAGCCAATACGATTTATTGTATTTCTGACAATTTCTTGATAATCAAGATGTTGTTTAATTTCAGGTTTTATCTTGATTTCACCTCCTACTACGGCTAGTCCCGTGGTTACGAAGGTTTCACAGGCTACTTTAGCCTCAGGATCAAGGGTTAATATTTCATCCAGAATTGCATCGGAAATTTGGTCCGCTACTTTATCCGGGTGTCCTTCAGACACAGATTCGGAAGTGAATAAATATGACATTTATAACTAAATTATTAAATTTTGCTGCGAAGATAGTAGAAACTTAGGAAAGTTTTAAGTGATTTTGGCCTATTTTCACGAAATAATTGAATTATTTTGAGGAATATATAATTTTTATTCCCTGCTCATAAATCTAATAAATCCACTCATCCTTTAACAGAAATTATTTCTATTATTCAAATAAGGCCGTTAAGTTTAGTAGGCTAATAATTCAATTAGCTTTTGATAAAGTTTATCCTTATTCGGTAACATTTCCTTTTCCAAAATAATATTCATGGGTACAGCAGGCATATTTTCTGCACCCATAGTAAATACAGGTGCATCTAAATCTTGGAAGCAATATTGAGATATTCTGCCTGCTAAACTTTCAGCAAAGGAATTCTTTAATTGTTCTTCACATAAAACGATACATTTGCCATGTAGTTTTACGCGTTCCATGACCAATTTTTCGTCCAATGGATAAAGGGTTCTTAAATCAAGAATTTCTATGGTATTATTTAATTCCTTTGCAGCATTCAATGCCCAATGCACGCCCATTCCATAGGTGATGACTACACAAGAATTACCATTTTCAATATTTTCATCTGATGCTTCCAAGGCAATCCGGCCTTTCCCTAAAGGAATAATGTAATCTTTGTCCGGTTCTATAGTTTTGGCGGCTTCGGTTCCTGGTACTTTACTCCAATAAAGGCCCTTGTGTTCAAGCATCACTACTGGATTCGGATCATAATAAGCTGCTTTCAAAAGTCCTTTCATGTCAGCCGCATTACTAGGATATACCACTTTGATACCTTTTATGGTTAATAATGCCGATTCATGGGTACCTGAATGGTAAGGACCTCCGCCTCCATATGCTCCTACCGGAATTCTGATGACTGAGGACACCGGGAATTTTCCCATAGTAAGGTAGCAACTCTTAGAGAGCTCCACGACCAATTGATTAATTCCGGACCACATATAGTCGCAAAATTGTACTTCTACAAATGGGCGAACGCCAACTGCACTCATGCCTACCGTTGAGCCAATAATATAGGCTTCTTGAATCGGCATATTAAATACTCTATCGTCTCCAAATTTTTCAGCTAAAGTAGCGGCTTCTCTAAATACACCGCCTAATCTTCTGCCTACATCTTGACCATATAAGATTGCTTCTTCATTTTCTGCTAAAATTTCCTGAACCGCAAATAAGGCTGCATCCACCATGATAATTGTCCTGCCGCCTTCCGGACTTCTTTCTCCTTTTTCTTCTGTAATCGGGGTAGGAGCAAATTCATGTAAATATAAACTTTCCGGTCTAGGTTCAGCACTATCTACAGCACGTCTGAATTCAGCTTCAATAAAAATTTGGGCATCTTGATTTATAGTATTTAATTCTTCTTTTTCGACGCCTAAACTAAGCAGATAATTTGCCAATTTTGGTGTTGGATCATGTTTGGCATGTTCAAGTAAGTCGGCCTCACTCCTATAAAATTCCTTACGAACACCCGAGGTATGATGTCCTAAAAGTGGACATGCAGCATGCAATAATATTGGCCTACGTTCATTACGCACGTAGGATATGCATTCTTGAACTGCTTCGTATGATTTTATAAAATCAGAACCATCAACTCGTCTTCTTTCCAAACCCTTGAAACCCGCAGCAAATTCATAAGCATCCATGGCTCGCATCTCTTCTGAAGATACTGATATTCCCCACGTATTATCTTGCACCAAATAAATGATTGGAAGACCATGAAGCACTGCTTCCTGCAAGGCTTCAGAAACTTCACCTTCCGTCATAGAACCATCGCCTAAAGAACATAATACGATGGGCGCCTCAGGGCTGTTAATTTTACCTCTATTTTCTAAATATGAAATACCATGTGCCATACCCGTTGCAGGAATAGCCTGCATGCCTGTAGCACTACTTTGATGGGGTATAGTAGGAAAGCCTTCGCGTTTTAAAGAAGGATGTGAATAATAAGAGCGCCCTCCTGAAAATATGTCATCACCTTTAGCAAGTAATTGAAGCATAAGTTCGTAAGGAGTTAATCCCATGCCTAAAAGCATAGATGAATCCCTATAGTAAAGTGCTGCAAAATCATATGGTTTGAGTTGGAATCCTGTTGCCAACTGAATTGCTTCATGTCCACGTGAGGTAGAATGAACATACTTTGTGATATCTCTATTCTTCTCATAGGTATCTGCCATTGCACGCTCTAAACACATGAGTCGGTAGGCTTTAAGAAGAAGTTCCGTGTATTTTGCTATCTCCACAGTTTCCGTTGCTAACATTGATTTTACAGAAATTTGGTTCAAAGTTACGGAATTGCTAATAAAGTGTATAGGTTTAATCTTCCATCCTAATTTATTGTGGCACCTATCATGGAAAATTAATAATTTTTTGTCATCAATTTTTAATCTCAGAAATTATTATCTCCATCCTTTTCGCATTTTTATTTCTCTCAAAAAGTGATGCCATGACATAAACATAGCTATACATAATCCTGCTAAACCATCCAGAAAGCCTAGTTTTAAAATATAAATATTTAAGAATTTGAAAGGTGGGGCAAACAACAGTTTTAACATTGAAAATTTCTTTCCTTTAGCCACTCGTTGTTGAGCTGCAAGACTACTAAAATTGTCGATTTTTTGTAGATGCTGACTGATGGAATGATAAGAATAGTGATTTAAATCTCCCTTTAGAAGTTGCCAAGGTTTTTGATTGGATCTAACTAATCGTTCATGAACGAAATCTCCTTCCCACTTGCATTCTCTGCGATCAAAAATTCTAGGTTTGGTATCAGGATACCAACCGCAATGATGGATCCACTGGCCACAATAGTTTGCCAATCGCTTCATTTCGTAAGCAAAGTTATCTGAAGGAACAGCTTTTATTTTTAAAATACTTTCTCTTAAATGTGCAGGAACTTCCTCGTCGGCATCAATACTAAAAATAAAATCTGAGCTTGCTTGTTGATTTGCCCAATTTTTGGTGGCAGCATATCCTTCCCACTGATGCTGAATAAAGGTAATTTTAAAATCCTTACAGATATTTTCAGTGTTATCAGTTGAATAAGAATCCACTACAATAATTTCATCGGCAATGCCTTGAAGGGAAGTCAAGCATCGACGAATATTTTTTTCTTCATTTTTAGTAATTATTACCGCGGATAACGAAATAGGTGTAATTTTAGCCATTGAATTTACTTAAGGGTAAGGAAGGTGTAATTTTTTATGAAACAAGAGCTTGACAAAACAGAAAAAGACGCTATATTTGAAAAAGAGTTCCTTCCGCATATTGATTCCTTGTACAATTTCGCAATTTTCCTCGAAAATAATGAAGAAATTGCAAAAGACCTACTTCAAGAGACATATTTACGTGCGTACAAGTTTATAAACTATTACGAAAAGGGAACAAATGCTAAGGCTTGGTTGATTAGGATATTGAAAAATACCTTTATCAATGAGTATAGACGTCGGAGTAAATTACCAGTTCAAATTGATTTTGAGGAGACCTATCAGCAAGCAGATGAGGATGAAGCAGGTGAAGGTACCACTCAAAATGTAGATTTAAGGCAGGAAATTTACAACAACTTGGTAGGCGATGAAATTACTAAAGCCGTAAATGCTTTGCCTGTTGATTATCGATTAATTATTCTTCTATGTGATGTAGAAGGTTTTAAATATGACGAAATAGCGAAAATTATAGATGTACCCATTGGCACCGTTCGTTCCCGATTACATCGTGCACGAAATATGCTGAAGGAAAAATTGAAAGACTACGCTGCTAAAAGAGGTTACACCATTAATGAAACACAGGCATGAATTGTACAGAAGTAGCATCAAGGCTTCAATTATTCATCGATGAGGAGCTAATATTCCAGGATATGGAAAGCATTCGAAAACATCTACAGGTTTGTCCGGATTGCGAGAAAAGATTTCAAACTGAAAAGCTTTTTAAGCAAACTCTAAAGGATAAAATCATGAAGCGAAATATTGAATCTCATGTGGTAGATGGAGTAAAAGATTTTATTCATAACAGTTCTAATTAAAGAACTTAAGCCGGGAATACCTCATTTTGAATAGATTTTGGAAGCTTTATTAATTAAAAAACTCGCCAGAACTATCTCATTGGTTGAAAATGAGTCCGATGGATATGAGGATGCCTTGGCCTCCTTACACCCGCAGAATAATATTCCAATTATTGGTATTACCGGACCACCAGGTGCCGGTAAAAGCACGCTAATTAATGCTTTAATTTCCGAATTAACGGCACGAAATAATAAAGTTGCCATTTTAGCAATTGATCCTACCTCTCCATTCAATTTGGGATCTTTATTGGGAGACCGAATCAGAATGTCCCAACATTACAATAATCCAAATGTCTATATTCGCTCATTAGCTACCAGAGGATCTTTAGGAGGCTTATCTGCGAAGACGATTGAAATAACAGAGGTGCTTAAATCTGCTCCTTTCGATTATATTTTTGTAGAAACGGTCGGGGTAGGTCAAAGTGAAGTGGAAATTGCCGGCCTTGCTGATTGTACCTTAGTTGTATTTGTTCCGGAGAGTGGTGATGAAATTCAAAACATGAAATCCGGAATCATGGAAATCGGAAATGTTTTTGTCGTAAATAAATCTGATCGTCCGGGTGCCAATGAATTTATAAGTAATTTAAAAAAATTATTGTCTGAAAAAAAGGGTCATAACACCTCAGAATTAATTCCAAGTGTGCTAGCTACGGTGGCCATGAAAGGGGAGGGAATAGCAGAGTTAATTTCTGCCATACAATTATATTTAAGTCAGGCGCAAACACCTTCTAAAAGAAGTCTTTTATTGGCTGAAAAGGTTTGGCAAATTATTATGCATCACCAAATGAAAAAGTATAATAAAAAGGACCTTGCTGATGCTATTGCAAAAGAACTAAATGAAGGTTCTTTCCAACTGTATGATTTCATTAAAAAAATGGAATCTTAAAGGTGATTCTGAAATGTCTGAATCAACATCTATATTAAACTTTCGAAATTTACTCGATAAACATTTATGGAAGGAATTGCAACTTCATACTCGTATTCATCCCATTATTCTTCAAGGGAAAAAAGTATTTATTAAACGAGAAGATGAGCTTAGTTCCGGAATTACGGGGTCTAAATATCGAAAATACGCCAGTCTGATCCCAAAAATATTGGCAGAACAATATGATGAGGTGGTATTAATTGGTGGAGCTAAGTCAAATAATATAATTGCAGGAATGCAATTATTCAAAGAGAATAATATAGATTTTTCAATTTATCTTTTGGAAAATCATTCCAAGGCATTTCAAGGCAATGATTTAATTAGAAATTTATTAAGCAAAAATACTAAGGTTAATATTATTACAAGAGAAGACTGGCATCGAGTTAAGGCATTAGCGGATGATGATGCTTTAAAAGCAGCAACACTTGGTAAGCGGGTATTAGTTATTCCTGAAGGAGGAATGTTAACTGAAGCCATTCCGGGAGCGATGACATTAGCCTTAGATATTATGAAAAACGAAGAGGAGCATCTTATTAAATTTGAAGATATATTTATTGATAGCGGAACGGGAGTAACTGCCATTGGACTAATATTAGGAATGGATTATTTAGGAATAATCAATAGGAATATCCACATCACTTTAATTGCAGGTACTGAAGTGGAATTTCTTGAAAACTTAAATACTTTTCGTGAGCATTTAAAATTACTATTTGGAACTCCTTGCTTTTCCTCAAGGAATAATATTTATTTCCATTTACCACCAATAGCCAAATCTTTTGGCAGTATTAATGATTCAATATTAAAGAAGACCATTGGCATTGCCCAAGATTATGGAATCTTAATGGATCCTATATACTCGGTAAAACATTTTATGAGTATGGAACATGCAATAGTCGCCAATAAAATTGGGAAGGAATTGCTTTTTATTTATAATGGAGGCAGTATAGGATTAATGGGATTTAGTGAAAGTTTGGCCCGTTTACTAAATTAAATATTTATACTGGGTCTGAGCACTGTTTTTACAGATTTGCGCATAAGGTAAATGGCAATTATTTCCATTCCGACGATACATGCAAAAGCGCCATAAAATCCGAACAAATACTTTATTAAAACGCCTAATAGTGGTCCAATAATACCTCTGATTCCTGTCAGACTTAAATGGACAGCATGGAATCGAGCTGCTTCTTCACGTGGTGCGAAATAGGTGGCACCTATGCCCCAAATTAATGCCATACTTCCACTGAATAATCCTTGTAATAAAAATGCAATGAGTAGGAAAATAATTATTCTATAATCGCCAATAAAAATTTGATTATCTACAATTCCCGCTACTGCTAAAAGTGCATAAAATAATGCTGCAAAAGTAAAACTGACCACTGCAAATTTTCTAGGATCTCCACCATCATCCATCACTCTTCCAAAAATTGGAAAACTTAAAATAGATATTAAAATCGTAATATTTTTATACAAGGCTACTTCTGTAAAACTTAAATGAAATTGTTGACTTAAATAAATAGTTACCACTGTAAGGGCCATCATAAATCCTATGCCATACACCATCATTGCTCTCTCAAAATCAAAAAAAGCTTTTTCTTTGGTTAATATAAATACCGCATCACGGAATATACGTCCAACCGTTTTCCAAAATTGTTTTCCTCTAGGTATTTGTTTGATTTTTGGTTCTTTATAAGGTATTTGTGTTATAATGTAAATGGATAAAAAACCAATCAGTCCAAAAAACACAAATACATATTTATAGCTATTGGTTTGCCAGTCTAAAAGTTTTCCAAAAAAAATTGTAGTAAAAAATAAAACCAATTGATTTAGAATTAAAGAATAGCTAAATAATCTTCCAAATCTATTGGGCCTATAAATTGCTTTCGTAAATAAATTTAAAACAGGCAGAATAATTGGATTGGCTAGGTAATATGCCAAAAATATAAGGAGATAAAGGGTTATTATAACTCCTTTAAATGGGGAAGCGTGTACATTATCCGGGAAGAAAATAAAGAGTAAAAGGGGCAGCCTTGTATATAGGGCAATTCTAATTAAAAACTTTTTCTTTTCTTTAACCCTAGACATAAAATAGGTTAAAAAAATTGAAAAAGGCATGACAAAGGATTGTACTTGAAATAAAATACCAACTTGTAATGAACCGGCGCCAATGTCTTTTAAAAAAACGAATTCATTAAGTGCAAGAATACCTAAGCAAACGCCATCGAATATGGAATAGAGAATATGTAAAATAAAAGTGCGCCTTTCACGCAATTTCATTTCACTGAAAACTTCTTTTTGTTTATTAATTAAGTTTCTTATCACAAAGGTACTATTGAGCCAAAGCTTGCGCCAAGTCTTGAATGAGGTCCTCTGCATCTTCTATGCCAACACTTAACCGGATAAGGCTATCTACCACTCCGGTTTTTTCTCTTTCTTCTTTAGGAATGGAAGCATGTGTCATACTCGCGGGATGTCCAATTAATGATTCAACGCCACCTAAACTTTCAGCTAAAGAAAATAAGTGAGTATGGGTAAGTACTTTTAAAGCATCGTCGTAATTGTTTCCTTTAAGCGTAAATGACATCATACCGCCAAATTTTTTCATTTGTTTTGCGGCTATTTCATGTCCGGGGTGGTTTGGTAATCCCGGGAAATATACTTTTTCTACTCTCGGATGATTAACTAAAAATGTGGCTATGCGCATACCATTTTCACAATGTCTGTCCATTCGAACATGTAAAGTTTTTATTCCTCTTAATACTAAAAAGACATCATGTGGTCCGGGTACTGCACCGCAACTATTCTGGTAAAATTTTATTTGTTCAGCAATGCTCGGATCTTTACAAATAACAGCACCCATCACTACATCAGAGTGCCCTCCTAGGTATTTAGTAGCAGAATGAACTACGATATCTGCTCCCAAGTCTAAGGGGTTTTGAAGGTAAGGAGAGGCAAAGGTATTATCCACTACTAAATGAGCTTTGGAATTACCCATCGCCTTCTTGGTTTCCTTAATATCAATAATACTCATCATCGGATTGGTTGGAGTTTCAACCCAAATCATACGAGTTTTCTCATTGATGAATTGTTTAAGGTTTTCCGGTTGGCTAAGGTCAGTAAAAATAAATTTTATTCCATAACGAGCAAATACTTTGGTAAATATTCTATAGCTCCCACCGTATAAATCATTTGTAGCGATTACTTCATCGCCGGGTAATAATAATTTTGCGATGGAATCAATGGCAGCCATACCACTTCCAAAACAATAGGCAAAATCCCCATTTTCTAAGGCAGCCAAGTTTTTTTCTAAAGCAGTACGGGTAGGATTTTGAGTACGTGCATATTCGTAACCTTTATGTTGGCCGGGTGCCGCTTGTACATAGGTTGAAGTTTGGTAGATAGGGGTCATTATTGCCCCGGTACTTGGATCCGGTTCTTGACCGGCATGGATCGCTTTGGTTGCAAATTTCATGGTCATGGTAAAGTGTTAAAATGCTTCCACAAAGTTGCAAAGTTTAATCGTGAAAAAGAGTTGATTTTAGATTTAGTTAATAACATATTTATAATCAATTGGATATTGTTATTCAAAGCTCTACTTAG
>CAIKRV010000041.1 GCA_903829945.1 uncultured bacterium | reverse complement strand
TGACAAACTTACTGCAAATAACGTCAATTTTACTGTTATAAACAAGGTAAAAGTTACTTGTTTTAACTGATGTATATCAATTAATATAACGTTATTCTTTAAATATATATTGCATTCATCTAATTGAATTACAATAAGCAACAAAATTTAAGTTCCGAAATGGCTTTAGTTTTACTACTTTTGAACCTCAATTAAAGGACAAAATTTATTCTTTTGAAAGGGAAAATACTAATGACAGGAGTGATACTTTTTTTGGCAATTACTGCCATATCAGGTACTGTTCAAAAAAATAAAAATCCTGAATATATTTTATCATGGTGTGGTAAATCCGGTGAAATTCACTTAAATCGTCGGACCTTGGATAGTCTTTTAAATTGCTCTACTAACTTAGGTTTAATAAGTAAAGAGCATGGCATAAGTATCGTAGAATTTTCCATCACCACTGTACCCAAAGGTGAAAACACGGATATTGTGTGTAATACCGGAAATGCAGGAAATACTTTTCCCAAATGGTTAATTCAAAAGATTAAAACCTTACCTCGCGGGGAAGTATTATGGTTTAATGTTTATAAACTGGAAACAGCCCAACACAAAGTTTTTAAAGTAGCACTAAGCTTAGTGGTTTATCTGGATTAATTTTGATTAAAAAATTAATATCTTAATGGCACCAATAAGCTCAGTGTTTTAATTTCAATTTACATCCTCATTTCTGAAAATCAAATCTCCTTTTGTATCAGCATCAATAATTATTTTTTGATCTTTATTTACATCGCCTGCCAATAAACGTTTAGATAGCAAATTAATGACCTCCTTTTGCAAAACTCTTTTCAATGGTCTTGCACCAAATTCCGGTTCATAACCTTGTTCGGCCAGTGCATCTATGGCGGCTTCTGTAGCCCCAACTTGTACATCATTGGCGGCTAATAATTTTTCTAAATGTTGCAATTGGAACCTTACTATTTCTTTTACATCGCGTTTACTTAACGGTGTAAATACTATTATTTCGTCTATACGATTTAAAAACTCGGGACGGATGCTTTGTTTTAACAATTCCAAAACTTCAATTTTGGTAGATTCAATAATTCCATAAATATTATCATCATTTGCTTTGGAAAAATTTTCACGAATAATATGTGACCCTAAGTTGGAAGTCATAATGATAATTGTATTTTTAAAATTCACCAAACGACCTTTATTGTCGGTAAGGCGACCATCTTCCAATACTTGCAACAAAATATTAAACACGTCCGGATGTGCCTTTTCAATTTCATCTAATAATACTACTGAATAAGGTTTCCTACGCACCGCTTCGGTCAATTGTCCGCCTTCATCATAACCAACATATCCGGGAGGCGCTCCTATTAATCTTGATACGGAATGCCTTTCTTGGTATTCACTCATATCAATGCGGGTCATCATATTTTCATCATTAAATAAAAATTCTGCCAAGGCTTTGGCCAATTCAGTTTTACCCACACCGGTCGTTCCTAAAAATATAAATGAACCAATAGGACGTTTGGGATCAGATAATCCTGACCTGTTCCTGCGCACGGCATCAGAAATAGCTTCTATCGCTTCTTGCTGACCTACTACACGTCTATGCAATTCATCCTCCATATTCAGCAATTTTTCACGTTCACTTTGCAACATTCTGCTCACGGGTATGCCTGTCCATCTGGAAACAATATTGGCAATATCTTCTGCATCCACTTCCTCTTTTATCATCGGAGAATTTTTATGCGTCTCATTTAGTTTAGCATGTACTTCTGCCAATTTAGTTTCGGTATCTTTTATTTTACCATATCTCAATTCCGCTACTTTTCCATAATCTCCAAGACGTTCTGCCTGCTCTGCGCCTATTTTATAATTTTCAATATCTTGTTTTAAGGCTTGGATTTGATCTATTAATGATTTTTCTGCTTGCCAACGGCCTTTAATGCTATTTTTCTTATCATTAAGATCGGCCAATTCATGCCCGATTTTTTCAAGTTTCTTAGTGTCTTTTTCGCGTTTTATGGCCTCACGTTCTATTTCCAATTGACGAATTCTACGTTCCAATTCATCCAATTCTTCCGGCATAGAATCTACGGCAATACGTGCTTTGGCTGCTGCTTCATCAATCAAATCAATCGCTTTATCCGGCAACTGTCTATCCGTAATATACCTTTGAGATAATTCCACCGCAGCAATGATAGCTTCATCTTTTATGCGGATTTTATGATAGGTTTCATATCTTTCCTTTAATCCACGCAAAATCGAAATAGCATCATCAGTATCCGGCTCTTCAATCAAGACCTTTTGGAAACGACGTTCCAAAGCCTTGTCCTTTTCAAAATATTTTTGATATTCATTTAAAGTTGTGGCACCAATGGCCCTCAAGGTTCCTCTCGCCAATTCCGGTTTCAAAATATTGGCTGCATCCATAGCGCCCTCTGAGGCACCGGCGCCAACCAAAGTATGAATTTCATCAATAAACAATATAATTTGACCATCGGCATTGGTCACTTCTTTTACCACTGCCTTTAAACGTTCTTCAAATTCTCCTTTATATTTAGCACCGGCAATGAGCGCACCCATATCCAAAGAATACACGGTTTTAGATTTTAGGTTCTCCGGCACATCTCCATTTATTATTCTAAAGGCAATACCTTCAGCAATGGCTGTTTTACCTACGCCGGGTTCTCCGATTAAAATAGGATTATTTTTTGTTCTGCGGGATAATATATGAATCACCCTTCTTATTTCTTCATCACGACCAATAACGGGATCCAACTTACCGGTACGTGCCAATTCATTGAGGTTTCTGGCATATTTTTCCAAGGCATTATATTTTGCCTCAGCATTCTGATCCGTTACCCTGGAATCACCCCTTAACTGTACAATGGCTGCTTTTAATTCCTTTTCTGTCACGCCAAGCTCTTTGAGGATTTGGGCTGTTTTATCCTTTCCGTCCAAAATACCTAATAAAATATGCTCTACGCTTACAAATTCATCCTTGTACTCCTTCAAATAATGCAAGGCTTTATTCAAGGCTTGATTGGCCTCATTCGATAAATAAAAATTGCCGTTACCACCGGCCACTTTAGGATATTTTTCAATAGTTTCATCCAAAAGTGTATTGAGGCGATTAATATTTACATTTAGTTTTTTCAACAAAAAAGCGGATACATTTTCATCTTCCGTTAGCAATGCTTTGAGAATATGTGCTGTATCTATTGCCTGATGGGTATGAGCCATCGCAATTTCCTGTGCTTTCTGAATTGTTTCCTGTGCTTTAATGGTATAATTGTTAAAATTCATATGCTTAGTCTTAATAGTGTTTATGGTTTTTAATTAAACTTTTACGCAATCCTTGTATCAAATTCCTATCCATTTCGTTTAAGCAATAATTAAAGGAAGTAATGACAGAAAAAAGCAAAAAACAAGGGTCATTGTGTCAGAAATACTGCCGAATTTGGTAAAATTCTCTGTAAATAAGACATTAATTTTATGAAAAGCTTCATATTTCCTCAATTGAAACATTTATACGTACTTTGTGCCATTAAAATTTGGCATTTTTTTAGCTTGAATAAAACATATCAACGCTTATAGCTCTACAACTTATGAAACATATTAGCTTAGTTCTTTTCATTCTCATCTTCGGTTCTTCGTTTTTGGACGCACAAATCCAACAAAGAAGCCCCTATGGTAGCCGTAATCGACGTGCGACCACAGAAAAAAGAGATACTACAGATAAACAAAGCTTGAAAGATAAAATTACTTATGGCGGGAATGCCAGTGCCGCCTATGCCAGTGGATGGTTTTTAGAATTAATGCCAGTAATTGGATATCGGGCTACCCAAAGATTAACGGTTGGAATAGGGCCGAGTTTCGCCTACCGAAGCTTTATGTACGTTATTGACCCGATTACTACAAGTAATAGTGGTTATGTTATTAATGGAAATAGTATTTGGGGCGGTCGCGTTTTTGCCAGTTTCAATGTATTCCGACAATTCTTTGTCAGAGGGGAGATTGAAGAATTGCGCATCCCGTATGGCAAGGTTGATCCTAGCGGAATGAACTATATAGAATCGAGTCGTTTTGTACCTGCTACCTTATTGGGTATAGGAATGAGACAACCGATAACTGAAAAAGCTTATTCTTATTTTGTATTTATGTATGATCTGACTTATGATCCCGTATATAGTTATCAGCAATCACCATTGAGAATATCCGTAGGATTTATGTTTTAAATCTATTCCGGCTTTGCTGCTGCCAAATATCCTATATAGGCAAAGGGCAAACATATTAGAATGTTTAAAATGATAAACCAAGTGGGTTGCCCGGGTACCTGAATACTATTTATAATAGAAGCCAGGGTGGCAGAGGCTCCCACTAAAATAGCATATAAATAATTCGTCCTGCCGGAAATATAAGTAGCCACTACAGCGCCGCCAACACATCCAATGGCGCAACCCATCAGTACCATGATATAGGCGCCCACAGGCATATTACTCATTACGGCACGCACCTCCTCCGGGGTGGTACATTTAGGCAAAGCATAAATCTTGGCACTGATACCCTCAATAATGGTAATTAAAATAATGGTGGTAATCATACCTACCACCACTTATAGAATTTTATTGCGCATGCGCAAAGTTAGCCAAATTATTGTTTAATAATTTTTATGGTTTGAGATTGGAATGGTGATTTGCAAGTCAGAAAATAAATTCCTGCCGGTGCATTTAATTCAAATTCCATTTCATAACTCGCATTTAATTTTTGATTAATTATCACTCTTCCGGTCAAATCACTTATTTCAAAATTAGTATAAACATCATTCCGATTTAAAACTAATTTAAATTTATCCTTACCCGGATTTGGGAAAATAGATAAGGCGGGTAGCATTTGCGGACTTTCCGTTTTTATTCCGGTGACAACATTACAATTTGAGGTGTCCGTACATCCGTTTTTACTTAAAATTACTGCATAAGAACCAGTGCTTGTAGGATTAAAACTTGCTTGCGTAGCTCCCGGAATAATGCTTTTTCCGGAATCACATTTTATCCACTGATAAGTACATTTAGTATCTACACATTTTAGAGTATCTCCGGAAATTTTTACAGTTTTATTAATACTATCAATAGTGACGGATAAAAGCAAAATACTATCCCCTCCTTGTTTATTTTTCAGGGTTTGATTATAGACGCCGGATGCCGTGTAATTAATACCGTTTATTTGCAAAGGAGCCACGCATGCAGCCGTGCTAAGCGAATTAAATATTGTTTTAGCGTATAATAATTTCTCAACAAAAATATTATAATTAAAACCTGCAGTACTCATTAAAAATGAATCAGCGCCGGTATTAAAATTAATATTTTTTCCTGTAAAATTACCGGTTAAATACGCAGTATTTGCATCGTCAAGTGTCAAGGCATAAGGTGAAAAATCCAATCCTTTTGCCCCGATAAATTTCCCTGATGAATCCATTTTTTGCAAAAAGGAAATACCATGATATAAATTAAATACTGTATTATTTGGATCAAAATCTAAAGCTCCACTACTTGGCAATGAAAAAACGCCTATGGTATAAACATCACTGTTTTTATTTAAATATAAATCCAGTCCTGCATCATCCCCGGGTCCGCCTAAGCCTTTGGCCCACGCTACCTTTCCGGCCGAGTCCATTTTAGCAATAAAAATGTCGCCATAATTAGAAATAGCAGGTCTGCCTGCAGAAATCAATGTTGTACCTGTGCCATTATCAAAAAAGTTCAAAGTATCATTAAAGAAACCCGTCACAAATAAATTGGCACTTTGATCTACTTTTAAAGACAGGGGATAATCATTATCACTTCCACCGTAAGCATGTGCCCAAATCAAGGTACCATTGCTATCGCATTTCAGAAAAAACATATCTGATTTACCATGTGATTTGAATTTATATAAACTATTGCCTTGGAAAGATATTGAATCAAAATAATTTCCGGCACTGTATATATTTCCATCCTTATCAATATCCAAAGTATTTATTGTTAAGGTATAATTTATATAACCTTTAACCCATTGAAAGCTATCCGAGGCATTTAATTTTAAAATGAAGCCCCCGCCTTGATACAAAAAACATGTATCTAAGCCTGATTTAAAATTTGTTTTGCCATCATAGGAGCCGCAAACATAAACATTATTATTCTGGTCAATTTTTATGGCGTTGGCATTGGCATTTGGAATACCCTGATACCATAAAAGCTTACCCAGGGAATCAAATTTGAGTATAAACATACCACCGGAAGGCGCCTGAAGATTAATTGCTGCATTAGCAGAATCCAAATAAAGGGTTTTACTGAATTGTCCTCCTACATATACATTGCCTAAGGTATCCCTTGCAATACAACTTGCATAATCGTCGGCAATACCACCGATTTGACGAATCCATTTTAAATGACCTGAGGCATCTAATTTTTGAATATAAGCATCGCCATATCCTTTACTGGTAAAATTATGCACTAAAGGACCGGGATCGAAATCAACTTTTCCTTGAAAAAAGCCTGTGGAATAAACATTGCCGTACGAATCAGCGATAATAGCGGAACCTTGACTCCTTTTATTGCCTGACATTTGTTTTGCCCAAGAAAATTTTACATCTTGAGAATAGGACTTAAGAGACAATAAGACAACAAAAAGGGCGGCCAAAGTAAGATGAAATACCGTTCTCATTTCATTACTTTTTTTTCAAATATACTACAATTTGATAAAAATCAATAAAACTCGAAATATTTTTCCAAAATACTCATTGTTAGACTTTTTCAAATTTCAATTTTTAAAAGTCCGGCAAGCGGTAATACTTGGATACCTCTGTCTAAAAAAGCCTTATTTTAGCCTAAATTAAGCCTTTAATGCTGAAAAGTGCTTATAAAAATATGGAATAGTACTAATCCCCTTCAAGTAATTAAATACCCCAAAATTTTCATTCGGGGAATGAATGGCATCCGTATCCAGGCCAAAACCCATCATAATGGATTTAACTTTTAGAACCTCCTCAAATAAAGCAACGATAGGAATACTACCACCGGCGCGCACAGGTATGGGTTTCTTTCCAAAGGTTTCTTCATATGCCAAAGCAGCAGCTTGATATTCTATGCAATTAATTGGAACTACGACCGGTTCTCCGCCATGATGAAAATTTACCTCTACCTTGATGCCTGCCGGTGCTAAACTTTTAAAATATTCGGCAAATAATTGTGCAATCCTTTCTGATTTCTGATTTGGTACCAACCGCATGGATATTTTTGCACTGGCCTTAGAAGGCAAAACCGTTTTAGCACCCTCCCCTAAATAACCTCCTTTAATGCCATTAACATCAAGTGTTGGTCGCGTAGAAGTTTGTTCAATGATGGAATACCCCTCTTCACCTCGAGTAGCATTTACATCCAAATCTTTTTGATATTGTTCTACACTAAAAGGTATTTGCCTTAATAGTGCACGTTCTTCCTCCGATAATTCGACAACATCATCATAAAAGCCGGGAATTTTAATTTTTCTGGTTTCCGGATCTATTAATGATGCTATCATTTCTGTTAAAGCATTAATAGGATTAGCAACAGCACCACCATATGTACCGGAATGCAAATCACGATTTGGACCGGTAAGAAACACTTCAACGTAGGTAAGTCCACGCAAACCAACCGTTATAGATGGAATATCATTGGCTAACATACTGGTATCTGAAATTAGTATCACATCACTTTTTAATCGTTCCGTATGTGCCTTGACAAATGGACCAAGGTTTACTGAACCTACCTCTTCTTCTCCCTCTATCATAAACTTTACATTGCAAGGCAGCGCATTCAAATTCATCATCATTTCAAAGGCCTTAACATGCATATACATTTGACCCTTATCATCACATGCCCCACGTGCATATATTTTGTCATTTTTAATGACCGGTTCAAAAGGCGGACTGTCCCAAAGCTCATAGGGATCAGCAGGTTGCACATCATAATGTCCATAAACTAATACGGTTGGCAAACTTGGATCAATGATTTTATCGGCATATACAATAGGATTTCCGGCAGTAGCACATATTTCAATATTTTCAGCACCTGCCTCTTTTAATTTTTCAGCCACATAGGCTGCTGTTTTCTCAACATCTTTAGAAAATGCAGGATCTGCACTCACAGAAGGTATCCGCAACATATCCATCAATTCATTTAAGAAACGGTCCTTGTGGGTATTTATATAATTTTCTATTTGATCTTTCATAATACTTTTATTTCCTGCAAAGTTAATTAAATTGTAAAACTCAAAAAACTGAAATTTAAAATGAAATCTTATTATTAATTATTTTTTATGCATCAAAATTATAGGCTTACGCTTAACTTTGTATGTGTATATAACCTTACCCATTTTCATAAAGTAAAATTAAAAAAATACTGATGCTAGAGTTAAAATCGAAAAATCTTTGGGTAAGTTTATCCATTTTCAATCTTTTATTATTGGCCATATTAGGATTTATTTTAAGGAGTAAAATGCTCTTTGAAATGCCCTATTTGGATTATAATCATGTGGCGGACGCGCATGGACATTTTGCATTTGGCGGCTGGGCAACCTTAGCCCTTTGCACCTTGTTTGTATATGAATTACTCCCACAAGAAAAAGCGCGAAAAAGAATTTATCAATATTTATTAGGCTGTTTGTGTATATTCTCATGGATATTGATTTTTACGTTTGCCCTTTCGGGAAATAGCATGTTCAGCAACATGTTTTCAACTTTATTTATTTTTACTACTTATACCTTTACTTTCGTATTCAGCAGGGATATTTTACGATCCGAGGCAAACTTTACAGTAAAACTTTTATCAATATCTTCATTAGTAAGTTTAACTTTATCCTCCATCGGGCCATTTATGTTGGCCATTTTATTTTCAATACAATCCTTAAATGCGATTCTTTACCGTGATGCTCTTTTTACCTATTTGCATTTACAGTATAATGGTTTTTTTACCTTGGCCGTTTTTGCTTTATTATTTTATAAAATGTTACCAAAGGTTAATGAAAAATCTCAGAAATTAATTGGTCAATTTGCCATTCTTTTAAGTCTTTCTGTAATTCCTTCTTTATTTCTCTCCTATCTATGGCATGATCCGCAATTATTGTTTAAAATAGTAGCCACTGCAGGAAGCATGTTGGTATTTGCCACCTTTATTTGGTTTGTTTTATTTGCCGCGCAGGTACGGAAAACATTCAACTCCTTACCCCTGCTGATAAAATACTTAGGTACCTTATCAATGTTGGCCTTTGGCATTAAGGAATTTCTTCAAGGATTTACCATTTTTCAAAGCATTGGGGATGCAGTTTTTGGTAGCAGGCCTACGATTATAGGATTTTTGCATTTGGTATTTCTCGGATTTACCTCCTTATTTATTTTAACTTGGTATTTGAATCATGGAAAATTAGCTATACAAAGTTATTTTACTCGATTTGCATTAATATTATTCAGTATCGGTATATTATTAAATGAAGCCATTTTGATGGTTCAGGGCTTAGGAAGTATGTTCGTTTTAAGCTATAGTTTATTTCCAAAAATGCTTTGGTATGTAAGTATTATTTTAGTGGGTGGTGCTTTTTTAATACTCCTTTCCAGATGGAGCCTAAAACATAAACAAAATATTATTTCTTAAGTAAGCCTCGAAAGAAATAAAGAGGCCCGGTAAATACATAAAAAAAGTGTTCAATATTATATTGAACACTTTTTTTAAAATCAATTTACGATGAGCTGACCTTATTTTTTTCCGTCATTTTTACGCATGAATTCTAAGATTTGACGCGCTTGTTCATCCGTTAAATCCTGATTAGGCATACGAACTACACAAGTTACCATTTCGGATTGAGCCACTAAATCTTTATCCAACATTACTTGTGTATTGGTAATAAAATTCATGATCCATTCCGGAGTACGTCTATCGGTAACGCCTTTCCATCCCGGACCTACTAATTTCTCATTGGTTAGTTTATGGCATGCAATACATTTTGCATTAAAGGAAGCTTCACCTTTGGAATACATACCTTCATCCAATGGATGGGTAAGTTGAATTTCTTTGAATCTTCCGATACCTTTTGCATTTGCGCCTTGGGAAAGAACAACTGTATCGGATTTTTTATTCTGTACACAATCAATACCGGCAGAATCCTTAATATGATTTGCAGCAGTTTTTGAATTAGTACCTGAATTGCAACTTATGGCTACTATAGCAATAAGTGTGGCTAATGTGAAAAATATTTTTTGTTTCATAAATTTGCTTTGGACGATTCTAGTTCAAAGATGTAAAAAAAAATCTAAATAATGGTTAGTTAGCATTTTTGAGGAATTCTCTTATTTTGGTAATTTCTCTGTCGGTTAATAATGCTTTTTGACGCATATGTTCTGTTGCAACATCCCATTGGTCGTCGCTATAGGTCATTGGATCTGGTGCATTATGACAACGATTACAGTTTTCGCCCCAAAGTTGAGCACCTGATTTGTTTAAAATTGCTTCCGGGGTTTTGCATGCATTAAATACAGCAAGTGATACGATAAATAAGGAAGCTACTATAAATATTTTAATAATATGTTTCATGTTTGTGTATTTTTAGAATCTGAAAAAGATAATGCTTGAGAATATTTTTTGAGTCGGAGCTCCGGATTGTGTTATAATATCATATTCGAAACTCAATGGAATATCCCATTTCAAATACTCTGTTAAACAGAAAGTAGTTTGGTTGGTTGGAGTCCCGCCCCATAAAGCACCGGACTTAGGAGGAGTGTAAGCACCTACTCTACCTGCAAATTCCATATTTTTTAGTAACCAACTATGTGAACCGGCTGCACGAACTGTTGCTCCTGCAAACCATCCTGTTTCTTGGTTTTTGAAGGTATAATATTGATGTGTTTCCGGATCCATATAACTTGCATCACCGGTATTAATTTGATTGTATTCTGCAATAACACGAACCATCATTGGATTAAATAAGTGAAAATAATTTAAACCCAAAGCCCATGCAGCACATTTTACTTTTTGATAATTGGTTCCTTCCAAACCGGTTTCCGGTGTATATTGACCGGAAGCGGTAACTTCCAAATTGGAATTTGAAAGCGGTAAGAAACCGATATGACCACCAAATGATTTATTTTTATTGTTATCTATAATAGTACCATAATCCATTTTACCGGTTTGGTTATTACTACCTACCGTAACTGTATCCACTATTAATTGCGGACCGTTAGCCATATACAATTGATAGGTAAATTTGGAATATCCGGCTTGTACGCCACCTTGGATACCCACGCCATTTTGACCTTGCACTCCATGCCCCATGCCTACCGGAGCTACACCTGTACCGAAACGGTTAGTGAAATCATCTAATATACCGGAATATACCCCATAATGCGGAGGAAAATTACCGGCAAAAACACTTAACCATGGAGTTACTTTATAATAAACAATCAGTTCTACTAAACCGGCGTTCATACTTCCATCAGGATTCATTCCAAAATTTACACCGCAATCAAGTAATAAATTATCAATTTTTACCAATGGCATCATCATAATACCAATGGGAGAAAATGAATGGGTAGAGCCGGAACCTTGCGTATTAATGAACTGGTGCATGGCTACCGCCGATCCGGGAAGCATAAATTTTTTCGCGCCACCTGCCGGAGAATTAACAAAAGGTGCGGAAGTATCGCTTTGTGCATAGAGGTTGCTAAAACCTAATATGCTTAGTAATGCAATACTTAATAGTTGATAAATTTTTGTTTTCATAATTATATAGTTTAGTTGTTTTAAGAAATACCCGGATTTCTTATTAAAATTATTTTTTACCTTTTTTTGCTAATGTTCTGATGTAATTTACCAATTGCCACCTTTGGGTGGGGGTAAGCATTTTTTCATAAGCAGGCATCGGATTATTACCATAGGTTATCTTCCAAAATATAGCACCGTCTGTTTGTGCTTGTATGGCAGCGGAGGTATGATCTGCAGGTGGCTTTTGTAAACCTGCTGCAGCTACACCGTCTCCTTTACCCTTATCACCATGACAAGCTACACAATAAGTTACGTATATTTTTTTACCCTCAGCCAATGAAGCTGCGTCAGCTGCTACCGGATTCTTATTATCATCTGCGGAAGCAGGGGCTTTAAAAACCTTTTTGGAAGGTTGTTGAGCAAGGGTAGATAGTATCCCTATGCAGGAGCTAAGTACTATTGCCATTACGAGAGAGATTTTCTTCAGATTTTTCATACTTCTAAATTTTTAACTATAAGTTATTAATATCGTTTTCAAAGATTCAGAATTTATAAACCCATTGCAACTGACTTGCATCATTGGAAAACATGACATTTGTCAGATTTAATTTAAATAAATATTTAT
>CAIKRV010000040.1 GCA_903829945.1 uncultured bacterium | reverse complement strand
TTGATAATATTCCGAACTACTTTTTTTTAGTTCGTTTCGTAAACTCTTCCACTGATTTAATATTTTACTTTGGTCACTACTCTTTAAACTTAAAAAACTTAATGGTCCTTCATTGTTTTTTTGATCGGAACTGTTTTGACTAAATTCTTTAGAAATATCGCTTAGTACCTTCTGATATTCTTTTAATTTTAATATTGAATTTTGAATACTTCGATTGTTTTCTTGTTCCCATTTTTTAAGCTCTTCTTTAAAATTTCCTATGTTGTTTCGAAAATCTGAAAACTGAGAATTTATATCGACGCCTGCTTCAGGGTCATTATTAGAAGCATCGTTATTTTTTTTAAAGTTGGTCATCATTAAATAATTTGTGCTTGTGATGGAATAAATTTAAAACTCATTTCGTACAGATGCTGTCCGAATTGCTCTCGGGGTCTTTCTTCCGCTATCAGATTGATGGGATTCCAAACCTTATCTTTGTTTTCAGCAGTAATTAAATGCCAAACACGTAGCGATTTTCGTAATTCCCATAATACATCCAACATCTCTTTGGATACAAATTCACTCAATACCTCATGGATAATGGTATGTTTGTTATTTATATCCGTATATCCAAGCTGTGGAAAATCTTGTTCCCAATCTTTACTGCGTAAGTACATCTCTTTTTCTCCGGTATCATTCTTTTTATAGGAGCCAATAAATGTGTGCGCATCATAAACTCCCAATGGATTTTGCCAAATCAAATGAAATTGTACCGGATAGTCAGTATAATCGGGAATGAATTTTCTGGTTTCGGAAATTAGTATCGGCGGTATTCCTGGATTGCTTGGTTGAGTACTTAATAAAAATATACTATATTCTCGGATACCCGTACCGGAAGTATTAAAATTTATATATGATCCTATATTGGCGGCCATATTTTTTATATTATTTGTACCAACCGGGATATTATATAAACCTTGTGTTAACATTCCCGACTGAGGAATCGTAATACTTCCGGTGCTACCATTATTTAAAACGTAATTAATCCTAAGGTTGATTTGTGTTCCTACCAGTACATTGCTTTTTAAGTAATAATATAGGCAATGGGGTACATTAGGAAGGATACTTCTGGATAATGGCATATGAGTCAGAAATTTATTTTCTGATAATTGCTTATATGCGCTTAGGTCAGGAAGGTCTTCATGTTGACGGGCAGCTCTGATACAATATAAATGATCGCTTCCTGATGTATAATCCGGCGTACCTGTGCCGGGGCCTGCATCTCCGATGTAGTGATTGGCAATACTTGAGCCGCTAATAATAACTTCCCAAGCTTTAACGCTGAAATATACTAAAAGTGCATCGGTTTCATTTTTAACAACGCTTAATCCAGGAGCTGCCGGAAACCAATTATTTATTTTTTCTTTTCCAGCAAAGCAGGATTCTATTTGCCTTTGTATATTTACGTAAAAATATCCGTCAGGCGCTTTAGGATATATTTCGATCGGATAGGTAATACCATCCAATTTGGTTTCGAGTAAAATATATTCCGTATTAATATTTGAGGAACTAAATTTCCAATAGACCGGGTTACGGGAGGGACTTAAATCACCGGGACTGATTAAGGATGTGAGTGACATAATAATTATATATTTAGAGAATGACCATGAAAAATTCTAACACAAATCGTTATTCTGGTTTCTGCCAATTGTTTTGATTTTTGTTTAATCGTATTAAATCCTTTGGCATGCAAATTTGGCATCAGCACATAATGAGTAATATGATTTTGATTAAAACAAGCTTGCAATAATTGAATGAGCTTTAAATGCATCTCGGAGAATTTATGGGCAGTGCCTTCATTTTTTATTTGTGACATTGGAAAACTATCCCAAAGTATTAATTCTAAATTGTGATACTCGTATGCAGCTTCTTTTAATATATCCGTTTGATTAATATAAAAATGTGGCTTTCCCGATTGTATGCACAAACAGGGGAATGTAGTACTTGCTAATGTATTTATTTCGTGTTCTAAGCCATAATTTACCTCTTCAATGCCTTGGCTGATGGCAATATTTTTAATATGTTGAATAAGGTCTTTCAGTTGTTTCATATTTTAGGATTTAGTGCAATACCTTTGGGCAAGGCTTTTTGCTTTTTCAAATTTTAAATAATCAAGAAAATCATAGGCATTCATTTTTAATGCGGCCGGTATTTTCATCGGCTCATTGTTGGCATAAAGTAAAATAGATGCATACCAAGAAAATGGCTGCATTATTTCATCATATTTTTTTTCTTCCGAACCGGTACTACCGCTGTGCTCCCAGATAATTCTGTAATGCCTTTGAATGAAGTGGTACGTGTAATTAAAAAAAAATAGGCTCCCATAGCAATGGTGGCAGGCAATTGTAAAAATTCTTCTGCTCGTTCGGCTGCCTTTTCTTCATCGTATTCTTCTCCCAGCGGCCTAAATAAAGTGGCTAGAATCAGCGGAATTTTATTCATGGATGCAATTTTATTGCCTTCATTTAGTTCCAATAGTCGCATAATATCACACATTTCCTCGACGGTCATTTTGGCCATGGGGATATAGTTGCCATCTGCTTGTTTACGTCCAAATGGACAATAATATTGCGTCCCCTTAAATTCGAAGTAGGCCATTTTTTCTTCGAGCACGGGCTTAACAGCTGTTAATTTTAAAAACAGGGCAATGCTTTTTGCAATGATTCCTATCTCTATTTCTTTGGCTAAGCTTCGTGGAACATCTGTAATGCAATAAAATAATTGCTCTTGCCAGCGTATGGCTTTAGTGGATAGTTTATTTGGCTCCGGTCTATTTTCTATGAGTAAATTATAGGAGATATAATTTTTTAATGGCATCTCATGCCAATGGGTGTAAATGTTAAATTCTTGATTGGCTAGTATTAATTTTTCCATATCGTGTGTTGAGTTTGATTGCTAAATTCCGAGGTGTATAATTTTAGTGTTGAGTTCAAAGTATTCTCTCATAATTAAGGCATCCGCATAATCCGGAGAATGTCCTAATTGTCTTTTAATTTCTTCCTTACTGATAATATTTAGTTTCCCGTCGCCATCAGGATGACGCCTTCGGGTGAAGTCCAATTGTTTAATAATTTCTTCTTGGTACATTTTAGGTACAATAAATACTTCATTATTGTTTACCCTCCTGGCAAATCGATAATAACATTGGGCCTTGAGGTTGGCATAATTTTCTTCCTTTCCTCTTATTTTTTCTAATTTCTTATTGTTTTGAAATCCTATACATTGCAGCATGTCCACGACGCCTCCGCCAACGCCGTCCTCATCACAAATAATTTGTGATCGAGGTATGGCATATTGCAAGGACCAGTCATTCACCTTGGCTACTATTTCAGTAAGCATACAGGTTTCAAATTCAAATATTTCAAGTACCCTAAATCCGCTCCAACGGATTAATACTGCTTTGTCGGAGCCCATTCTGGCTGCATCAATACTTATGTATGATTTACCGTTTAGGACAAATGCATTGGTAAATAAATTTAATAGAGATTGATAATTAAACAATTCATTGGAACTATCATCGTATTCCCAATCGCCCAGCATTAATCTGGCTTTTTTAATGGGATTGCTGATACTGTTTAATTGCTCTCTATAAGTTTTGGATAAATGCGGATTATCCGAAGGTAAGGAAGGGATAAAAACAGAATCCGGCATTAATTTTCCTTTTTTATAGGGTTGGTAAAAATGTTGATATAACCAATTTTTTATCGGATTACAGGTCATGAGAATGCGTGGCGGAATGTTTTGTTCTTTGTTTTCTTGTCGCCCAATTCTTGATTTTAAGGTATCAAAGGCATTAAAATCTATCTCTCCGGCTTCATCAATAAATCCTCCTGTAAACTCCAAGGAGCCAAACGAAGAGTATTCAGGATCGGAAGGCTTAAAGGCTAAATCCATCAGAATAATTTCTGCTTGTGTATCCGGAAAATGGATGGTATTTAAAGTGGAATTATAATGATAATCTACACCGCTGACATAGCCGAAGCTGTCGGCTACTTTAAAAAATGTTTTTAAACTGGTAAACCTTAATTTTTTTAATTCAGCTCTTCCAATAAACCAGCGGCTACGCGGGTAGTAAATACAATTAAACAATATCCATTGACACCCTAACCATGATTTACCGCCACCCGCTGCTCCTCCATAGACCACGTATTTTACGTCCGGCAAATCAAGGAGCTTTAAGCATATATGTTGTTTAATGGTTGGATAAGCTAACATGATGTCTAATTAATTAGTAAAATATAACGTTGAGTGTAGTTCGGATGTAGAACATTAAAGGTTCTTGAGTTCTTGAAGCTTAAAATACAATTTGTTTTTTCCGGTCATGAGGTATTGTCGCGTTAATCCATATTTCATATTTAATTCCTGACTGATTTCTTTTGGTGTATAGCCATATAAGTATAAGGTTAAAATATTTCTTTCCTTGATAGGTAATTGATAAATACACTGACGAATTAAGTCCTTATCAATAGTATGTAGTTTTGAAGGTTCAGCAGGGGTGTAATCCGATAACTTAATGGTTCTTCTACGCTCTTTCTGCCTTTGTAAATCAATAAAATGATTTCTGCATAAAGTCCTTAGCCAGGCACTAAGATTAGTGTCTCTTTTATATTCATGTTGTTTGGTGATTGCTTTTATTAAAACATCATGGCATATATCCCGGGCATCTTGTGCCGTATGACAAAATTTAAATGCCCAATCATATATTTCCTGATGCAAGGAATATATTTGTTCACTTAAAGTTAAGTGGTTTTGATTCGGAATGTTTTTCCGTAAATTAAGTTTATAATGTCTTTTCATAACGGGAAATTGGAAATGCAGTGAAGCATGTTTTATTTGTTTTCAGAGATTCACATTCTTTTTTCAAGAACGACATGATTTGAAATCTTGGAATTCTTCCTTCGGATATCTTTATGCCATTCGCATCATAAATACCAAAAATAAAATAGGAGGGTGTCCAGTAAATTAAAGCCCCGTTCAATACATGTTTATTGTTGCAAGGAAAATGAGCTTTATAATTTCTGATAATTTCTTGTTCCAAGTTGGGAAGAACATTATCGTTTGCTTTGCCAAAAATGTGTTCTATATATTTTCGTAAATGAATTTTATAGGGGATGAATGAATGTGATATTTCGATCACACCATTAGTATTAAAGTGTTTAATGTTTCGCTTCATCATGGGATTGACTTATGTTTATATATTGATTACTAATGTTTAAAATTTTATGTAGGTGATAATCACGTATCGTATCACAGGATACCTTATGATGAGTACTGAATATATTGCTAATAATATCCTTAGCAAATTGATTAAGTTGTTCTTGTAGAGCATTTTTTGCAAACTCTGGTTTGCACCTATTAATTAGATAAATGTCTTTTTTCGAGATATTTTTGTAAATTATAGATTTCATTGTAACTTTGTAATGTTGATTTGTAAAGAGATTAACTAAAAAATGAAAACAAAAGTTTTCAAATAAGCTAAAAAATATTTAAATTGCTTTACCCCAATTAAATAAAATGATGAACGGAAAAAGTACCATTGGTGAGCGCATTGAAGCCTTGCGAAAACATCTAAATATCAGTGATAGAAAATTTGCCGTATTAATTGGTGTATCTCCTGCAGCCATTGCAAAAATAACGAAGGGTACCAGTAAGCCCGGTTTTGATGTGCTCGATAATATACTAATGAAAACTAAAGTTAGCAATGATTGGCTTATGCGCGATGAAGGTCCTATGTTTTTAGATGATAGGGATATTTTAGCAGAAGAGTCCGGCGCTAAGATGGTGGGTCGCCTCTCTGATATGGAAATTATAGAGTTGCCAATGATTGACGCTAAGGCTGCTGCAAGCTTTACCGATAATATTTACCAAGACTTGTCGCAAGTGGCTACTTTAAAGAAATATCCGGTTTTAAAAGTTTTCGGACATTCCTATGAAAATGCCTACGCCATGGAAATAGAAGGGGAAAGTATGTACCCTACTTATAAACCGGGTACTATTGTTATTGTTCGTGAGGTACCCAACGGAAGATGGGAATATGCAACAGGGGTGCATGCCGTTAGCATCAAACAAAATATGTTTACCATTAAACGTATTATTCGCAATACAAATATGGTGATTACCTTAAAAGCTGATAATTCCTTAACGCCTGAAGAATACAATGTACAACTGGCAGACGTATTATGTATGTTTAAGGTGGGTGAAATTGTGTATGCGCCGGCAGAATAAAAGAAGTTATTTATCATGGGAAACATTTGTATAATTTTAGGTTGGATTGGTGCTCTCGGTTTATTGAGTGCTTATTTGCTTTTGAGTTTCTCATACCTTAAAAGTAATTCCAAATTATTTCAACTCATTAATCTATTCAGTTCATTATTGCTTTTGGTAAATGCATATTATTTATCGGCTTATTCATTTATGCTTGTTAATATTTTCTGGTGCCTCATTGCAATTATTAATTTATTCAGGAATAAAAACCAGGTTTGAAAACTGATATAAATCACGCGTAGTACTGACTTTTGATAGCTATATATCAAGATAATTAGGTGAAACTTTGTTTGAAGCTTAAACTAACCATCTTGTGAAATTGCCCATTGGTATCAACCAAATTGTTTCCACACTAATCCTAAATCATGATCTAGAGAGTTGTTCTTACTTGCAAGAGCAACTCAAAACTTTAAATTTTGTTTCTGAAATTACCATTCTTTCCAGTAGGGAAGATTATGAGTCTATAGTTACTTTTAAACATTTTGATGTAATTATACTAGATTTTGATCAGGAGGGTATGGATGCTTTGCGTATGCTTCATCATTTAAAGCGACTTTGCCCGGATTCTGCCATATTGTTGCATGTTTCTAAGGTTAATCAAAATTTAATAGAAGAGGCATTGGAAAGCGGTGCACAGGATTATCTGGTAAAAAATAATTTTGATAAGCATCATTTAGCAGCTAGTATGCGTTACTGTATCCTTGCTTTAAAGCGTGCTAAAAAAGTTCGTGAAACTACCTCCTGGAATAAAATTTTATTTGAAAATAATCCTATTCCGCTCCTTATTGTGGATTTAGATGCCCATTTGATTATCTCAATGAATCATGCCGCAGAGAAACAATATTGTTTTAATAATAAAAGTATATTACATCTTAATATTCATGAGTTGGATGCAGATGCAGACAGTGAAACTTTGCAAGAAAATTATACTATAATTCTTGAAGGCTCGGATAGAAGTTTTGTAAGAAAACATCGTCGCTCCAATGGAACATATTTTTATGCTGATTTAAGAAGTTCAATTATATTTAAAGATGATAAACATTATTGTTTATTGGCAAGTGTAGATGTCTCTGAGCGATTTTATGCTGAACTGAATTATAAGGATGATGAAGCTCGCATCCGCTCCATGATGGATCACTCTTCCCAAGGTTATTGCTTATTGGATTTGGATGGACATGTAGTGACTAAAAATAAAGTCATTGAGCAGATATGGTCTAAAATTATTGAAAATCCAATATTGGAAGGAGATGTTTTTGTAAATGCATTTGAAGGCATCAGGAAGGAGGCATTAACAGCAAGCCTGCTATATGCTAGTCAAGGGAAAGAAATTTCCTACGATACGCATTGGAAAACATTAGACGGCAAAGATATTTGGTTTGAAATCGGATATAATCCAATTATTAATTCCGATAATATTGTTATTGGCGTTTGTCATACTTTAAAGGATGTTACTGAAAATGTGAAAAATATTCACATGTTAGAAGCGGAACGCGCTAACTTAAATTCAGTTTTACAAAGTTCTACCTCCGGATGTTGTTTTGTGGATAATAATGGCAAAATTATTTTATTTAATACCCGATTTGAAGATTTATGGTATCTAGGCCATCACAATCATTTGGTCAGAAATGTTCCTTTGGAAAACTTTGTAATAGACGAGTTAAAATTATATTATTTGCAAAATCTTTCCAAAGTTTTAAATGGAGAACACATCGTTGTGGAAAGGGAGTTTATTACGCCCGTCGGTGAATCCATGTGGACTGAAATAATTTATTATCCCGTAAAAATTGAAGAAGGACAAATTACAGGTGCATGTATTTTAGTTACTGATATTACGGATAGAAAAAATTACCAATTAAATCTAAAGAAAAGCGAAGCTAATTTACGAACTACCTTAGATAATAGCGGTCAGGGATATTGTTTGATGGATAAAGAAGGTAGGGTTTTAATTAAAAATAAACTTATTGAAGATTTATGGAACCTTATGGATTTTGGTGTCATTTGTGATGGAGATAAAATATTAGACGTTATTAATCCAATGTTTAAGGATGAATTTTTTCAAAAATTACATCGCTGCTTAAACGGAGAAACCGTAAGTGTAAAACGTTCCATGCAATCTACTAAAAACACTTATTTGTCTTTGGAATGTATCTTTAATCCCGTGATAACTGATGGAAATATTGTTGGTATATGTATAAGTATTAGAGATATAACTGAATCAATAGAAAATGAAAATAAATTAATTCGTTATGCCGAGGAATTAAGTAAGTCTAATGCTAATTTATCAGAATCTAATGAGGCATTAAAGAAAAAGAATTCGGAAATGGATCGTTTTATTTATAGTGCCTCTCATGAATTGCGTGCGCCGCTAACTTCTATTCTCGGTTTATTGGAAGTATCCAGATTTGAAACGGAAAACACACAATTACTGGAGTATTTTGATATGATAAATACGACCATTAATAAATTGGATGCTACTCTTAAAAATATGACCAGCATTGCCAGGAATGTCCATTCTCAAATTAATAATCAACCGATAGAGCTTGAGAATTTATTTAAAAATACAATTCATTCCATGAAACATTTTTCTGGTGATATTGATATTAGTTATGATTTTAATCTTCAGGATAGCTTTTATAATGATAAGGATCGATTAAAAATAATATTGGAAAATTTGTTATCCAATGCCATTAAATATGCCGATAAAAATAAACCTCAAAAGTATATTATTTTAAAAGTAAATGCGTCTCGGGAAGGTTTAGAATTTACTATTGAGGATAATGGGATTGGAATAGATAATATATACCACAGTAAAGTATTTGATATGTTTTTCCGTGCCTCCAATGCAGCTCCGGGTGATGGTTTAGGCTTATATGTGGTTAAGGAAATCCTGGATAATTTAAAAGGAACCATTCAACTCAACTCTAAATTAGGTAAAGGCTCTATATTTAAAGTTTTCCTTCCTAATAAGGTAGTCAGTAATCAAGTTATTGCCGCCTAACGCTTATATAATTTTTCATTACTCATTCCATCTTTCGTAATGATTTGTACAATATAAATGCCCGGTGCAAGTTCATTAACTTCATAGGTTAGGTTAACTTTATTTTGAAAATCTGAGCGAAGTAATAATTTCCCGTCGATGGCATATAAATGTAAGCTCCCGCTTTGTGCATCTTCAAAATTAATATTTAATATACCGCGGTCCGTAAAATAACTTTTATTGATTTTTACTTTATTTGCTTTTGCGATGGATGCGATACCCGTTTTGCAAAGCCCCTTAAAAGAATCTAATCCATGTGCCGTGAAATGGCATCTGATATTTTTTGTATGGACACCATGGTATAACGCACTATCTGCTGCTAAATATAAGCTTGCTACTTGCGGCATGCGTAAATTATTAGCAAGGGAATACATCGCTGCAAGCATTATTTTATCCGCAGTATCTCTACTGATATCATCAGCTATTTCCATAAGGGCGGATGACATTATTTCTCCATCATCATGTATTTCTCCGTCTAAATCTTTAGGATACATTTTTGATCCCGCACAAGTTCGTCCCGGCCAAAATTCATTATGACCATCCCAATTAAAACACCATTTCCATTGATTTAAGCTGAGCATTTTTGAATAGGAACAAGCAAAATAATCGCAAAAACCTTCTTCAGAGGCCATTCGTTCTTCTCCGGAAAAAGTATTGGGACAAGCACTATTCCGAATACAATGTGAATATTCATGGATAATTACATCCGCATCTTCTGCATCATCCACACCACCGGTTCCAAACATCAATTTATCATCAGCATGGGTAGCACCCGGCACAAAGGATGAATTATCACCCGCACTGGAACAATGGGCATCTACCTTTAATACATAATTTGCCAAACTGTCAAATCCTAAATTATGTAAATGTTGCTGGTGCGTATTGATGTGATAAAAGGAATTAATATCCTCAAATCCGTATTGATGTCTGTTATAGTCAAACATGGGCACGTTGGACCAAGTAACCCCTGTATAAGGCACATCCCATTCTACCAATTGCATATGCTTGCTTAATAAATAAAAGGAATCCTTCCCGCCGGGACTGATATCATAGGTTACTACTACATTTACTTCCTTGCGTTGCGAATCTAAGGCCGGAACGGCAGAATCATTATAATCCATATACGGTGCACCGTAGGTTCTATTGGCCGTAGTCAGCGGGTCAGGCAAAAATACCATTGCTTTGACCAAACTGTCTTTAGCGCTCAAGCTGGAATAATGCATGGTGTAATCCTGTCTGTACAGGAAATTATAATCATGATCTATAATAATACATCCCGTACCTCCACTACTTGCTAAAGATGCATATTCTACTTTAATGGCTTGGATAGGCTGGCCTTCTCCTTTTATAAATATGACATTTTCCAGTGTAGATGCTTTTTTACCTTCTTCTTTTAATAATGTATTTATTTTATCTTGATTTATGGCTATTACCTGACCTAAATTCCAATCATTGCAAGCCATCGTTTTTTCGAAACAACTCATCACCTTCCCGGTATTGGATATATTTATTTTTATTTCAGTACCAAAAATTTTAACGCCTTTCCAAGTTTGTATAAAATCATAATGCTTACCAATCGGACTTTGGTTTTGGAAACTCAGCATCAATCCGGCATCCGTTGCATTAAGATTAGGTATATTCTTAAAAAGAAACTTGGAAACCACGATTGGGGCATCCTCACCAAGCACTCGGGTGCCTAATTCATTTCTAAAAGGTAATTCATTAATAAAATGATCATTCCAATTGCTTTGCGCATTTAAATGCAATATTTGCAAACTAAGAAAGAGGAAAAGTAGGGTTATTCTTTTCATGGGTGGCAATGTGTTTTTCAGGTAAAGCATCAAGTGCTTTAACAAAGTTACTAAAATTTTCTTTGGAAACCAATACTTTAAATATACATTGGAGGCCAAATTCTTCAGTATAATCTTTCACACCTTCTCTTTTTAAAAGGTATCGGGCATGGTCAACCGAGGAAAGGGGGACTTCAAAAATTAAGCTTTCTTTCTCAAAATCCTCTATATTTTCCGCCTGACTTAAGGCTAAATGCGCAGCCTCCTTATAGGCATTCATCAATCCGCCTACCCCTAATTTTACGCCACCAAAATAGCGAACCACCAAAACTATTATATTGGTCAAATCATAACTTTTAATTTGCCCAAGAATGGGCTGGCCTGCGGAATTAGAGGGCTCACCGTCATCATTGGCCTTCCAAATATCTTTCTTGGCCCCCAAGCGAAAGGCATAACATATATGTCTTGCTTGTGGATGTTCCTGATGTAGTTTTTCAATAATGGGCTTTACTTCCTGCTCGCTTTGTATAGGTAAAGCATACGCTATGAATTTGCTTTTTTTCTCGGAAAACTCTGCGGTTTCAGGTGTAGCAATGCTTAAAAAAGACATATTAGTTGGTTTGATACATTTTCATATTTTGAAAATATTCCAATGCTTCGGCAACCACAAATATACTTCCGGAGATCAATAATATATTATCAGGTTTTTGCCGGACCAGGGCTGCGGCGCATGCTTCGGCTATATTGGGATAGGCATTCCCCTGCAAACCTTTGTTTGTTGCATATTCATGCAATGATAAATAATCCAATGCCCTGGGGAGTTGGGGTTGGGTAAAATAGTATGTTGCTTCCCTCGGTAATAGTTGCAAAGCTTTTTCAATATCTTTATCTTTTACCATGCCATAAACAAAATGTAAATGAGCATGAGGAATTGATTTTAATTGATCAAAAATGGCTTTCAGTCCGGCTTCATTATGGGCTACATCACAAATAATAAGTGGATTTTGCCTAATAATTTCCCAGCGTCCTAAAAAACCCGTATTTTTTTTAACTTCTTTAATGCCCTCGATGGTCGCCGCATCACTGATGGGAATATTGATGGCGTTTAATTGTTTTACGGCAGTTAAGACGGTAGCTATATTTTCAATTTGATATAAACCGGCCAATACGGAGCTTATATGAATTTGCTCATCTCCGTTTTGATAATTAATATGCAGCATACCCTCCTGATAATTATAATTAATTACAGGGAAGCTTGGTTCTGCAAATGTGATATTGCTATGGCATGCTTTGGCTTTTTCAATAAATACCGGAGCTGTTTCCGGGGAGGATTTTCCTATCACTACCGGAATCCCTTCTTTTATAATGCCTGCTTTTTCAAAGGCTATTTCGGGTAGGGTATTGCCCAATAAATTTTGATGGTCAAATGAAATATTGGTGATAATGGATAATTCAGGCAAAATAATATTGGTAGAGTCCAGTCGTCCTCCCAAACCTGTTTCTATAACGGCAATATCTACTTTTTCATTTCTGAAAAAATCAAAGGCCATAGCTACCGTCAGTTCAAAAAAAGAAGGTGCTATGTTTTCTATATTCGTTTGGTTTTCCGCTATAAATTTTATAACCGAGCTTTCCGGGATGACTTGGCCATTGACCCGCATTCGTTCTCTGAAATCCAATAAATGAGGGGAGGTGTATAGGCCTACTTTTAATCCGGTGCTTTGCAGTATGGAGGCCAATAAATGACTTACAGAACCTTTACCATTGGTGCCGGCAATATGTATGGTTTTAAATGCTTCCTGAGGTTGTCCTAAAGCTTGGCAAAGGGCTAAGGTATTGGTCAGGTCTTTTTTGATGGCTGCCTCTCCAATGCGCGTGAACATAGGCAGCTTATCGTACATATATGAAATGGTTTCAGTATAGTTCATCATTTATAAAAGTGTTGTGCAAAGATGCAATTGAAATAAATAAATTCGTAAAATTGCATAATGAAATATTTCGTTTTCTTTCTGACCATTGCTCTTTTGTGTCGTTGTACACCGAAGGATGATTCTGATTTTCAGGGTTTAAAATGGGGTGATCGTCCTTCTCAAATTATTAAAAAAGAGGGCAGAGCTCCTGATGATTCCTCAGATAAGAACGTATATGTGTATGGCAAGGACCTTTTTGGCGTTCCTATGCAGTTAGGTTATATCTTTGCCGATAGTCAGTTTGCTTCGGCAGTGTATATTCCTAAAGATGCCGGCGCCATGAAGGATAAAATTCATCAAGCGTATTTAAAATTGAGCGATTCCTTAACTAAAGCGTATGGTCCAAGTAGGGATTCAACCATTGCGGAAAATAATAAGTTTAAAAAGCAATGGCAAAACAAAAACTCCAATATCAGTATTGTATATGTAAAGGAAGGTGCTGAAATTTTTGTTTTCAGTATTGTCAGTAAAAAACTTGAACCTTTGATTGATATGGGAGGAGATGGGCCATCCGCTACTCCGGATGATACGGATAAAATTAAAATTGAAGTTAAATAGTTTTTAGCACTATTTTCTACCTTTATTTTTATTCGGACCTTTAAGCATCAAACTTTTTCCCGGTACATGCAGTGTAAATAAGCCATTGGCTCTGGATACTTTATCAGCGCCGTATTTATTTTTTATTTTATCCATCGCAAACATTAAGTGTACATTCTTTTCGGAAGCATCAAAAAGTTGCAATTGATAATTGGCATGTATTAAATGAGTAAAACGAACCCCGATCAAACGTATAAGCACTCTACGTTCATAAGATTTTTTAAAAAGCTCCAATACGGTATTTATTAAAATATCATCTCTATTGGTATAGCTGATTCTTTGCTGATGCGAAGTGGTTTCAAAATCGGAATAGCGGATTTTTATACTTACGCATCCGGTCATTTTATTGTCCTTGCGCATATCATATCCAAGCTGTTCGGTCATGGCCGTAAAAATGGAACGTAAGTACTTCAGGTCAGAGGTATCTTCCCCAAAAGTTCGTTCCGTACTCATACTTTTAGCTTCGGAATAGGGAATAATCTGCGAGGTATCTATGCCATTGGCACGCTTCCACATGGTCAGGCCATTTTCTCCGAAAAGACGAATTAAAACCTTGGCAGGAAAATCCATCAGCATGCCAATGGTGGTAATGCCAAGGTCTTTGAGCAGATGCTCCGTTTTTTGTCCGATCATAGGCATTTTACCTACGGCTAATGGTTGTAAAAAAGGCTTTACTGCTACTTCCGGTATAAATAGTTTATTGTCCGGCTTCGCTTCTCCGGTGGCTATTTTGCAAACAGTTTTATTAATGGATAATCCGGCAGATAGCGGTAGTCCGGTTTCTTTTTTTATGGTTTCTCTCAATTCCCAGGCCCATTTCTGTGTGCCGAAAAAACGATCCATACCACTCACATCCAAATAAAACTCATCTATGGAGGCTTTCTCAAACAATGGCGCTCGTTCTGCGATGATTTCAGTAACCATATTGCTGTACTGACTATACGCATCCATATCCCCGGAAATATAAATACCATTCGGACATAGCCGTCGCGCCAGGGTAATCGGCATGGCTGAATGTACTCCAAATTTTCGGGCTTCGTAAGAACATGCTGCTACCACCCCTCGATTACTTTTTCCTCCTACAATAACCGGTTTGCCGATCAGTTTGGGCTCTTTCAATCGTTCTACCGAAACAAAAAAAGTGTCTAAATCAATATGTAAAAATGAAGATTCTTTGCTCATGTGACAAAATAATGCTCAAATGTACAAAATATTTGTCATTTTTATTTCTTTATTTTCCTTAATATTTTGAACCTTTGAGGTGTATATTTCAGGTATTAATCATTGATAAACAAGTATATAAAATAATCATGACCTGAATCATAATGATGCTTCAGGCCTTGCAAAAGTTTTAAGCACATAAGTATAGTTGGAAGGGCATCAAGGATAAAAGATCAGCATAACCATATAAAATGATAAATTTTGCCTACCTTTGCACTCACAAAAAATATTGACCTTTGATAGGTCTTAAATATTTAAAAAATGGCAGTAAAAATTAGACTTCAGCGCCATGGTCGCGCAAAACAACCGTACTACCATATCGTAGTAGCGGATTCTCGTTCGCCACGTGATGGCAAATTTATCGAGAGAATTGGATCCTACAACCCGAACACGAATCCTGCAACCATTGATTTGGATACAGAGAAAGCGTTGTCATGGGTAGAAAAAGGCGCACAGCCTACCGACACAATGCGTGCAATCCTTTCTTACAAAGGCGTACTTTATCGTAAACATTTGGCACGAGGCATCAAAAAAGGTGCGTTCAACCAAGATGAAGCCGATAAAAAATATGCTGAATGGTTGGAAGGAAAAGCCAATAAAATTGATGAAAAGGTATCTAAGCTTGCTAAAGATGCTGATGCAAGTATGCGTTCCCGTATGGAAGCAGAAGCAGCAGTGGCGCACAAGCGTTCTCAAGATATTCTTGCTAAAAAATCAGCACTTGCTGCTGAAGCTGCAGCGGCTACAGCTGAAGATGGTGCCGAAGCTACTGCTGAAGCAACTGAAGAAAATAACAACGATTAATTATGCCGTTGTGGTCGCTTGATGATAGCCTCCACTTAGGTGAGATTATAAAACCACATAGCTACCTTGGCTCCGTCAAGGTAGCTATTTTATTTAATGGATTGGATCAAGTAATCCGTCCTAAGAAATTCTTATTCATAGAATTTATGAGTAAGCCTGTACCTTTCTACATTGAATCCGTACAATGGCTCAATGATACCGCAGCCCTCATCAAATTTGCGGATGTTAATTCAGATATATCCGCTGAAAATTTAAGGAACCGGAATGTTTTCATCTCTAAAAAAGATATCCCGTCCAAATTGTTAAAAAGGATTCTTATGAATTCATCTGAGTTTGAAGGTTTTGAAATCAGAGATGAACATGGGCAGTCTCTGGGTATCGTGGAGGCAATGATTGATCAAGCCATACAGCCCTTATTGGAGGTGAGTTATCAAAATAAAACCTATCTCATTCCCATTCATGAAAATATTATTTTGGATGTCCTGACCGATGAAAAAATTCTCATTGTAGATTTGCCCCAAGGATTAATGGAAATCAATTAATCTCTCATTAAATAATATAGCGATTACTTAAATTTATGGAATTTATACTTGTAGAACCAAATTATGCCAAGCACATTGCCTTGGTTCGTTTAAATCGCCCAAAAGAATTAAATGCATTAAACCTTCAGTTAATGAATGAATTGAGGGATTCACTTAAAGCTTTAGATGAAGACGATGAAGTTCGAGTAATTATACTAACCGGCAATGAACGAGCATTTGCCGCCGGTGCGGACATCAAGCAAATGAGCGGGCGCTCAGCTATTGATATGCTTAAAATTGATCAATTTTCTACTTGGGATCAAATACGAAAAACAAAGAAGCCTATTATTGCAGCCGTATCGGGGTTCGCTTTGGGTGGCGGTTGCGAATTGGCCATGATTTGTGATATGATTGTAGCTTCTGAATCGGCTAAATTTGGACAGCCTGAAATTAAAATTGGCGTAATGCCGGGCGCCGGCGGTACCCAACGCTTAACCCGCGCCGTGGGCAAAGCCAGGGCCATGGAAATGGTTTTGACCGGCAATTTTATTTCCGCGGAGGAAGCACTAAAATACGGCTTAGTTAATAGGGTAGTGCCTGAAGAGTTGTATTTAATGGAGGCCTTGAAATTGGCAAAGGATATTGCTGATAAATCTCCTATCGCCGTTCAAATGGCTAAGGAAAGTGTTAATAAAGCATTTGAAATGCCTTTGCAAGAGGGATTGTTTTTTGAACGTAAAAACTTTTATATGCTATTTGCTTCCGAAGACCAGAAGGAAGGTATGGCTGCTTTTATTGAAAAAAGAACACCTGAATTTAAGGGTAAGTAATTCTTAACTTTTTTTTGACTGCTTTCTTGCCTTAATGCCGAATATAATAAATAGTATTCCTGCTATAAAAATCAGTAGGCTGGCAAAGCAGGCCATATAGGGAAATATTAATTCACCTTTATTGCTTTCAAATTCTATAAAAGCATTCAGAAATGCTTTAAAGGATATAAAAATCAATAAGGTTCCCAGTAGTATTTTCCAATTCATTTTTTTAAATTATAAACCCTTTACAAATTTCTTTGTCAGCGTATAGGTTCCGGAATGCATATTAAAAATATATACGCCGTTGCTCAAGTTTTGAATATTGATTTTTAATTCGGAAGCATGGGAATAATTTCCACTTAAAATATTTCTGCCTGTGGCATCCGTTATGGAATAATTGCCTTCGCTTCTAAGATTTATATCATTAATAAATAAAGTAATATAAGTGCTGGCCGGATTCGGTGACAGATATACTTTACCTGTCATTCCACTATCCAGATGATGTAGTTCATACTTAAATAAAATATCTTCTTCAGCATCTATTTTTAAGGAATCAATAGCGCCCGGCAATGGTAATATAATTTTTTTGGTAGCACTATCCACATTTAATTTATAATCCGTAGCCACACCATTGCTCCAAACCCGCAAGGGCATTGGCGGTATTTCGTAATGTGTTACACTTGGGTCGTAGGGCGTTTCAGTAAAATCAATATGTAAATTTAATGCCGCATCTTGTTGGTAATTTATTTTATAATACGGATATCCCTTTTTATAAATCCAATCATCGAAATATTTGGATAAACTGTAACCTGCATTCTGTTCAAAATGTCTTCTTAAATCTATGGTCTGTGCAAAGGAATAGGCCAATAAGGAATCATTTAAATATTCTTGAATGCTTTTAAAAAATATTTCATCTCCAAGTTTTTTCCTAAGCATATGCAATACCATACTGGCCTTATCATAAGTGGTAGGCGAACTGAAAATTCTACTGACGGAAGTGGTGTCATCCACGCTTACACTTTGGTCAGGCAGGTAAAAGCCGCCCAGCAATTTGCTATGCTTTACCATTAAATATAATTCGTGACTAAGAATATTTTCAGTAGATAAAACTTCACAATAGGTGGCAAATCCTTCATTTAACCATATGTCCTGCCAGGAATGACACGTTACTTTATCACCAAACCATTGATGCGCCATTTCATGGACCATTAATCCAAAGCCGATATGTAATACAAAACTCATGGTTTGATGTTCCTGCCCACCTCTGAAAGTAAATTGTGCATTACCGTATTTTTCTTTCCAAAAAGGATATCGGCCAAATAATTTACCATAGGTTTGCAAAGCAGGTATCAGGCCCCATTCATTATTATGCCATTCTGTTTCGCTTTCCGGAAATACATAGTTTAGTACCAACATACTATCGTTATTTTCCAAAGGTAAATAATCAGAAAATTCATTGTATTTGGTTACAGAAATCCCTACTAAATATGGGGTTATCGGATAATTATGATGCCAATGATAGACAGAAAAAGTATCTTTTTTAGTGACAGAAAGTAATTTACCATTACTGGCTGCCTTGCAATATTGAGGAACGGTAATGGTAATATCAACGGAATCTGCTTTATCATCCAGGTCTTGCTTACAAGGCCACCAATCATTGGCGTAATATGGTTCAGAAAGTGACCAAATAATCGGTATATTATTATGATAATCTTGTACAAATCCACGATGCGCTTTATTTGGTTGGCCATGATAAAATATAGCGATACTATCAAGGGTATTTTTTAAAGGAGCCATCGGAAAAGTAATATGAATTGGCCCATAATTAGGGAAGGAGTAATTAAATAATGGTGCCCCGTGGTATATAATTGAATCCACATGCAAGGCAGTATCCATATCAAAAGCAATAACGCTAAAATATGGATCCACCACTTTAAATACCGTCAGTACCGAACCACGGATGGAATCCTGAGAAGGGTCTATATACCAATTGGTTTTGTAATATTTTACATCATAATTAAATTCGCGAGCCAAGGCTTTATTAGAAGCCTGTTGCCTTAATTGTAAATTTTTAAGCTGTGATAGCGGATATTTACATATAGCACTCGAATCCTGTCCATGCAATTGTGCAGAACTAAGTAGCATCAATAAACTTAAAAATAGGACAGTTACTTTCAGCATAAAGAGCAAAGTTACGAACGCTATTTCACTTTATCATCACTTATAATATTGAAGTGAAACAGATAATAAATAGTATAGATGGTATATTCCTGATTTAGATTAAAACAAGTACATTTCAAGAGTTTACCCACAATTAAAGCCCGAGTTTTCCACTATTTTATAATTTTTATTCACAATTAATTAGTTATTAACATGTTGTGCAAATTATTTAGCTTTATACTCTAAAATGTAAAATTAAAAATTGTGGATAAACTTTTTAAAGAATATTGAAAGTTATTGAAGTATCATTAAAAAAATATCACCCATGAATTAATTTTACCCGCATGAGCAATCATTTTTCAAATATTATTGGTTACTTTGCGCAAATTATTATACCTAATCATGACTGTTCATAACTTTAGCGCAGGCCCTTCGATCCTTCCAAAAGAGGCCATTGAAGAATCAATAGAAGGCTTAAGAAATTTTAAAAATACCGGTTTATCCGTGGTGGAAATATCGCACAGAAGTCCGCAATGGGAAGAAACTATGGTAGAAATGGAAAACCTTATTTGTGAGTTATACGGTGTTCCATCGGATTATGCAGTAATTTTCTTAGGCGGTGGTGCCAGTATGCAATTTACGCAAATCCCACAAAATTTATTACCTGAAGGTGGAATGGCTGCTTACCTAAAAACCGGGACCTGGGCCAGCAATGCTACCAAGGAAGCCAAATTCTGGGGAAAGGTGCATGTAGTGGCAAGTTCTGAAGATAAAAACTTTAATTACATTCCTAAAGGTTATGAAATTCCTTCAGATGCTGCTTATTTTCATATAACTACTAATAATACCATTTTTGGAACAGAAATGCATCATATTCCGGATTCGCCGGTTCCAATTATAGCTGATATGTCCTCTGATGTATTCAGCCGACCGATTGATATTCAAAAATATGGATTAATATATGCAGGTGCTCAAAAAAATATGGGTCCTGCCGGAGTTACTTTATTGATTATAAAAAAGGATTGGCTGGGTAAAACGGGAAGAAATATTCCTACCATGTTGGATTATCGTACCCATATTGATAAGGAATCCATGTATAATACACCTCCTGTATTCCCAATATATCTTTCTTATTTAACTTTAAAATGGTTAAATAAGCAAGGAGGGGTATCAGGTATTCAAAAGCTAAATCAGCAAAAAGCTGCTTTATTATATAATGAAATTGATAGAAATCCATTATTTGCGGGAACAACTGCCGTAGAAGATCGTTCTTTAATGAATGTTACTTTTATTGCCAATAATAAAGAAGCAGAAGATCGATTTGATAAATTTTCCGAAGAAAGAGGATGTAATGGACTGAAAGGACATCGTTCCGTGGGTGGTTTTAGAGCATCCTTATATAATGCATTACCATTAAGCAGCGTAGAGTATTTAGTGAGTGTAATGCAAGAATTTGAAAAGACATTTTAATAAATAAACCTATGAAGAAAATCCTCGCCAATGATGGAATTGCTGAAGACGGCAAAAGAATGCTGGAACAGGCGGGTTTCGAAGTGAGCACTTCTAAAATTCCACAAGAGCACCTCAAAGATCATATTAATGAATATGATGTACTTATCGTTCGCAGTGCTACAAAAGTGAATCGCGATGTGATGGAAAACAGTAAACGGATGCAATTAGTGGTCCGTGCAGGCGTTGGTGTGGATAATATTGATATTGCCTATGCTAAGGAAAAAGAAATTGAAGTAGCTAATACGCCTCAATCTTCTTCTTTATCAGTAGCAGAGTTGGTTTTTTCGCATTTGTTCAGTATGTCCAGATTTTTGCATTTGTCCAACAGGCAAATGCCTCAAAACGGCAAAGAAAAATTCAATGAATTAAAGAAGAAATATTCCGATGGTGTGGAGCTAAGAGGTAAAACTTTAGGCGTTATCGGATTTGGAAGAATAGGGCAGGAAACTGCAAAAATTGCAGTAGGATTAGGAATGAAAATAATGGCGCATGATCCTTTCATGACCCAGGCAAAATTAAGATTCGATCATTTGCCATTTACGCCTACGCCTACCTTAGAAATTAAAATGCATCCTTTTGAGGAGGTAATTGCAAATGCAGACTTTATTTCCTTGCATGTACCTTTCAAAGAGGGTATGGCTCCAATGGTTAATGATGATACTTTTGCCAAAATGAAAAACGGTGCCGGCATTGTTAATTGTGCAAGAGGTGGGGTTATTGATGAAGAAGCACTGATCAGAGCTTTAGATTCCGGGAAAATTGCTTTTGCCGGTTTGGATGTTTTTGAAAGTGAACCTAAGGTTCGCGAAGCTTTATTAAATCATGATAAAATATCCGTTTCTCCACATATTGGAGCATCTACCCGTGAGGGACAAGATAGAATAAGCCTGGAAGTGGCACAAGTTATTATAGACAAGGTTAAAAATAATTAATAGAGCGTGCCAGCATTAATTCCTTTTCGCGCTTGTAGAGCATTGCCACAGTATGTGGAGCAATTCTCTATTTCTGCCTATAATAATCCGGCACAAGGCGGGGAGGTATCTGCATCTGATTTTAATCCTATCAGTTATTTTAGGATTGAGAATCCATCTAACTTTACTACTCACGTCTTGGAAAGCAAGGAAACTTACGAGCTATCCAGGGCTATGCTTCGAGAAATTGTAAAGCAAGGGGTATTGGTATGGGATGACAAGGAATCTTTATATGTTTACCGGCAAGTAAAAGGCAACCATGTTTATACAGGTTTTATTGGCTTGGTATCTTTAGATGATTATCGAAATGGTCATGTTAAAAAACATGAAAAGACCAGAAAAGATAGAGAAAGCGAAATTGCAGCCTATAGCAATGAGGTAAGAGTAAGTGGTAGTCCGGTACTCTTAACTTATGAAGAAGTTCCTGAAATTGAATTGATTATTCAACAAATAGTGGCACCTGCGCCTTTATATCATTTTATAACCAGTTCACATACCGAGCATTTTCTTTGGCAAGTGGATGACAAGAAAATGATTGAAACGATAAACACAAAATTGGCTGCCGTAAAGGATTTTTATATTGCTGATGGTCATCATCGCTGTGAAGGATATTTAGCCATTAATGATAATCCGCCGCCGGGCTTGATGGCTTGTATTATTCCGTCTTCTCAACTCAATATCCAGAGTTTTTATCGATTAGTTACCGACTTGGGGGATTTAAAAAGAAGTGATTTGCTGGAAGCCTTATCACAAATTTTTGAAATAGAACGTTTAGAAGAATATGCCCTTCCGGAGGCACCCGGCATTATCCATTTGTTGATGAAAAATAAGTATTATAAACTTAAAATTCCATCTAAGTATAAGGAAATCAATGATCCGAAAGCTCGTTTGGATGTTGCTATATTAGAAAATTTAGTCTTTAAAAATATTCTTAAAATTGAGGATACCCGTTCCAGTGAAAGAATTTATTTCCTAAATGGCATGGAAAGTCCGGAAAAAATCAAATATTTGCTAGAAGAAAAGCGAGTAAGGGCAGTATTTGCACTTTATCCATTGGATATTAAAGATGTAATAGATATTTCCGATATTGGGGAAACCATGCCGCCAAAATCTACATGGATTGAACCAAAATTAAGAAGTGGATTAGTAATACATTCGTTTTAAATATTATATTTGTAAAAATTTTTGCTATGAAGAAATTAGGAACCTTTTTTGTGCTAGCAGTAGCATTTTTCACATTTACAGCTCAAAACTGTTCAAAACGTGACCCATATACCATTCCGGGTACCGCTGGCAATCCTGCTGCCGTAGGTGCTCCTCAAGGTGCAATTGAACTTTCTACCGTAGTAGGTAATCAACCTACTAAATATGTACTTGTATATATCGGTTTAAGTTCTGATAGTGTAAAAAACAGCACTTCCTACAAAGTTTCTGATGCCACAGGTACTGTAATGTTTACTAATTTGATTATTAATAAAGATTATCACTTTAGAGCTACTTATTCCGGTAATGGAACTACTTATACTGCTAAAGATACTACCATCACTGCAGGTACTTTAAACTACCCTGGATTAGGTACTTTAACTTTAAACTAAGCATTTACTTATTTAAAATATAAAAGCGGCTTGCGAGCCGCTTTTTTTGTTGTGTACCATTAAAGTCTTAAACTTTAGGATCTTTTGTATAAACTTGGATCGTAGTGTAGGCCACCGAATAAATATAGCATCAATACTCTACTATATCTAAATATAATAGGAGATAAGACTACAAATATGATTCCCAGCATGTAAACATAATCCATGACCGGAGGGTCATTAAATAAATAATAAAATAGGATGGAAGCTGTAATACTGATACCTACAGTAAAGGCATAACTTATGTACATGGCTCCCCAATAAAAACCCGGTTCTATTTCGAATACTTGATGGCAATTGCTGCATTGCTCAGGCATATTCATAAACTTAGGGTGGTATATACCATATTTGAACATTTTTCCACTATGGCATTTAGGGCATTTGCATTTGATAATTGATATAAAAGCACTGTCGGTGGAGGATTTATGTGAGTCCATATAAAATTTAATTATAGAATTTTACATACTTAGTTTTCTTATTCTTGTTATTATAATACCATACCCCTCCAATAACCATTATGGCTGAATAAGGCATAGCTAATAACATAAGAATTCCTGAATTTAATCCTAAGCCTATTTTTTTGCCATTTTTGGTTGCTTCAGCTGCAGCTTTTGTACACATAGCACATTGTGCATGAACTTTAGTACTTGCCGCAAGTACCAATAAAATACTAAAACAAATAATTAACTTTTTCATTATGCAGGATAATAATTTGAAATTAAGAAATATACAATAACTCCCGTGAGGCTTACGTAAAGCCAAATCGGTAAAGTGATTCTCGCTATTTTTTTATGATGTTCTACTTGCATATTAAATATTCTAAATAAGGATATTAATGCCAATGGAACAATGATCGTTGATAAAATAATATGGGTACTCAATAATATTAAATAGACAGTTCGTAAGGAACCCACCTTGCTTAATTCTTCGGCACTGAGGGTACCGTCATGGTTTATATCTCCAAAATAGGTTTCCGGTGCTCCAAAATGATATGCTACATACGAAACTAAAAACAAGGATGAGAATATAAAGGCAGTCAGCATGCTGGCTCTATGCATCCTGATATTCTTGTTTTTAATGAAGAAAAAGCCGGCCAGTAATAATACGAAAACGGATGAATTGAGAAAGGCATTCAATTTAGGCAGCATATAAATTTTAGGATTATATGTGCTATTACTCTGAGCATTATATATTAAAAAGGCTACGGCTGCTACTATTACAATGGATAAAACAGCAATACCTCTTAACCACTTACGTTCACTTATTTGCTCTATTTTTAACATATTTAACTCTTAAAACTTGAATGTCTCCAATTAATCTATCAATTTCTTCATCTTGAGTTCCATTGTATTGGCCTCGTATACAACCTTCCGGATCTATTAAACAAATAATACCGGTATGATTAAATTTACCCGGCTCATCATTAGGTTCGGGTTTGTAAACCAGAAATCCTTTAGTATTCATTAAATCATAAATAGAATCCCTATTTCCGGTGATAAAATGCCAGCGTTTATCAGTGATTTTATGCTTAGCAATATACTTTTGTAAAACTTCTACTGAATCATGTGTCGGGTCAACTGAAAAGGAGATAAGATTTAATTCATTTTCAGATGATTTCGGAAAAGCTTCACTCACTTTTTTTAAGTTGCCCAATAAAATCGGACAAATACTAGGACACCTGGTAAAAAAGAAATCTACAACACAAATCTTTCCCTTCATATTGGTACTACCATAGGATTTATGGTTTTGATCATAAAAGGAAAAAGGAGGCAGTGTGTGATACACTGTGTCTCCTTTTTCAGTTATTCCTTTTGGAGTCCCAAAATGAGGAAGTTCTTTATATTTATTCTTACTACCTAATTGAAATACTAAATAAAACAATACAGGTACAAGAATTAAAATGCCAAGAACTAGCCTATTTCGATTCCTCATATATGAATTTGATGGCTTCCTTCAAATAATAATAATGTAATTAGGTAAGCAATAAACATTAGAGGAATAAGAATGGTATAAGCCATATTTAATTTTTCATGTTTTAAGTGCATGAAATATCCAACAATGTAAAATGCTTTTAAAACAGTAAGGAAGAAGAATATACCTACTACTTTACTTTTACCTAATCCGTCTTTAATAGCAGGAGTTAATGCAATTAAAAATTCAAGAACAGTAATGGCAAGCAGTATAAAAAATACTCTCCATATTTCTTTTCTTGTAGAATGAATTTCATGAAGTCCTTGTTCTATGATTTCGAAGTGATGTTCTTCATGATCATGTGCTTCGGAGGTATGTGCAATATTTTCTGACATAATTGTTTACTCTTTAAAATGCTTAAAAAATTATTATTAGTAGATAAGGTAAAATACGGTAAATACAAATACCCAAACCAAATCCACAAAGTGCCAATATAATCCAACTTTTTCTACCATTTCATAATGACCTCTTTTTTGGAAATCACCGGCAATGGTTTTGAAATAAATGATAATATTAATAACTACCCCGCTAAATACGTGGAAACCGTGGAATCCGGTAATTACAAAAAACAAATCACCAAACATGGTACTTGCATTTTGTCCGGCATTTGGTCCTAGCGGTACCTTGAAAGGATTAAAAGTTAAAGTCAATCCATTTTCAATTAAGTGGGTCCATTCTAAAGCTTGACAGCTTAGGAACATCAATCCACCAATAATGGTAAGAATCATATAACGAGCTACGTTTTTTTGATCCATTCTATGTCCCGCTTCTACGGCAAGTACCATAGTTACGCTGGATGCAATGAGAATGAAGGTCATGATACCTACGAATACCAATGGTAATCCTTCTTCCACTAAGAAAGGAATGCCATGGAATACTTCTTCAGGAGCCACCCAACCCGGTAGGGCAGTTACTCGAAGATAACCGTAAGTTACCAGTAGTGATGAAAAGGTGAAGGCATCTGATAGGAGGAACATCCACATCATAAGTTTGCCATAACTTGAGCCTAATGGAACTCTTCCACCAGACCAGGCATTGCCTTTTTCTACATTTGCTGTTGCTTCAACTGACATTGTTAATAATTTATCTTAAAACGTTTAAAATTATAAATAAATAAATCCATAAGCCGCCTACAAAATGCCAATAGGTAGTACATAAATTTATAGACAACATATTTCCGGCGTGTACTTTGTTCTGTAAAGATCTAATAAGTACATAGGCCAAATAAAGTATTCCACCGATAATGTGTAGTAAGTGTACGCCCGTAACCACATAGAAGAATGATTCAGACGGATTTCCTACTAAAAATACATGCATGGCTACCAATGCTTTGTAACCGTAATATTGACCAATGGAAAAAGTGATTCCCAAGGCTAAGGTTAAAAACAAAGCTATTTTTAATGCTTGTAAATTATTTTTCTTAGCTGCAAAATATGCCCATTGCATGGTTACAGAACTTAAGGCTGCAACAATGGTAGTAAAAGTAAAAATGCCGGGAATGATAAAATAAGTCCAATTCCCATCGCCTCTTCTAACAATCATTCCTGAAGTAAAAGCTGCAAAAAGCATCGTTACAGATACCAAAAATACCCAAAGCATAAATTTCTTTGGATGAACAGGGTATTGCTCTCTTTCCGGGTTTGCCATTTTTAAATTTGCAGTACTCATCTTATTAATTTATCAATTAACATGATTACAAAAACCAAAGGCAAGTAAAAGAAGGAGGTAAACATTAATCCTTTAGCAGAGGTATTACTTAAATCCTTTAGAAGCATAACACTTCTGTAAAAGAAATATAAGCTACATAATTCAAGTATAATGTTACTCCAAATACTTCCTATTCCTAAATAATAGGTTAAAAAAGATAAAGGTAATAATATTCCGGTAAAGAATACTATTTGTAAAGCACCTGCTTTATCCTTTTGTGCAAAGAGCGGCATCATTTTTAAACCGGCTCTTTTATAGTCATCATCTAATAACCAAGCAATAGAATAAAAATGCGGGAACTGCCATGCAAATTGAATAATAAATAAGCATAGTGCCAAAATATCCAAATGACCATGAGATGCAACATATCCGATAATGGGAGATACTGCACCCGGAAACGCTCCAATATATACTGCCAAAGGAGTAACCTTCTTTAACGGAGTATAAATAAAGCCATAGGTAATTAAAGATAAGAAAGATAAGATTCCGCATAAAGGGGTGAGGAAATAGGCAATTAATATAACACCGGCAGCGCCTAAAACCAAAGAGATAATGGCGGCTTCCGTTACACCCATTCTGTTTTGTGCCAAAGGACGATTTTCTGTCCTGCGCATCAATTTATCGCTATCTCGTTCAATAATTTGATTTATTCCATTGGCTGCACCTACCGTTAAAAAACCGCCTGCGCATACAATTAATAAATCCATCCATTGTACATGCCCTTGCATGCCCAATAAAAATCCAATAAATGTAGAGAACACCACAGTAAGGTTTAGTCTAACTTTTATAAGTTGACTAAAATCCCTCAGTTTGGCTTTGTAGCCAAAAGAGGCACTGTGTGTTATATTTAAATTTTGATTCATTGTAAAGACAGTTGGTATAAAACTGTCATTAATTTTTATTAGTGACTATGTGAATGATTATGTTCATAAACTACTTTTTCATCAGTAGCAGTAGGTTCATAAGCTTCAGTATTGTAATTAACTTTATTCATTACATCAGCATCGCTCATGGTTTGCGGCAACCAATCCAACTCAATATCAGGACGGCTGTAATCATATGGCCAACGATATACTACCGGGATTTCTCCAGGCCAGTTACCATGTACAAATTCTACAGGGGTAGTCCATTCTAAAGTATTAGCCTCCCAAGGGTTACGACCGGAACGGCGACCATTGAAAATGCTATTGAAGAAGTTATATAAAAATACAAATTGTACTGCCATGCCTGTAAATGCCGCTACTGAAATGAATTTGTTTAATTCTACCCAGTTGGAGAATTCAGTAAATGCAGTTAAAGAATAGTATCTTCTTGGTACACCATCCATACCCATAAAGTGCATTGGAACAAATACGGCATATACGCAAGCGAAGGTTATCCAAAAGTGAATAGAACCTAATTTTTCGTCCATTTTACGACCGAATAATTTAGGGAACCAATGATAAACGCCGGCAAACATACCGAAGATGGCAGCACTACCCATTACAATATGGAAGTGAGCCACTACAAAGTAGGTATTATGTAAAGGAATATCAATGGCAGCATTACCTAAAAATAAACCTGTTAAACCACCGGAAACAAATAAACTAACTACCCCGATGGAAAATAACATTGGTGTATTTAAACGAAGATTACCTCTCCATAAGGTTGCTAAGTAATTGAAGGTTTTAACGGCAGAAGGTACGGCAATAATTAATGTTGCAATTAAAAATACAGAACCTAAGAATGGATTCATACCTGTAATAAACATATGGTGACCCCATACTAAGAAAGATAAAAATCCAATGACTAAAATAGAACCAACCATTGCTCTATATCCGAAAATCGGTTTACGAGCGTGGGTAGCCATTACCTCAGAAGTTAATCCTAAGGCAGGTAATAACACAATATATACTTCCGGGTGACCTAAGAACCAGAATAAGTGCTGGAATAAAACACCGCTACCACCAACGTGTACAATACCGTCAGTCATGTTTAAATAAATATCAGATAGGTAAAAACTGGTTCCAAAGCCACGGTCAAAGATGAGCAGGATAACTGCTGCAAATAATACCGGGAAGGAAAGAATACCTAAGATAGCAGTTACTAAAAATGCCCAAACTGTTAAAGGCATACGAGTCATGTGCATACCGCGGGTACGCATATTTAGTACGGTTGCAACGTAGTTAAGGGCACCCATTAAAGCAGAGGCAACGAATAAGGCCATTGACATTAACCAAAGCGTCATTCCTAAGCCGGAACCTGCCATAGCTTTAGGTAGGGCACTTAATGGAGGATAAATGGTCCATCCTGCTGCTGCCGGACCGGTAGAAATAAACAATGAACCAAACATGATAACACTGGATAAAAAGAAGAACCAGTAAGATAACATGTTTATAAAAGGAGCGGCCATATCTCTGGCGCCAATTTGCAATGGAATAAGTAAATTACTGAAAGTACCGGATAATCCAGCCGTTAGTACAAAAAATACCATGATGGTACCATGTATGGTTACCAATGACATATAAAAACTAGGGTCTAGGTTACCGCTTTCGTTAATCCAACCACCTAATAGTGGACGAAGGAATCCTAAATCTGCATTTGGAAATCCTAATTGAATTCTGAATAAGCTTGATAATAGTCCTCCAACTACACCCATAATAATCCCTGTAATAAGGAATTGACGGGCAATCATTTTATGATCTTGACTGAAGACATACTTGGTGAAAAAACTCTCTTCGTGATGATGTTGAGTTTCTTGGGTATGGCCGGCTAAATTTGCTGCACTCATTATTAAAAGTTAATTTGAAGGTTATTTTAAAGCAGTAATTTTATTGTTTTCAGAATAGGTAGCGTAAAAAGGTTTGAAAGTTTTTTGCCAAGCATCAAATTCTTGGTCGCTTTCTACTACCACTACTCTTCTCATATTAAAATGTGCTGATCCGCAAAGCTGATTACAAGCCATTTCATATTCAAAGGTTGGTTTATGTAATTTTTCACGCATCTGAGCTGTGGTAATGATTGGTTTGAATCTGATACGATTTTCCATACCCGGCTGAGCATACATTTGTGCACGGAAATGCGGTAAGTAGGCACCATGAGTTACATCACGAGAACGTAAAACAAGCTTAACATCCCTATTTACAGGCATATGTAGTTCTTTGGTAATAAAGTCATCCTTTGAAGCAGGATCTTTAAAATCAATACCAAAAGGATTGGTTGCCATATCAATTAAACGGAAATCAGTTTTACCCAATTTGCCATCAGGACCCGGATAACGGAATTCCCAGGCAAATTGATAAGCATAACATTCTACCAATACCGGATGGTCTTCCGGATTACTGGTTGCTTTTTGCCATGTTTTGAAACCATACAAAACTAAAGCAGCCATAGCCACTGCAGGAATGATGGTCCAAACAAATTCAATTTTATTGTTATGAGAATAAAAATATGCTTTTTGACCATCTTTATGACGGAATCTGAAAGTATATATAAATAGTACTATTTGTACAATTACAAATACCATACCCGTTACCATGGCGGTAATATTAAATAAGCGGTCAATTTCTACGCCTACATCAGAAGCTGATTCAGGAAGTAAGAATTTGCTATGGATACTTGATTCATATAAGATTAAGCCGAACCAAACGATCAAAAATAATGGCGCAAGTACTGCGTTTATTTTTTGTAAACCGCTTTTGGTAAATGGTTCTTCAGGTTTGTTATCTTCGTTATCCTTGCTATTTTTAGTAAGATTTCTGATTAACTTATTAGTATAATAGAAAGAAACGATTAATAAAATTACGATGCCATAAAACATGTAACGCAACCATGAATTGTCCTGTGGTACCGGAGCATATACTTGAGCCGGAGCTCCTGTAGCGGCAGCAGGTGCTGCAGCAGCGGCAGTTCCACCTGCATCAGCATAAGCCAATACATCATCAATTTGATCATCCTTAAGTGGCGCTACAGCCATGACAGCGTTATACTTTGCTTGTAATCCTTTGATATAAGGATCCTTGTCAATGTAAGCTGCAGGATTTTTTACAAAATCATGGAGTTTCTTTTGATCCGGCCATCTCTTTTTAACGCCGGATAGGTCTGGTCCAACTAAAACGCCTCCCAATTTGTGACAGGAAGTACAGTTTTGTTCAAATACTTTTTTACCGTTATCCAGATTTGGTGCGGCCTTTAGGCCTGAAAAAGAAAAAACAAGGAACAGGGCAATTAAAATCCTGCTCAATGCGGTTCTAAGCGTTCGCAACATATTTTGAGTATTATGGGCGCAAAGTTAATGTGATGTTCTCAATTTCTTGAAAAAAATTATCAATGAAGATTCGTGAATTCTTATTTGAAATCATTTTAAATAGGTATCCACATCTTATTGAATTTGTAATTTTCATTTTTATAAATAATTGATATACATAATTTATAGGCTTTGCGTTGCCTTGTTTTTGTTCATTTTAATTCTTACTTTTTTCACTTTTTAGCAATTGGTACGGTGGATATCCACAATTGTTTTTTCAGGAAATCTTAAAGTTTTCCCCCAAAATGTGATAAAAATCGCAAATAGTTTTGCAAAAAACGACTAATTGCGGAGTTTACCTTGACTTAATAACTTGCCATTTAAATCGAAAATCAGGTAGTATTGCTCTTTTTTCTTCTTCAAATTGAACTGACAACCAGAACTGATATTAATTGTTTCCACCCGCATAATGCTAGCTATGCTCCAATCTTTGTAATCACTTGATTTAAAGGCATCCATTATCACTTGTGGAATAGTTGATTCATCTAATTCTGTTTCACTGCGGAGCCATCTACCTTCTTCTGTAAATGATGCGGAGCATTCATTGGTCTTTTTAATAAAATGTGCTTTGTAACATATACAGGATGAATCATATATCCAATCTGTAGGCTTTATGTTGCCAAATTTTATTCTAAACCCTTCCGCTAAAATTTCAGGAACTTGTGTAGATTTTAATTTGCGAATTTGCGTAAAACCTGAGGTACTAAAGATGACCAATGCAATTGGAAGCAGGAGTATCTTTTTCATAGTGTTAATTTTTTTTGCAAGTTACTACTATTTATAGCTTTAGGCTTAAAATATTCGATAAAAATTGAATAATGATAAATTGTAAATTGTTAATTACTATATCTTTACATCCCAAATAATTCTTCTACATCTTCTTTCGAAATAAGATGAGTAGCGCTTAATTCCGGCTGAATAAAGTCAGCACTCAAACGTAATTTCTTTTCTTGCAATTGCAAAATCTTTTCCTCAACGGTATCCTTGGATATAAACTTATAGCTAAATACCTTTTTGTCTTGTCCTATCCGATGTGCCCTATTAATTGCTTGTTTTTCAGCAGCCGGGTTCCACCAAGGATCACATAAAAATACATATTCCGCTTCTGTAAGATTTAATCCAACACCACCTGCCTTCAAGGAGATGAGAAATACTTTACAATCCTGATTGTTTCTAAATTCATCAACGGCTTCTCTTCGTCTTACTGTTTCTCCGGTGAGTAAACTGAAAGGAATTGAATGCTTATTTAAATGTAACCTAATTAGTTCCAGGTGCCTTACAAATTGTGAAAAGACTAAAACTTTATGTCCGCTATCAATTACCTCTTGGAGGGTATTAATAATATCGGTAAATTTTCCACTTTCCCCTTCAAAAGTAGCATCTTGCAATCGTGGATGATTTGCAATTAATCGCAATTGCATCAAGCCCTTAAGTATAAAAAACTGAGATTTGCTTTCTCCCACTTTCTCAATATTTTCTAAAATCCTCTTACGGTAAAAATTCCGCGTATCTTCATACAATTGCTTTTGTTCTGCACTCATTTCACTGAAGTAAACGTTTTCAGTCATTGGAGGCAGTTCTTGAGCAACTTCCTCTTTGGTTCGGCGCAAAACAAAAGGCTGAATAAGGCTTCTTAATTTATTTTTTCGTTCTTGGTCGTTTTTCTTTTCAATGGGTAGAACGAATTCGTCCTTAAATAATTGAAAAGAACCAAGCATGCCCGGATTTAAAAAACTCATTTGAGACCATAAGTCCGTCAATGAATTTTCTATTGGTGTACCGGTCAGGCTTAATCGATGTTGCGCCCGTAAGCGTTTCACCGCCTGTGATATTTTAGAGTGAGGATTTTTAATTACCTGACTTTCATCTAAAATAATATATTCAAAATTTTGCTTTTCAATAATATCGATATCATTCCTAACGGTACCATAGGTACTTAATACTATATCAGCGGTATGCAAATACTTTACTTTATCTGCCCGGTCCAATCCGGTATAGGTAATAATTCTCAATCCCGGAGAAAACTTATTAAATTCAAATTCCCAATTATGAATTAAGGAAGTAGGCATCACAATCATATGTGGTAAATGGCTCGGCGCATTTGATTTCATTCCTTCTACCATATCAAATATGGACATCTGTCCGGAACTTCTTGGCAATAATGGGGCAGGAGAGGCATTTGTATTTCTCAACGAGGTTAATAATGCTATGGCCTGCACTGTTTTTCCTAATCCCATATCATCCGCCAAGCAACCCCCAAAATTATTCTGCTTTAAAAAGTGCAACCATCTAAAACCTTTTTTTTGATAGGGGCGTAATATCTCATTAAATCCATCCGGCAATGGAATATCCTTCGAGTTAAATTTATCAATGGCATCCTTTATATTATTAACGCCTCTGGCCTCACTTTGGTTATGATCAAGTATGCTATCGATTAAACTAAAATGATGTTTTTTGAATTTTAATGTTTCAGTATTTTGCTCTCCGGCTAATAATAATAAGTCTTTATATTTTGTAAACCATGATTCAGGAAGTATGGCAATTTTACCGTTGGGCAATACAAATTCTCTGATATCACTTAATATATATTTCCTCAGCTTCAAAAATGGGATTTTAAATTCTCCGAAATGAACCATGGCATATACATCAAACCAATCATTTTTTTCTTCAATTTTCATGTCTAAAAATGGCTGGCCGATATAGTATTTTTCAGTAGATACATCTTGAGTTATGGTAAACCCTTCGTCTTCCAATTTTGCTCTATTATTAGCTACCCATTCTATAACGCTTGAAGTCATAATTGCGGTACCATTATCTTGTTCCGTCGGAATAAAAAATGAACCGTCTTTTTTTACTAAACCTGTTTTTTTTAAGCTACTAATAAAATGACTTTCCAATTCAGGTTGTCGCATTATTTTATAATAGGTATATTTATCACCTACCAATTCTAATTTTACATGATTAGGTTTTGGATCGTTTAATGGTATTTTTTCCATGCCATAGTCCAATAATAGTTGTAAGGCAGGATTATTATTCCAATCAATTTCAAAACGAAGAATCGGTGTCGGTTTCTCCTCTACATCAATTACATCAAAGCCTTGTGCAATAACAGGGTGATTTTCTATTAAGGGCTTGATGAATTTTTTATAATATTCTGCTTCTGAGGCTTTAGGTATATGTATATTAAACTTGGTAAAAAATGGGGTAAGCTTTTTACCATCTACATTATCCTCAAAAGAATAAACTTTTTCATCCATTAAAATCCGACAAGGCTGTAAGGTTAAAAGCGACACACTTTTATTTAGCAGGGTCAACTTTTCTCCTCCATGACGGAAAGTGGGGTAATATTTGGTGCCTTCTTCATTTTTTTGAAAATGAAAATGAACACTAACAACCGTATCACTTACTTGCAGGGGTACATGGGCCGGATTTCCGCTTTTACCGCGCAAATACAATGGCTTATCAATAAGAAGCTCAATTATTCTCCCTAATCTTTCTTCAATATATGGGCGAATGAGCGTTTTAAGCATTTTCTCATCCATGTATCGGCTAAAGAATTCCGGCGGCTTAATGTCCTTCTTGCAGAATTTCTTAGTGATGACCTCCGGGGTATATTCCGAACATAACTTAATGATGGCTATATCGGTCCGGTCAATCGCACTAATAAAAGTATCTGTAGTAGTGGGATATACTTTTTGATAACTTAGAGAAAGTGTCTTATTATCATTAAGTTGCACGACATATGGCTCTATTACTGCCCCTAATTCAGAATCAGGATGAAGTGAATAAACGAGCACATATGGTTTTGAAGAATCAACTTTCACAATTCACTCAGAAAATATAACCTTCAAAGCTAAGCAAAAAATACCACCAATTAATGCTTCTATAAAAAAATCAGGGAAAGCATCCATTAAGATGCCTTCCCATAATTTAATTTTTAGACCCCGGTGGTTTATTTAAACCAATACTGCCACCCAATGCGCATTTGCGGGTCGAATGGTGCAAGCACGGTATCAGTACCTTTAATCGGGTTAGTATATTGTATTTTTAAAACACAACGATATCCATTAATCAAATAATTATAAGCAAAGCTCAAAGCTTTGTAAGTATCATTCGGTGATAAATCATTTGGATTTAATTCATCATATCGGATACAAAATACTGAACGCAATTTTTTAGAATGATAATTTAATTGCGCCGATGCTCCTCCTTGAAGGAAATAAGTGGTTGGCAATCCTAATAGTTCCGAAGGATTATTTGGAACTACTTTTGAGCGATCCAATTCAAATTGGAAACTCAAACCTTGGTATGCCGCAGCAATATCAAATCCGTACACCGATTTTTGATGTTCTAATCCTAAATAAATATTATTTCCAAAACCGGTTGACAATGGTTTTTGGATATATCTTGCATTTAATCCTAATTGCACAATAGGAATAGGTGTATGCGTTTCATCAATTTGGATATATTTATATTTGCATGGATAAGCAATATCTATACGTCCTGCATATTCGGCAGAGCCGGATGCATCATTAATGTTTGTGAGCACGCTGCCTCCCTGACCGCTATATAACCCGGCGTAGGCATTAATCTTTTCATCCCAAAATGTGCGATATAAGGTAACACCAACATCTCTTCTATTGAAAATAGTTCCTTTATCTAATTCCGGTCTTTGCATAAATGGCATATCAAAATGTTCTTCCAAATTATCTCTGGAGTAAGGAACTTTTTGAAATCCACTTTTAATATTAAAATATTCTAAACCCTTATACGTAAAATAGGCCTCGGTAATAGGAGGGGCGGTTGGGTCTTGAACGGCAGAACCCAAAACTGATAAATCAAACTCAAATTTGAATTCCATATTTGGAGATCTGCTTTCAATGCCAATACGTGCATCATCCAAACCAAAACCATTCTTTTTATGATTTCTTTCGGTAGAATCATAAAATCTTTGATTGAACATCACAACGGTAGCTGTGTGAATTTCCGTCACTACATTACCATTGCTAAAGCTTACCTGTGCTTGCCCGGCAAGTGCAAATAATGAAAGTAATATGCTTAAATAAATTTTTCTCATGGTAGTTAAATTAAAGTGCTTTGAAAATAAATGCTTCGCTCATGTCATCACTGGAAATGACAAGTTTTCCTTCCGGTGAAAATGTGATGCCTTCCGGATTTAATACGGGAATTCTCCAGCTTTGTATGACTGAATAATTCTCAGGATTAACTTCCATTACCTTTCTATCTTCATCACTTAATAAATACAAATGTCCATTGTGATAACATGCACCGGATATATCATGTGCAGCAGTAAACGGATATTCTATAACTTTATTTAAATTTTCATCCAACTCCCAAATGGCAATCGGATTTTTTTCTACTACAGTTATAAATCTTTTCTTCTGACTATTATAGGTCAAACATTCAAAGCTTTTATTTCTTCCGCCAAGGTAAGTTAATGTATTACCTTTAACTTCTGTAAGATTTTCCACATCAAATACGCTTATTTTTCTTAAGCTTTCATCCATTACATAAACGTATTTTTCATCTGCATAAACCCCTTCGCAATCCAGGCCTTTAAATTTTGCTTTACGGATAACATTAAATTGCAAATCGGTTACGAATAAATATCCATTGTCACTGACTACATAATATTTTTGTTTATCTGCGCTAAGGCAAATATCAGAAGGTTCCGGAACATGTAATTTAAATTTTTGTTCTACCTGAAGTAATTCTGTATTATCATTCTTGAATGACAAGAATAAAATTACAGAAAGAATAGTTAATATATATTTCATTGTTTAGGTGTTTATTTTGTTTAATTATTTGAAGTGCCGGGTGTTGGTTTGGTAAAGGATTTCCATACGGTACTACCGTCTGGTTGTCTGCCATAACTTACATCCGTAGTTTGTGCGCCATAGTAAATTTCATCCGAAGTAGTCATGATTCCTGAACTGTTTTTTTGGGTCAGGATAAGGTGTCCACTTGATTTCTTTAAAGTGAAATTTGAATGAATACTCTTCAAAATATCCGGATTAGAACTTACTTCATTTAGTTTATCGCACCACACCAAAATAAATTGGTGAGAGGCTAAAGCCATTGGAGGTAAAGCATAGGCCGGTCCTGCATTTCCTAGTGCACTTATGGTATCAATATACCATTGGTTGCTTTTAATATTTATGGTATAATCTGTATTATTATACAATTCTATCCAGTCAGATGCCGTTCCAAATTCATTAATAGAAGGAGCAATGGTTTCATTGGCCATAAATTCATTAATTACAATTTCTCCACTGGAAGCTGTATTAATTGAATTTTGAGGGGCAAAGGTCCTGTCCTTAACGCATGAATTGAGTAGCAATAAAACTCCTAATAGGAGGGGTATGGTTAACTTTTGCATAAATTGGGATGTTTGCTGCAAAGGTTAAATCTTGAAACATTTCTATTGTTATGAGAATGTTACTAAATTATTATTGAAATAATTTTAAGGCAATTGACTATACTTATACATCGTACTGATTTCATCGCATACTATAATAAATTGTCCGGAACTTAAAAAACAAATACCTTCGGGATTTTCAATTCCCAAGTACCATTCCTTTTTAATAGTATAATTTACCGGGTCAACTTCCATAATTTTACTATCTTCATCACTCAAAAAATAAAGCTTATTTTGATACCATGTGGCAGATGAAATATCTTTGGCACCACTGATGGGTATTATTTTTATTTGATTAAGTTCTTCGTCTAATTCCCATACTTGCATAGGATGCTTTTCTGATACGGCAATAAATATTTTTCTGATGGGATTATAGGTCAAGGATTCAAAGCCATGATTTTTATATTTGCCTTCAAAATATAATTTTTTACTCCATAAGGAATCATACGTTTTTGCATCATATACACTGATGGTTCTGCTCCTTTCTTCCATGATGTAAATATATTTTTCATTGGCAAAAACGGCTTCGGCATCTTTCTTATGTAAATTTATTTTTTTAATATTAACTAAATTCAAATCGGTAATGTATAAATAACCCCGATCCGAAACGATATATAAATTTTTCCCGTCGGCACTTAAACATATATCTGAAGGCTCAGGTATATTAATAACGCTTTTGCTCTGTATGACCAGGGGACTTGTATTGTTCTGACGGAAGGATACCGTCAGTAATAAAAGTAAAAGGATATATTTATGCCCATTCATGGTATATTATTCATGCACAAATTCCTTGCCAAGTCCTATGGCTGTAGTGCATTGAGCTGGGCAAAATATTTTCTGCTATGTAATATTAATCCTTTTTCAAAACAAATTTCCTTAGCATAATCTAAGGTTTTACTAAGGTTTTCCTTGCACACAGCTTTATCCTCTTCTGAAGCATTTTTGTACAATTTACTTTCATTATTTACGGCCAGATCTAAAATTGATAAGGCCTTATCATATTCCTCAAATTTGAAATAAGCTTCTACCACACTCAAATCATATATGCCATAAGGATAACTTTCCAAGGGGAACAGGTTATAAACTCGGGTAATGACGTTTTTGGCTTTTTCTAAATTGCCCTCAGCGATTAAAGCTCTAAGCAATTCCATATAGGCACTTTTCATCGTTTGCATTTCTCTAATGCTCAATTTATCTTTTTGGGGCTTGGCCGAATAATTATCTACCCATTTTATTTTATCCATTAATATTCCATAGAGGATGGTAGTATTATAGAGTTTGGTTTCATTTTCTTCTTCATGTTCTTCTATGGTAATCTTTTTTGGCAACAAATGGCAAACCAATCCTTCCAATTGCAAATATGGTTTTAAGGCTAGAGCAATGGCATTATCAGAGCCTATCGTAAAATAAATAGGCCTTTCCCATCTGTTTTGCGCTATTATATCTAAAATGGCAATGTCTCCTTTAAGTAAATAAGTAATTTCCAGATTAAAGCTTAATTGCTTGATTAAATTTATTTTATCGGTATCATCCAATACTTTGTAAGTATTAATTTCCAATTCCGGAGCTTTGATAAAAAACTTATTACCGCTGGCATATAGCTGAGATTTTCCATCGGTTTTTTGTATGGCATGCGTATTGGATAATTCGTTAATGAGTGCATTTATTGATAGTTGTTTCCCATCCAATTTTGAATCTAAGATGGCATAGGATAGCGAATCATTCATCATAATATTTTCATCCCAGGCCATTTTTATTTTTTTGTAATAACTGTAATTTCCGGATTTTAATAAATTGATATATCGCGGTAAGTTCAATAAACTGCAATTAATCACCGTTACGTCTTTGCGATAATTTTCCGTTTCCTGTACATACCATAGCGGGTAGGTATCATTATCGCCGGTGGTAAATAATATGGCATTTGGTGCCATACTGTTTAAATAATTCCTGGCCATCGTTAATAACATCGGATTAAACAATCCGCTCTTCAGGGATGCTTTGGCGAGCTTGTATTTTCCGGCGATGCACAGCGTAGAATATTTATACATGATTTCATCGGCGTAGGAAATTTGTGCCTTGCCCAACATCATTTCGTATTCCGGAAATTTTTGTTCCAATTGGTGATAGACCTCTATCCCTAAATCCGCATATTTTATAAAATTATTAATACGTTCTTCAGCATATGGCTCGGAAGATGGTATTTCTTTTTGATCGGGAATTTCGCTCATATAACTGTATTGGCCCCACAAAAATGCCATACTATAACTCGAGTACGCCCTGCCCAATCCTTCCAATAAGGTATCTTTTAAGTTTTTTTGATTTCCGAAATCTTTAATTACATCTTGATCCCAACCGGAATATCCGTAATAGGGGATTCGATCATAATTATAGGATTCGGAATTTATTTCGTTTTTCCAATCTTCATTGGAATCCTCCGGTGATTTCCTGTTTTTTATTTTATAGTTCAGGACATAAAATTTATGGGTTTCCGCCGAACAGAATAATTGCTCATTGATGCTTTTGGCAGGACTTGCATTGGCATTGAGCTCATATACATACCAACCGCCTTTCTTTTTTGCAAAGGTGAGGGAATAATTATCATTACTCGGAGCGATATACTTATTATGGAAATATTTATTGATGGAAGCATAGGTGGGAAAGTGCTGAGCCTTGGCTATTTGAACACTACAAATCACCCAAATACAAATATATAAAGCAATTTTTTTCATAATCGTAAAATTTTTGTTCTGCTAATTATTTTCAAATTTAATTTTTTTCAAGGATAATTTGTTTTCATTTTACAATATCTCAACAATTTAGCGTTATTAGCGCTATCCCTATATATAGTGAATTTGCAATTTGCCCTTGTTTTAAACATAAATTGTTTTAATTTCGCCTCGGTATTTGTTTTAGGGGGTAAGAAAAAAATGTTTTTAATTCTGTTGAATATAATTTAATAGAGCTAAAAACGGCGCTTAAAATGTATATCCGCTCACACTAGTTTTTTGTAGTTTTTTCATAAAACTGCCTATGAATGGCCCGCAATTGAAAGATTGCGGGCTATGTTTTTATATGCTTTTTAGTCCTAATTTTGCGGCATCATTTGCAAGATGTTCTAATTTTAATTTTTATGGGAATAAAAGCTTCATTACGTTTTAATGTTCTGTTTATCATATTTATATTCAGTTTCGGAGCTGCTCATGTGCATGCTCAATCTTTAAACGGAACCATTATTGGAACCGTTAAGGACAAGGAAACCCAAGAAAGAATTGAAGGTGCCATTATTATTTTGCAAGGCACCAACTTTAAAGCCCAATCCGACAGCAATGGACGTTTTAAGTTTACGAATATTCCGCCTCAAACCTATAATTTGGTGGTGCAATATGTCGGTTACAAAGAACAAACTTTATTCGATCTTATTATTTCCAACGGCAATGCATTAATATTAAACATCGAGTTAGAGAATAGCGCTCAACTCAAGGAAGTTGTTATAAGAGGCAATTCTTACGGTAAGCGCATTGAAACGCCTTTATCAGTTCAGAGCCTTACCACTGAGGAAATTAAAAGTAATCCGGGTGGGAATTACGATATTTCCCGGGTGATTCAGGCCTTGCCCGGCGTAGGAGGTACCAGTGCCGGCGCAGCCCGAAATGATCTCATTATTCGCGGTGGGGCGCCCAGCGAAAATGTTTATTATTTGGATGGTGTGGAAGTTCCACAAATCAATCATTTTTCCACCCAAGGCGCCTCCGGTGGTCCGCAAGGGATATTGAATGTATCCTTTATTGAGGATGTAACCCTTAGCACCAGCAGCTTTGCCGCGAAGTACGATAATGCCCTTTCCTCTGTTTTGCAAATCAAGCAGCGTGACTGAAATCCCGACCGACTGCAAGGCAATTTGAGGGTAAGCAGTACCGAATTTGCCGGTACCTTGGAAGGTCCGATTGATAAAAATACCACCTTTCTTGCTTCCGCGCGCCGTTCCTATTTGCAATATTTTTTCCAATTAATTGATTTGCCTATTCGTCCAAATTACTGGGATTTTCAATATAAGGTCACCCATAAAATCGATGATAAAACTACTTTAACGGCCATCGGGCTTGGCGCCATTGACGAATTTTCTTTTGCCGCGCCTAAAAATTCCGACTTAACGAAAGAATATATTATTCGCTCTTTGCCTACCATTAACCAATGGAACTATACCGTTGGTTTTACTTTGAAGCGATTAATTGCACACGGTTACTATAATATTACTGCCAGCCGCAATATGTTTAGCAATAAATTGGACCAATTTGAAAATGCGGAATTCGGTAATGAAAGTAAACGTACCTTCAAATCCTATTCTCAGGAAATTGAAAACAAATTGCGCTGGGATGTAAATCAATATTTCGGTGCATGGAAATTATCTTACGGACTTTCTGCGCAATATGTAAAGTACAACAATAATTTTTTTGCAGTGGTCAGAAGGCAATTACTGGATTCCACCGGGGCCATTATCCAACCGCAAATAAATGTAAATTTTTTAACGGCCATTGATTTTGAAAAATATGGTGCTTTTGCATCTTTAAACAGGAAAGCATTTAATGATCTTTTATCTATAACGCTGGCGGCCCGTACAGATGTTAATTCTTATCAGAAAAATGGCTTTAATCCGTTAAATGCATTTTCGCCACGCCTAACGCTTTCGTATGTTTTAAGTCCGGGGATCAATATTAATGCTACCGTAGGACGATATGCCAAATTGCCGGTATATACCATTTTGGGCTTTAAGGATGAAAACGGTGCCTTTCCTAATAAGGATACGAAGTACATTACTTGCGATCATCTGGTAGGCGGTTTTGAATTTTTGCCTGCCAATTCTTTGCGCATAACGGTAGAGGGTTTTTATAAAAGTTATCAAAACTATCCGGTTTCTGTGGCGACCAATACTTCCATTGCCAATGAAGGTGCTGACTATGGAACCATCGGTAATGAATTAGTTAAAAGTATAGGAAAGGGTAGGGCCTACGGCGTAGAATTTTTTGTTCAGCAAAAATTAATCAAACGTTTATTTGTGACGGCATCCTATACTTTATTTCAAAGTGAATTTACGGGAGATAATAATACTTATATTCCTTCCTCCTGGGATGCGAAACAATTATTAAGTATTATCCTCGGGTATAAATTTAATCGTGGTTGGGAAATAGGCTTAAAATATCGTTTATCCGGAGGTACGCCATATACGCCATACGATATGGTGGCTTCTCAAATGAATTATACCTTGACCGGCCAAGGTGTACCTGATTATTCCCGACTCAATCAAGCCCGATTGCCGGCCTTTAATGAACTCGATCTTAGAATTGATAAAAAAATAAATTTCAAAAAATCTTTCTTGGATGTTTACTTTGATTTTCAAAATGCCGGTATGGCCAAAAATGTAAATAAAGATTATTATACTTTCCAAAGAAATAAGGATAATACTTATGCTACTACGGATGGAAAACCATTGCGGGCAGATGGCTCTAATGCGATTCCGGTTTTGATTAAAAATGTGGATCAAACCATCATTCCTGCCATTGGAATTATATTTGAATTTTAAAAATAGCAGGAGGGGCATGAGTATAATTTTAAGTGATGTGGTAAGTTCATTCAGGTAAAATAAATGTAGTAATTTTGAAATTGGTTTTAGTGGATTATTTTTTTAATTAAGAAATATTATGATAGTATCGAAAGAATTTAAATGGGATGCCGCTCACAGAATCCATTTGCATCAGGGTAAATGCAGGCATTTGCATGGTCATACCTATCATATGAGTATGGAATTGGAAGGGGACTTAGATGCTTATGGGATGGTTGTAGATTTTAATGAAATTAAACAAATTATTAGTCCGTATATAGCGCAATTGGATCATACCACTATTATAGCGGCGGATGATATGGAATTGCGCGAGATGTTTGATTTGAAATCATGGAAATACTTTTTATTGCCTTATCCGAGTACGGCAGAGAATTTGTGCAAATTTTTTGTAGATACCTTATTGGAACATCATTCCGATTTTTTACAAAGTAAAAAAATTAAATCCCTTGCAGTAAAAATTCATGAAACAGAAAGCTCCTTTGCCTATTTGCATAAAAGTTTGGTTTGATAAGATTTATTTTAGTAGGATAATAAGTTAGGAATTTTTAATTTTATTATTTATTTCTTGTTCTAGCGTTGCCTGTTTCTCATTCTCTCTGTTTCTCTATATGATTGATCCCCTCCGTCCGCTTCGCGTCCACCTCCCCTTGTCAA
>CAIKRV010000039.1 GCA_903829945.1 uncultured bacterium | reverse complement strand
CGGATTTCTTGATTCATGACAAAATAAATCATCACAATCGTTAATAAAAACTTTGAAATCCTTTGAAAAAAACTTGAATTTTGACCTGAAATGCTATTTTTGTAATTGAAGTAATGCGTAATATGAATAAATCTGACCCACGAATTGATGCATATATTTTAAAAAGTGAAAGTTTTGCTCAACCAATTTTGGAACATTTTCGCAAGCTTGTAAATACTACATGTCCTGAAGTGACTGAAACTATCAAGTGGGGATTTCCTCATTTTATGTACCGTGATGCCATACTTTGCAGTATGGCAGGATTTAAAAAACACTGTACCATTATGTTTTGGAAAGCTCCTCTTTTTAAGGACACTTTGCTAAAAAATAATAAACGTGAGGAAGGCATGGGGCATTTTGGTAAAATTACCGGAATTAAAGACTTACCCAAAGATAAAATCCTGATAAATTTTATAAAAGAAGGGATGAAACTCAATGAATCGGGAATAAAGTTACCCAAATCTCCAAAAATCATAAAACCGGAACTTGAAATACCGGAAGCCTTTCAAAAAGCATTAAAGCAAAATAAAAAGGCAAGCCAAGCCTTTAAAAATTTTAGTCCCTCTCATCGCCGTGAATACATTTTATGGATTACTGAAGCCAAGACAGTAGGCACCCGTGATAAACGCATTGCAAGCGCCTTGGAGTGGCTTTTTGAGGGCAAATCCAGGAATTGGCAATATGAGAAAAAATAATTTAGTTGCTTTTGGTTAAGCGACCGATCGCTATTTCCTTAGCAAATTCTATAAAGACTTTATAGGCCGGTGTAAAAACGAAGCGGTTATCTCCCAATTTTTCAACAATATTTCTTCTAGCCATTAAATTTATTAAATTTCTTCTTTTATCTGAATCATTTAATTGCTTATTGGATTCCACCAAATCAATAAAAGAGGTATTTTGAAAATAATCATCAACATCCTCTAAGGTAAATTCACCACTTTCTAATAATTCAAGAAAGTTTTTCCCATCACGATCCATCTCATAACATAAAATAGCAAAGAAAATACTGATATCTCTTGATACCGACTCACTGGTTTCCGGGGAAATTATATAGACAAATTCTTCATGGAAATTTAATTCGTAATTAAAAGACTTTCTAAAGAAATCTGCATAAAAATCCAAATTCCCTTTTACGGACTTAAAATACTCATCATTCGAAAGCAAAAACTTCCCGTCGATGAGTGATTGTGTAATCTGCAGATGGTGTTCAGGATATTCCATTATAATATAATTTAATTTGTGGTACTAAATACGTGGCCCCGCTTGTTTTAATTTTTGTTTTTTCATCAGTGGGCATAAATTCAATCAGCAATTCTTCTTCAAATAATAAAGTTACCAGTGCAAAGAATTTTTCCTGGGATAAGATAGGATCTTCATATTTCAAAATATTCTCGCACCAGGAAAAGAAGTTTTCCACGGGTAATTGCTCCTTCAAACGATCCATATAATAAACTTTATTATAGATCCATTTATCGTAATCAATGCTGTTTTCTTCAATGACTATATTTTCCTGCTGACGGAATTGTTCAAAATATTCCTTAGTACTGTAATAAATATCTTTTGAATAAGTATTCTCCCTGGTTATTTTTAATAATTTTGGAGGCTCCATTTTGTATGGATTATTTAAGAATTCAATCCAACCGGTAATAATTAATGACTCCGTTTTAATTCTTTCAATCAGCGGCAATAATTCATTAGTTAAAATTCTGGATTGTCTTAAAAGTTCGTCATTGGTTTGCACCAATTGATTGTAAAGCATTTCAAATTGCAAACGAATCCCTTCATCATAAAAATTCAATCGTCTGGTATTGGTAAATTCTGAAATAATCATTAATCGGCGAGCAATAGATTCGGCATGATTAATATCTAATATTTTGTTCAATGGCAAAATATAATATTCAATCCAATAGGAGGCCTTTTTAATTTTATCTCGATAATCTACCTTTTCCACATTGGCTTTTAAGTCGCGGGTTTCTATCAAAAGTCTGCTATTATTCTTTTCAACAGCCTCCAAAAACTCACGAACTTGCATGGCAAGATTTTTTATTCGCTCCTGCAAAATTGTTTTATCACCATTTATTCCTTCGCGTATTTTTCTGAATAATTCAGTAATAGATACCTGATATTTTTCAATAGTTTCCGGCAATAGAGGTTTGAATTCATAAAGCAATAAGCTGAATAAATTGTAATAAACATCTCGTATTTCAAAATCATCTTGCAACTTGCGAACGATTTTATAATCCAATAGTTTAATTTCAATATCAGTATCATGCTTGGCACAAACCGTATGCATGATTTCCTTCCTTATAATGCCTTCCTGTGATTGTATTTCAAACAAATCTTTCAGGACGTCAAAATAGGCATGCAAAAAGCTCAGTATGGTCTTGGGTTCTGCTCTCATGCTATATCCACCTCCGCTCTTCTCATTGCATTATACTCTTCATTAATATTCACCTTATCCTTTTGACGAATGAGGAAATAATATTTATCAAAGCCGTCGTATGGTTGTAATGGAGCCGCTGAAATCGGTATAAAATTATGCTCTTTACAAAAACGCAATAATTCATTTCGGTTACCTTCATCAATGGTACCAATTTCATCAATGAAAGTGACCACCTTATTTTGTGCATCCGGTATAGCCAATCGATTAATAACGGACATTATAATTACTGATCGGATCATTCTATCCGTACCATCGGATTCAACTTGTTCTTTCAAATCCACCGTTTTAACTTTGCCTTTAATGGAAAGTTGAAGTTCAATATCAAATAAATCCTGGAATTCAACTTTCTTTCCGGAATCAAGATAACGATTTAGTAATTTCAAATTTTCTGATTGGTCAAAATCAAAAGACAATTGCCCTCCAATATCTTGAATGGCGCTGATTTGTTTTAATTCATCAATTATCTTTTTATTTTCTACCAGTTCTATATTCAAGGACTCAATATCAGATATTTTAATTTTACTGAGTTTTACATTAAATTTCTCCTTAATAAAACTATGGAATTCCATATACCTTCGAACTAAAGTATATGCAGGATTTGCAAATTGAGTGGATATACTTTGCAATAAGCCATCAATACTTCTTTCCTTATCATCCAAACAAGCCAATTCATCTTCAATATTTTTAATAAATAAGGCCTCGTCCGCCTGAGTACTTTTTACCTTGGATTTTAACTTTTCAAAATTGATGCTTTTGGTCAATTTCAAATCATTAATTTCACCATAAGCAACTTTTATTTTTTCATAAATTAACTCAATAGTATCCTCGGTAGTAAAATCAACAGCATCAGTTTCTATGGTTTCAACCTCAAGCTTCATTTTCCTAATCAATTCAATATGATTATCCGTCTTTTGCTTTTCCTCTGATAAAACACCAATTTTTTCATTGGTATTATCAATTCCCTTTTGCAAATTCTGTATATCCTTTTCCAGTTTGGAATAGTCCTTTTTGATGCGCTCAATTTCTTTTTCGCGCTCAGAAACATCTGCCAACATACCGGGCAATGATTCAATGCGAACAATTTTCTCTTTCGCAGTATCAATACGGACATTTAATTCGGCTACAGCACCCTCCGCAGCTTCAAAATCCTTAACTACCACCAAGAGTTTATCGTATTCTTCCTTTTCTTTAATAATTTGATGCAGATCCTCCTTTAATTGTTCAATGGAAGCAATTTCCTTGCGCGGCAATTTTGCCGGAAGTGTTATTGCTCCGTCAAATAAAGTCATTACTTTATCAATTTTTGTAATTTTTTCCTTGATACTTTTTTCAGGCAGTGCAGCGATATCTGCTGAAAGGATATAGTTTAATATCTCTTTTTGCTCTTGAGTATCTGCAATTTGATGAATTAATTGACCGGAATAATTTTTTATTCTTTTATCTAAACGTTCAATATTTTCATTTAATGTGTCTAATTTAGCTTCAACCTGTTTACTGCTCAGCTTTTGATTCTGAATTCGAGTAATTAAGGCCTCAGCATCCTTACGCTCTTGTTCCAAATTAGATAAAGCTGCCTGCAAAAATGGAAGTCCTTCAAGTGCATTTATTTCGTTTACATTTCTTTTGCGCCTTTCCAATTCTTCCAGCTTATGCCTGATTTCATTTTGCATGGCCCCTCCCCCCTTTAGGGTTTCAGTATGTTTGGGCATTAATTCTTCATGCAGAAAAATTTTAACCTCTTCCATACTTTTACCTAAGCGATGTGATTTGGCCTCTGCATCATTTAAGGAAGAGCTGTATTTTTGTTGGAAGGCAAACACATATTCACCCATTACGGTGCGTTTGGCATTATATAAATTAACCAATTCGCGAAACTTTTTAAAATCCTCCTCTATAGAACGAACCGCTTTTATTTCATCATTAATGCGTAATAGATCATTAATTTCTTTTTTGCTTTTATGCGAAAAATTAATTCCTTCATTTTCTCTATTATCTGCAATAATAAGGGCTTCTTTTAAAGTTTTATTGGTAATTAATCGCGAATCAATTAAGTAACGATATACTTTGGAAAAGTTATTGCTTAGTCCGTCTGACTTTACATTTTCTTCCAACCAAACTACCGCATTATTTTTCTTGCCTCTTTGATAAACGGCATTAAAAACTTCTGTTTTATTTCTAAACTGATCAAAGCTGATTTTTCTAGCACTGATTCGCTCCTTTACCTCATCAAATTTTAATAATTTCTTTTGCTTACCTAAGGTTTCAAAAAATAAATTTTCATCATATGGATGACCCATGCGGTAATATTCTAAATCACCTTCTGTATCACGTTTTACAACGAAACAATAAGTTTGCTCTTTTTCAATTTCAAAAATAATAAAGCTATTATTAGGTGTTGGAAAATAGTGATGAATAGTGTCCTTATCCCCAGTTCTGTTTCCACTAAAGGACATTTTTTTACCATCAATAATAAAAAGGAAATTTAAGGCATAAATAAGCGTACTCTTTCCAATATTATTGGGACCTACAATTTGCAGAGAATCACAGTCGCCTAAACGAACCTCTGCTTTCCCGTAAACATTTGAATTTAATATAATTAATCTGTTAAGCATGTCAATTGTCAAAACCTCAAAGGTAGGGGCTGAAGCACTTAAACACCTATGAAAACACCCTGAATTTATTCACATTTACCCCCTTCTTTTCCACAAAATAACCGTAGATAACTTCTATAAAAAGCAGCCGATTTTTAGAAATTTATAGCGTTTCAATGCATAATTGACTACTTTATTACTCCATTAACTACCTTTGCAACACCATGTCACAGGAAAAGCATGACCCTTATGCGGTTCTAAAAATAGCCGAATTCAGATTATTTGTTAGTGCAAGACTAATGTTAACCATTGCTTTACAAATTCAAGCAGTAGTAGTTGGCTTACAAATATATCACTTAACCAAAGACCCCTTAGCCCTCGGCCTTATAGGACTAGCAGAAGTAGTCCCGGCTTTGAGTGTTTCCCTTTTTGCTGGCCATATTTCAGACTTAAAAAATAGACGGCATATATTATTGGTTTGTATGGCAGTTATGTTTTTTTGTGCCGTTGGTTTATGGTATTATTCACTTCCTGCGGTTGCCAACAAAACAACTTTTCCAATTTATGGCATTATTTTCCTGACGGGAATTGCAAGAGGATTCTTTAATCCGGCCAATTTTTCCTTCTTTTCTCAATTGGTTCCTTCAAAACTTTATAGTAATGCCACAACTTGGAGCAGTACGACCTGGCAAATTGGCGCCGTAACTGGTCCGGCCGCAGGTGGATTATTATACGGCTTTTTTGGCATTACCACTGCTTACACAGTGGACCTTATTTTAATTGGATGTGCACTTACTTGTTTAAGTTTAGTTTCCAATAAACCTATGCCTACTCGAATGGCCAAAGAGAAAATTATGACCAGCCTTGGCGTTGGTTTTAAATTTGTTTTCTCCCAACAAGTTATTTTAGCAGCACTTTCTTTGGATTTATTCGCAGTTTTATTTGGAGGAGCAGAAGCGTTACTGCCTATTTTTTGCGATAAAATTTTGCATGTAGGACCCCAAGGACTTGGATTTTTAAGGGCGGCACCTGCTGTAGGTGCAGTATTAATGGCTTTTTATATGGCACATTACCCACCAACCAAGCATGCAGGGCGCAATGTTTTATTTGCTGCTGCCGGATTTGGATTATGTATGTTGCTTTTTGGTATATCCACTAATTTTTGGCTCTCCTTAGGGATTTTATTGGTCAGTGGGGCTTTTGACAATGTTAGTGTAGTTATCCGGGGCACCATCCTGCAAACCATGACCCCTGATGGAATGCGTGGCAGAGTAGCCGCGGTGAATAGTATGTTTATCGGTAGTTCAAATGAGCTCGGTGCCTTTGAATCCGGAGTCGCTGCAAAATGGTTAGGATTGGTGCGTTCCGTAGTACTTGGTGGAATCATTACTATGGGCGTAGTCAGTACCGTAGGACTTACAGCACCAAAACTTCGAAAATTAAATCTGGATCAAAAAAATTAATTCTTAGTTTTTAAAAGACACCAAGTAGTCATGCTACGCTGATTCTGAACAATAGTTGTTTTAATAGGCTCAGCCAATTCAGCTTTCATCTGCTTAGTATAGTTCATTAAAATTTCCTCATTTACTAAATAACGTTCATCACCGTCGGGCTGTATAAATCTTCCATTGCCTATGGCCTTTACCTCATTGGCCAATCCAATATCTGAGCATAATCTTGAAAAGAAAAATCCACCAGGCGCTACACGCTTCCAAGTTTCAAATAACATTTGTTCAAAATGCTCCTTATCTCTGGCAAAATGTAATACAGCATTGCAAATGACAATATCAAAATCCTGATGGAAAGGATTAGACTCTAAGCTACCCACTTTAAAACAATCAACTTTATTGGCACTGTTATTTTGAATAAGCATTTGCTTTACAAACGCTATGCATTTTTCATCTCGATCAATTCCAAAAACATCGAAATCATTATTCAAAAAATAATGCAAATTTCTTCCCTTGCCACAGCCTACGTCCAAAACACTCCTATATGTATCAAATCTTCCTTTAAGGATTTGATCAAAAAGATAAATATCAATATTCCCAAATTGTTCGGCAACCTTTTTATTCATTGCAATGATCAATGTTAGTAACCAAATATTTCTTTAAGGGGCAACTCCTGAATACGACCAAATTTCTGTAAGTCCTCGGTCTTTATTTTTTCACGAGAGCCAATTATACAATAGGAATAAAATTTATTTTTATAATTTTCATCAAAGAATTTTTGAATTAAATCATAACTCATTTTGTCCAATGATTCATAAACATCTTTACGCAAGTCATGATCTACGCCCATTCGTAAAGCATTATCATAATTAAAAATCATACCCATTTTATTGATACGTTCGGTTTCAATTTGATTTCTCAATGATAAACGAGCATCTTGAAATGACTTCTCCGATTTTGGCATATTATTGAGCAATTCATTCATGGCAGGTACCGCATCATTCAATTTATCTGCTTGTGTACCAACGTAGGCAATAATATAATAAGGGTCTGTTTTGCGCGAAGGCATCAAATAACGGGAATAACAAGAATAGGCTAATGCTTTACTTTCACGAATGGTTTGAAACACTATAGAAGACATACCTCCACCAAAATATTCATTAAACATTGCAATTTCTGCTTGCATGGCCGGGTTATAATTTTTTGATTTATTTTGCCATAGTATTTCCGCTTGCACCATATCGTATTGCGTAAAATACACAATGTTCTCAGTATTGTCCAGTCGCTTAAATTTAATTGCTTTAGGAATTGTTTTAAAAGTAGCCGGCACCTTATGCAAGGAAGTTATTTTAGTATTTAATTCCTGCAATGTTTTAGGTCCGTAATAAAAAATACGATGCTCATAAGCAAATAATTCATGTATATAATTATTTACCAATTCGTCTGCTTTCAAAGATTTTAAATCCTCAGAACTCAGAATATGCGTAAACGGATTATCTTTACCATACATTGCATAATTATTCATAGCTATGCGCAAAATTTGTGCTTTGTTTAGTTTAGCATCCTCCCTGGATTTCAAGGTTTGTTGTACCCATTCATCCAAAGCATTTTGATCCGGTTTGGCATGTGCCAATAAATCCTCAAATAATAATACTGCAGCTTCAAAATTTTCTTCCAAACCTGTAATAGATAAGGTAGTTCTTTCATCATTAGTATTGATGCTAAAATTACAAGCCAATTTATAAAACTTCTGACTAATTTCTTCAGAGGAATATTTATCAGTACCTAAGAATTGTAACAGGTTAACTGCTACCGGAAGTTTTAAATCATTATTTTTACCCATTTCAAAAACATAGGTAAGATTAAATAATCCATTATCAGCATTTTTAACGCCAAACATCACAATGCCATGGTCAGATTTTTGTTGTGCAATATCCTTTTTATAATCCAGGAATACCGGTTTGATTTCCTCAGTTTTCATGCCACTGATCTTAACCAAAAAGTCCGAACGATCTGTTCTATTAACTTCTACCGGAGTAATATGCGGTTTTTGCACTTTGATTGTTGTTGCGTCTTTGCCTGTCTTTTTATATACAATCACGTAATCCTTAGTATAATATTTATTGGCAAAATCAATAATATCTTGCTTGGTGATTTTTTGCAATTCGGGAATGTAATTTACAAATTTTGTCCAATCCACATCTGTCACAAAAGCATCGAGCATATCATAGGCACGAGCACTATTATCTTCCGCTCTTTGTACATAACGTACTTTTTCATTGGCAATAATTGCATTTATTAATTCGTCATCAAATTCACCTTTTTTAAGTTTATCCATTTGTGCCAACAATAAATCTCTAACTTCATCCAAACTTTGATTTTTTCTTGCACTTCCGGTCAAATAATGAACCCCATAATCTTTCATTTGATCAATGCTGGAATTGGCACGCAAAGCCTTTTGTTTTTTCACAATGTTAAGATCAATAAGTCCTGCTTTGCTGTTAGATAAAATCATATCCGTTAGGCGCGCCACCAAAGCATCATGGCTATTGGCGCCCGGTAAGCGATAGGCAATTGAAACATTTTCTGCTTCAGGCCCAAACACAGTAAATTCTTGTGGATTGCTCCTATTGGGTTCCGGCTTAAAACTAAAGGACGGAACCGGTTTAGCTTTCATATATGAAAAACTTTTATCAATCATGGCAATTACCCTATCCGGATCAAAATCTCCGGCCATAATTATTGCCATATTATTGGGCACATACCAAGTATTATAATAATTCCTAATCTTTTTTAAGGATGGATTTTTTAAATGCTCTACCGTACCGATAGTAGTTTGCGTTCCATAGGTATGATTATTAAATAAAGCTGCCAATATTTTTTCTTCCACTTTATTGGCATCTCTATCCAATGATATATTTTTTTCTTCATATACAGCTTCCAATTCAGTATGAAAAAGTCGCAATACAGGATTTCTGAAACGCTCGCTCTCAATGGCCAACCATTGTGGAATGCGATTCGAAGGAATATCATTTACATAAACTGTTTCTTCTACGGACGTAAAGGCATTGGTTCCTTTTGCGCCTATGGTTTGCACCATTTTGTCATATTCATTTGCAATAGCATACTTGGCTGCTTCCCCGGATACGGAATCAATCATTTTATATATATCCGCTCGTTTTGCATCGTCGGTGGTATGATTATACAATTCATATAAGGCATCAATTTTATCAAGATAAACTTTCTCTTTAGCAAAATCTTTAGTTCCATATTTATCGGTGCCTTTAAATAACATATGTTCTAAGTAATGCGCTAAACCGGTATTATCCGAAGGATCATTTTTACTGCCTGCTTTTGTGCCAATAAAAGTTTGAATACGTGGAGTGTTTTTATTCACGGATAGCATTACCGTCAATCCATTTTTAAGCGTATACATACGCACATTTAGTGGATCATTGGGTATGGTTTTGTAAGTGTATTTTCCATCCGGTGATTTTTTGCTCACCCAGGTTTGTGAAGGTAAAAGAATTGACATGGTCATGAATAATAAAAATGAAGAAACTAGTTTCATTTGGGAACGCATTTAATTTCAAAAAATAATTTGTTAATATTTATACAGCATTATTGGACATTTTCCAACAAACCCATTCAAAATCCAGTGGAGTGCTTACTTTCAAATTAAGTTCCTCACCATCTATGATGGAAATTGTATGTCCGGCCGCTTCAAAAACACTGGCATCATCAGTAAAGGCAGGCGTGTATGCTTGCTGATATGCTTCTAAAAGTAAAAGCAGGTTAAAAACTTGAGGAGTTTGTATATTTATATAATTTTTTCTATCGGTGGCTTTCCAAATTGGCCCAACTTTGGTACGCATTGAAAAAGGAATAGGGATGGCCGGCACTACTGCCCCATTTAATAATGCAGCCTCAAAACTATGGTTAATTAAAGTAGTACTCACCAAAGGGCGTGCTGCATCATGAATAGCTACTAAGGCCTGGCCTTGGTACTGACTTTCGATATAATGAAGGGCATTTAAAACAGAAAAAAAACGCTCTTCCCCGCCGGCAATAATATTGTGCGGAATTTCAGAAAAGAGTTTATGATTTTCCCAATAGCTAATATAATTATCCGGCAGTACCAAAATAATTTTGGTGCTGCGATCTGCCTCGTAAAATTTTTGCAAACTAAAGTATAGCATAGGCACGCCATTGATTTCCATAAATTGCTTAGGAATATCAGAACCCATTCGGGAACCGTTGCCACCTGCTACAATTATTGCGTATTTATTCAATGGTATAGCTATAAAAAAAATGAGTAAATAAGTGTACTTAACATATCCACCTATTTACTCAATTAATAAAAGTTCTAATTAAAGTATAAGCATGGCATCACCGTAATCAAGGAAGCGATACTTCTCTTCTAAGGCTATTTCATATGCTTTTTTCATCAGGTCATGCCCTAAAAAAGTAGCAGTAGAAATATAATATGCTGACATTGGTGAATGGAAATTGGTAACCATACTGTTAGCAATGCTAAAATCATAAGGCGGGAAGATAAACTTTTCAGTCCAGCCCTCCATAGGTTTTAATCTACCGTTTGCAGACACTGCAGATTCTACAGCACGCATGACTGTATTTCCAACCACACAAATATTTTTCTTTTGATCCTTGGCAGCATTTACTACCTCTGCTGTATTGGCAGGAATAATAAAGTTTTCAGAATCCATTTTATGTTTTGACAGGTCTTCCACTTCAATTTTACGGAAGGAGCCTAAACCAAGATGTAATGTTACATCAGCAACATGAACACCTTTAATTTCAAACCATTTAAATACTTCTCTACTGAAGTGTAAACCAGCTGCAGGTGCAGCAACAGCTCCCACCGTTTTTGCAAAAATAGTTTGATAATCCGTTAAGTCACGGTCAGTGGCTTTACGTTTCATATATTTTGGAATCGGGGTTTCGCCGAGTTGAGCTAGAACTGCATTAAATTCGTCCTGATTGTAATCATTTAAAAAACGAATGGTTCTACCTCTGCTTGTTGTATTGTCTATTACTTCAGCAACAAGAATATCCTCATCATCATCTCCAAAAAATAATTTGTTTCCAACTCTTATTTTTCGAGCAGGATCTACCAATACATCCCAAAGACGATGCTCATGATTTAATTCTCTCAGTAAAAATACTTCGATTTTGGCACCGGTTTTTTCCTTCTTCCCATAAAGACGGGCAGGAAATACTTTGGTATTATTGAGGATCATTACATCACCCTCATCAAAATACGATACAATATCTCTAAAATGCTTGTGTTCAATCTCTTTCGTGCTTCTATTGACCACCATTAAACGTGATTCATCTCTATAATCAGCGGGTTCTTTGGCAATTAGACTGTCAGGAAGATCGAACTTAAAATCCGATAGTTTCATAATTTATACAAAGGATACAAAATTAATACAAAAAAGAGGGGGTGGTTCAATTTAGCCCTTAAAAATTTTAAATATCATTGATTAACAGATATTTGCATGGGGTCAAAATGAACAAGCATCAAATTGAATATCAAAATTCTTAGATATTTTTATTGTTTAAAACAATAAAAATCTATTGCTTAATGAGTTTTTTACTGATGACACCTTCGGCTGAACGCAAGGTTAAAACATATATTCCGGATGGATAATTAATTAAGAATTTGAAAGGCACATTAAGAAAAGTATTAGCATTAAGCTCAAAATTGTTTTCATAAATAACTCGGCCGGACATATCACTAATGATTGCCTTTAATATTTGGGCAGTAGATGAATACATGCTTAAGGTCGGATATAATGTAAATGGATTCGGATACAATTCGTACAAATATTCTTTTTCAGTAAATACTGCTTCATTATTTAATATCCTATAGGCCAATAAAAAATCCGGAATGCCATAGCCATAGTCGACATCAGGGTGCATTACATGGTTTGCACTCATTCGAATTGCATCCATAATTTCTGTATTGGATTTATCCGGAAATGCTTCCCACAAACAAGCAGTCAAACCTGTCAAAATAGGGGCAGATAATGAGGTGCCGCTTACTCTGGTAATGGAACCATTTTTTCCGGGGTCAGCAACCACTACGGCCACTCCCTGTGCGCAGACATCAGGCTTTATTCTACCATCATAGGATGGGCCTCTGGAACTAAATCTAGCTATCAGTCCATTTGAATCAACGGCACCTGCGGTTAGAATTCCAATGGCATCGGCCGGGGCAGAAATATAATGCCAGGGTTGTGCGCCTTCATTACCGGCACTATTAACCACAATTATTCCCTTTTTGGAAGCGATGCCCGCAGCAATACTACTTCGTAAAGTTTTGCCATCCAAATCAGAATAAGTATGATTTAAAGTTGGGTCATCAAATTGTGTATATCCCAGTGACGAATTTATAACATCTACTCCTGCACTATCGGCATATTCAGCAGCTGCCACCCATGCATCCTCCTCTACCGGATATTCTGAAGTATCATTTTCAGATTCCAATAGTACAAAATCAGCATCCACCGCAGTACCATATAATTTTCCGGGTAATATACCTGCAATGGAAGAAAGCACCATTTCGCCATGGGTTGCACCTAAATATACATCCCTGTTTAACACGAAGTTTTTAGTACCTATTATTTTATTATTTTGAAACAGATGCGCCAAAGCATCCATGCTATCCGCATGATAAAATCCTGCATCTATGATTCCTATTCGTTTACCCTTCCCTTTATAACCTAAACCATGCAATGCATCACCGTGACATAAAACCAATTGGGTAAGAGATGCACCATATTCTGAGGCAGAAAAATCTTCAGAATGTATACTTTGATCAATACTTATTGATTTCACCTTTCCTCCGCGTTTGCGTAGTATTTGTGTTTTACCGCTATCGACAAAGGACAATGATTTTATACGTTGAAGTACCGTTCCGGTAGTATCTAATATTTCAACTGTAGCAGCATTATACCATTTGGATGAAAATAAAACCTTTGCTCCCGTTTTTCTTAAAGAATCAATATACCATGGATTAACAGGTAAATCCATGCTATCTAATAAAATATGCTGATTTTGCCTACGTTCTAATGCACGAGCTGATAAAAATTGCAGTGGATTTGTTAAGGAAAAAGTTGTTCCACTCCTATCCTTAAATTTTATAAAAAAATCATGTGGTTTTGCAATAATATGGAGCGCTATAAAAAGAACAATAAATAAAGAGAAACCGCATTTCACAAAGGCATTTCTCATCTTTATTTAGTGAATTTCAAGAGTGTTTGTTTAGTAAAATATGAACCTAAGGTAAGTCCATTCCCTACATTAGAAGTGTCTGATTCTTCTCTGTAAATTAGACCTACTTTAGCGGCATACCTTGCCTGTGCAATATGCGATTCGAGTGCATCGGTGTAATTAATTTGTGAAACCAATACTGTTGAATCATAACTTATTCCCGCTAGTGAAAAAGGTTTGTGAACTTCTTTATAAAAATAATTATATTCTTTGAAAGAATCTATATTGTTATACTTATTACCATTCCAAGCATAGTTCAATTTTACAGGAAAATACAATCGCAAATAACGTATATTTTCCTCCCAACGCTGAGCTTCATTTTTTGTTGTTTTTTCGGTCCATACGCGCTCACCGGTCCAGGCCATAGTAGTATCCTTTGTCCACCAACGATAAACTTTAAAAGCTTGATCCCCTGCTAAATCAATAAAAGGCGAATCAATTTGTTCCTTCAAATAATAAGAGGAAGTGTCATATTTGAACTTATAAGTATTCCAAACCAAGGAATCCACTTTATAAATATAAGTTGACCCTACATATATTGGAAAGTAAGAATAATAATAATTAACTGTAGCGATGGTTCTATTTTCGACTTCATTTTTACGGCAGGCCCACAAAAAGATAAAGCCAAGTAATAAAATTGCGAAAAACGATATTTTAGGGAGAGTTTTCATGCTTGTTGCCCTGCGAATATACAAAACTTGGTGAAATCCTACAAAGTTCTTTCATATGTGCCAGTGCAATAATATGGTTTAAACCTAGATTTTAGTATTTGCTTCAATTTTATTGAGTATTTCCAAAATAAGGGCATTCTGATTTTCTAAATGCTGTAAAATAGTTTCTATTTCCTCCTCTGCTTTGGTATTGACTTCAAAATCAGCCTCAGCTCTTGCATCAGCATGAGCGGATTGCAAATTTTGCCCAATCATAATTAGAGGCATAAGAAAAATTTGCACCATATTGGATATAAACAACCATAGTACAAAGCCCGGATACGGATCGAAACGCATGGATACCGGAGCAATCATATTCCACCCTAGCCATACAACCGTCCATAATAAAATAATTAAGAAAAAACCCATCGTACCTACATGGTCAGTAATCCATACTGCAGATTTTTCCAATCGGCTCAATTTCTCCTTGTGTACAATAGCAACGTTTCTTAATGGCTTTTTATTGGCTCGGAGCTCCGCCAAGGTTTTAGTTTGTTTCAATTCAATCATGTTTTATTACGAAATTTTAAGCTTTTAAAAGGCTGAAATAAAAGGTTAAATTAATGTAAATTATAAAGATACAAATATACACAAAACTTGAACTGTTGCTTTCAATAGGAAATATTAACTTTATTTTAAGCCTATTTCATCCTATCATCCAATTATTTTTGAATTTATTTTTTAGTATCTTTGTTTTGCAAATTATATTTCAGGATACCTATATGAAAATCTTAATAATAGCTACTGTTACTTGTTTATCATTTATCCTTACCTCATGTGGCAGTGAAAGTTGCAGTTGCCATACTTTCAGTTCCAAGGATAGGCATCCTACTAAACATAGCCCTACTTCAGTTTCTGCAGAAAAGCAAAATACTAATCAGCAATAAGATTGGTAATTATCTTATAAAGGCGTTTGGATTCTTCCGCACGTCCATATTTCTTGTATTCATTATTCGTGCTATTTAGGTTCAAATCCGCATTTATAAGCCATTGCTCAGCTAATTCAATTAGGTACTGTTCTAATTGCATGACCATTGACCTATCAAAATTTTGACCGGCACTGCATTCATTGATGATCATTGCACTTTCTGTTTGCAAAGACCCAATATTAATAATCGGTTTGAGTGCCGCCAAATATTCATAAATCTTACCGGGAATAATAATATTCTCACTTTTCACCTTTGGACTTACCAATAATAAAACGGTAGTACTTTGTAATAATTTAATGGAATCCTCATGGGAAACGTAACCCATTTCCTGCAGATTATCCAATAAACCATATTGAATAATCTTATTTTTAACTGCTTCTGCTAATACCCCGGCAAAACGTATTTTAAATTTAATTTGAGGATATTTAATTTTAATGGACGCTATGGCTTGAAAAAATACGTCCGGCTCATAGTGACCGTCAATAGTGCCTGTATAAGTTATAATAAATTCTTCCTTGGAAACTAAAGGTGCAGATAAAAATTTAGATTCATCATAACCCATTGAAATGAGTTCTATTTTACCAATATTTATTTTATTGGATTTTTCAGACAATACTTTGCGCAAAAACCTTCCAACGGTCAAAATTTTATCGGCACTTTCAAGTACGGTTCGTTCCATTTTTTTATCCAAATAGGAAGCGATAGGGGTATGCATCAGTTTTGCGTAATACCAAACATCCGTCCAAGCGTCGTGAAAATCTGCTATCCATTTTATAGCAAATTCCTTTTTTAATTGCAAGCCTACTAAATGTGTACTATGGGGTGGGCCGGCTGTAATAATAATGGAAATATTTTCATGTTTAATAATTTGCCGAGCCTCTGCCAGTGCGTACTTATTCCAACTTTTTCTAGCATCCGGAAGAAAAAAATTTCCACGTACAAATCGTGCTATTTTTTGGAGCAATCCCGGTGTACCTTCATTGGCAAAACCTGCACTTGGAGCCTTTCCTTTGCCTATATATTTTTTATATATCCAATACAGCTCAGCACTAGTAGTTTTATAAATTTTAATTTTTGACGAAACTTGTAGGCCCAAACTTTGATCAATAGCCGGATAATTAGCACTTTTTTCATCAATGGTCAATACATGCAAATTGACATTTTGAGTGGCCAAATGATTAGAAAATGCAAGCCATCTTTGTACGGCAGGCCCTCCGCTGGGTGGCCAGTAATAAGTTATTACAAGTACATTAATCGGCTCCAATAGAATAATTTATTTTCTTTTAAAAGATACGAGGGGTATAAACCCCTCGTATCTTTTAACTAAGTATAGAGGTTAATATTTATGCAGCATCTTCCTTACCTTTCTTTACTTCCATAAAAATACTTCCCGCCACCAATAATAAAATTAAAATGGAGGAAGCCAAGGAAATATTTTCACCCATAAAATAAGAATGCGGTACAAATTTAAAATCAATTTTATGTTGTCCGGCAGGGACTTTCATGCCACGTAAAACATAATCTATACGGATATGATCTACTTCTTTGCCATCCAAATAGGCTTGCCAATCACCTTTATGCCAATCAATATCAACATTTGGATTGTAATAAATTTCAGAGAAGGTCACAAAACCATCAGCCGGAGCACTGTAAGAATAGTTCAGCTCATTCGGTGAATATTTATCTAACTTAATGCTTCCACCTTGTTGCCATTGCATTACATGATCTTTAAAATAATCAGAGAATTTTGCAAGAACAACCCCATGGTCTTTAGGATTTATGGCTTTCAAAGTATTCATTTCTTCATCGGCCGTTTTTGCAATGGTAATATCTTTGATAAACCATGCATTTCCCAATGCGGCCGGATTTCTATAAACCCCATTTGGATGATTTTGATCCGGTTGATAAATTACATATTTCGTGTTAAGCATATTTAAGGCTGCACCGGAATCCGGATTCATAAAAAAGCGATTAACATCGGGCCAAATTTTATTGGAAATCAAATCCTGAATTCGTCTTAATTTAGCACCATGGTATCCACCTATGGATTTATGATAATAAGAAGTGGAGGCATCATTAAACGGCCCGCTCGGTGCAGTTAAATTAAGTACACGGTAGTTTGGATCTTTATCTTGTAAAATTTCAAGATCTGCAGGCGTGGCCTCTACATCTTGTTGCGTACGTGCTTTAGTTTTAAATTCTTCATCTTTAAGATATCTCTTACTTACTAAGGACATATCCAATAAAACCATCACCCCAATGCCGGCCATTACCATTTCTTTCTTTAAACGTCCGGTGCCAAATAACCATAAGGCAGCTCCTGAAAGTGCAATGAAGAAAAATGAGCGTAGGGCATCACCTTTTAATATTTCTTGACGCGCATCCTGTAGTCCTGCTGTTATGGAAACTTCAGGCGGATGATTTTGATAACCTCTTTTCTCAGCGTCCTTTACCAAATTAATTACATTTTCTTTATCCCTATCATGGGATTTTAAGAAATCGCCGGCCATACCCGGTGCAATATAAAGCAATAAACAAAGTCCGCCGGTAGCACCTAAGGCAATATAAAAGTTTCGCATATTCGCTTTGAGGAAATCTGCAGATTTCAAAATCTGATCTAACACCAAAAGTGCTAAAATTGGAAAGGCAATACTTGCAATGACTAAAGTCATGGATACTGACCGAAACTTATTATAAAAAGGGAAATAATCGAAAAAGAAATTGGTCAGCGGCATGAAATTTTTACCCCAGGATAAAACAATGGAAAGTAAACAAGCCCCTAATATCCACCAACGCTCTGCCCCCTTTAAGGTAAGTAATCCCAATACAAATAAGAAGCACATTATGGCACCAAAATATACCGGACCTGATGTAGATGGTTGAGGCCCCCAATATTCATCTAAGCTGGCAACAAATGGCCAAACTGATTGCTCTATGGATGTTTCTAATTTAGGATGTTTTTCGCCCACGGCTGCAGAACTTCCACCTTTAAAATCAGGTATCATTATGGTTCCAGTTTCAGATTTTCCATAACTCCAATCCAAAGCATAATCTTTATCTATTCCTTCTGATTTGGCTTCAGCTTTTTGCTTTAGTTCTGCTTTGCCACGAATGGTTTGTTTTGAATATTCATTAGTAAGATAAATATTGGTAAAATTGGCACCTACTGCCAATAGCATACCGACTACCATACCAGCCGTTCCTTTCAAAAATCCGGAAATTTCTTTTTCCTTAATATGCTGATATAATTGATATACCATGTAAAAACCGATCAAAATGAGCAAATAATAGGTTATTTGGATGTGGTTTGCTTTAAATTCAGTTACAAAAGCAAGAGCAAATAATGCGCTACCTAAGAGGTACTTTTTCGAAGTAAAAATATAATTTAAGGCTGCCAGCACAAAAGGTGCAAAAGCAATAGCGTATGATTTATTAACGTGACCTGCCGCCAAAATAACTATATTATAGCTGGAAAAGGCAAAAGCAATGGCACCAATAACACAAATCCATTTATTTAAACGATAGGAAGCCAAAAGCAAATAAAACCCTATCATGTAAAATAAAAGGGAATTAATTGGGTGCGGTATCGCTTTTACAAAAAAGGAATAAATCCAACCTACTACAAAAGCACTTTTAGGATATCCAAGTGCGATTTGATAGGTAGGCATACCCCCAAACATAGAATTGGTCCAATAAGCCGTTTGACCCGGTGTTTTATTAAAATCAGTAGCTTCCTTACTACTTCCTAAAAATTGAATAAGGTCATGTTGTTGTAATACTTTCCCTTTGAGCATGGGAGAAAAATAAACCAAACAAATGAGTAAAAATCCACCAAAAATAAGGAGGTGGGGAAGAATTTTCTTGAATAGAGATTGGATGTTCATTTCTATAAATTCAGTAAATGATGTTTTTGTATTCAGCTTCTTTTGTTTCAAAAGCCAACTATTGATAAATAGGTAGCTTTTTGGCAAAATTATGTATTCTCAACGATATTCAGATAAACTTTGAATTATGCTCCTTGCTTCCATCGGTACAATACCTTTCCAATTCCCGTATGAAGCAGCTTATTTATTAACTTTATACGCATAAACCATAGTTTTTGTTTCATGGATGAACCAATTATTCTTTGATAGGATTCCTCCACTTCTAATAAACCTGCATCTATATTTTTTTCGCTGACTCCCTGCGGTGCAAATCTGACTAATACTTCCTCTAAAAAAACAAACTTTTCATTGCTAATACGTAGCAGAAAATCATAATCCATTGCAATTTTTTTCTCTAAAGAAAACATGCCAAATTTTTGATAAAGCGCTTGCCTGACAAACATTGTAGGGTGACCAACTTGTCGCATTCCTCGGTATAATAAATTTTTATTAAAAGGCTTGCCGCTAATTACTGATAAGCCTGCTCTGGTTTGGATATATTTTCCATGTAGCCATTGGACATCACTTTGTTTATCAAATACTTGCCAAACTTTTTTTAAAACTTCCGCATCAAAATACCGGTCGCCTGCATTTAACAAATGAATAATATTGCCATTTGCCATTAATATTCCTTTATTAAAAGCATCACTAATTCCACGATCAGATTCACAAATCCATTTGCGATATGCCGGTTGAGGTACGGACTCCAAATATTCTTTTATTTCAAAGGTAGATGAGCCATCAATAATAATATGTTCTAATGGTTTGGCCAACTGAACATCAACACTTTTAACGGTATCGAGCAGCTCGTGGAGATTATTATAGCAAATGGTTATGGTGCTTATGCCGGTCATAATATATTGCAAAGTACGTCAATTTTCTTAGTTAAGGTTTCAAGGAAATTTATATACTGAAAAACTCTACTAATGCATTGGGAACAATGAAAGATTAACTAAGTCGGGTAAGAAGTTAACTTGTTATTAACGCTATTAAAAAAAATATGTATCTTTGTTCGAGGGAAATACATTAAATTCTTTTAATGTATGTAGTTCATTATGAGCTATTCCTGCCTGTCGGAATGCCTCGTTTTCACAAACGAGGCATTTTTTTGTATCTTTGAAACATGAATTATTTAAAACAATTACCACATATTTACCTAATGTTAATAGGTGCAGTTGCCTTTGTAGTGGTTTATATAATACTTGGCAGGTTCTTTAAGAATGTAAGAAAAAGTGATTAATTTTTTGAAGCTTTTACACTTCTAATTGCTGCATATTATATAATGACTTATACATTCCGTCTGTTCGGAGCAAATCGGAATGGGTTCCTCTTTCTACGATTTTACCCTTATCTAAAACCAAAATTTCATCTGCCTCTTGAATTGTGCTCAACCTATGGGCAATTACAATTGAGGTTCTATTAGCCATCAATTTATATAAGGCATCCTGAACTATTTTCTCTGAGGAGGTATCTAAGGCAGAAGTTGCTTCATCTAAAATGAGAATAGGAGGATTTTTGAGAATGGCCCTGGCTATACTTAAGCGTTGTCTTTGTCCTCCGGAAAGCAAGCCACCCCGATCTCCAATTTTAGTTTGATAACCTTCTTCAGATTCAATAATAAAATCATGTGCATTGGCTGCTTTAGCCGCTATTATTACTTCATCCAAAGTAACATTTGGCATTCCAAAAGCTATATTATTATAAATGGTATCATTAAACAAGATGGCCTCTTGAGTAACCACGGCAGTTAAACTACGCAAACTATCCAATTTAAAATTTCTTAAGTCTTGCCCATCTATTAAAATTTGTCCCAAGGTAGGATCGTAAAAACGTAAAATTAATTCTGCCATCGTAGATTTTCCGCTTCCGGAAGGACCTACCAAGGCATAGATTTTCCCTTTTTGAAATACGATATTTAAATCGTGCAGCACAAAATCATTTATATAGGAAAACGAAACATTATTCAATCTTATTTCACTATCAAAACTTGACTTTTCAATAGCATTTGGAGCTTCCTGAATTTTTATTTCACTATCCATCAACTCAAAAATTCGTTCGGCAGAGGCTAGGCCTTTATATATATTGCCAAATGCCTGAGACAATGATTTGGCAGGTCGTGATAATAAAAAGAACATGGATAAATAAGCAAATAATTCCGGCGCAGTCATTTCGCCTCCATATACTTTATTACCTCCATACCAAAGTGTCAAACCGACCACGAATACCATTCCTGATTCAGAAAAAACCGGAACTAACGCTTTCTTATGCCATTGAATTCGAGTAAGCCTACTGTACCTTTGATTGCTAACATCAAATATTTTTTTAATATAAGACTCAGCGTTAAATGCCTTGATAATTCTAATTCCGGAAAGCGTTTCATCCACAATACTCATTAAATAACCATAAGTATTTTGCGTATCAGTTGCATTGCGTTTTAAAACTTTGCTTATTCTAGAAATTAATATGCTTGAAATGGGAAGTACTATAAAAATAAATAAAGTTAATTGCCAGGACATGCTGATCATCATGACTAAGGTATAAACTACATAAAGCGGATCACGAATGATGGATTCAAAGGTAATCACAACAGAATTTTCAACCTCTGTTACATCCGAAGTTACTCTGCTTACAATGTCACCCTTACGTTGATTTTCTACATAAGCTACATCCAAACTTACTAAACGTGTGTATACACTTTCACGGATATCTTCTACCACCTTGGTTCGAATAGTTCCGAGATAACGATTACTTAGAAATTTAAAAATATTTCCCAATAAATTTAACGAAACTACAATCATGGTTACATAAAGCAAGGCTGCACTTTTACTAACGCTTATACTTAGTGAAGCAGATTCGTACTGTACCCATTGCTTCAGGTAATCTGCACTAAGTGCAAAATGAGGAGCTTTTTGCAAAATTGCTGCTTGCTTTTCAGGATTGAAAAGCATTTCCAATACCGGTTGCAGCATATAAAAGGTTAGGGTAGTAAATACTACCGAAAAGAGTGTAAATAAGGTATAAAAAGATCCTTTGCCCCAATAGGGCTTGGCATACTTTAAAATACGGAGGTACATTTTCACATTACAAAGATACATTTCAACAAGGTACCTTGTTGAATCCTGCTATAAATAACGCCCAAGCCAACAAAATATGCTAAAAATGTAACCATTTCCTTAAAGATACCGTTTAGTATTTAATTAACTTTGTACTATGGACAGCAAACGTCAAGCAAAATTTGCACGATTAATACAAAAAGACATGGCAGATATATTCTTAAAGGAAGGATATCGCCTTTTTGGTAATCACTTTATTGGCGTAAGTCAAGTAAGAGTTTCACCGGATTTGGGTTATATAAAAATATACCTAACCCTTATGAATGATAAGGAGCCGCAAAAAACGGTGGATATGATTCGACTCCATAATAAAGAGTTGCGAACCATGCTAGCATCAAGAATTAGAAATGAGGTTCGTAAGATACCTGAACTTGAATTCTTCTATGATGACACCATGGACTATGTCGAAAAAATGGAAAAGATTTTCGAAGAGTTACATAAGCAGCCTAAAAGTAAGGACGAAGAGTAAATTACTCTACCAAGGTTCCCACAGCTTCACCACGTACCACCTTTAAGAAAGCATCATCATCATTTATATTAAATACAATGATCGGTAAATTGTTTTCTTTACATAAAGTAAAAGCAGTCATATCCATAACATTAAGATTCTGACGATAAACTTCATCAAAGCTTATATTGGTAAACTTAGTTGCGCTTGCATCCTTGAATGGATCAGCGGTATAAATACCATCTACACGAGTTCCTTTTAATATAACATCGGCATCTATTTCTATGGCACGAAGTACTGCAGCTGTATCTGTAGTAAAATAAGGATTCCCGGTACCGGCAGCAAAAATAACAACCCTGCCTTTTTCAAGGTGACGAATGGCACGGCGTCTAATAAATGGCTCGCTGACTTGCTCCATCTTAATAGCTGATTGTAAACGAGTTTTGAGACCATGCATTTCCAAAGAGGATTGCAGTGCCATACCATTTATTACGGTAGCCAACATGCCCATATAATCAGCCTGTGCACGATCTTTCATCCCATTTTCAATCCCGGATAAGCCACGAAAAATATTTCCACCGCCGATGACGATGCCAATCTCAACACCCATTTCCACTACCTTCTTAATTTCACGTGCATAATGGCTTAGGGCATCAGGATCAATTCCAAATTGCTTTTCCCCCATTAATGATTCACCACTTAATTTTACCAGAACCCTTTTATATTTCATTGTTGAGATTTTGCTTGTAAAGATAAATCTTTTTTTAACATCTGTATTTTAAGTCTTTGGTAATCGCAAATATTGTTATAACATATTGGTTACCAAAAGGACATAAAAAAGGGGCTTAATAAAAGCCCCTTTAAAAATAAATTATTCGCCTAAAGCTATTCGCTTAAATTTCAAAATTTGCAAATCAGGATGAGCCTCCTGAATCATTTTTTTCACTGTCTTAGAAGGATCTTTTACAAAATCCTGATTTAGTAATGTGCTATCCTTATAGAATTTATTTAATTTGCCTTGAGCAATTTTTTCAATCATGTTTTCAGGTTTACCTTCCGCACGAATTTGCTCACGAGCAATTTCAAGTTCACGTTCAATAATGGTAGTGTCCACATCAGAACTATCTAAAGCTACAGGATTCATGGCAGCAATTTGCATAGCTGCATCTTTTCCTGCATTAGAGGTAGCATCGGAATGTGCTTGATTTAAAGCTACTAATACCCCAATACGATTGCCGGCGTGGTTATATGCTACAACATCCTCAGATTCAAGGACAATATATTCAGTAACATCAATCTTCTCACCTATCTTTCCTACTTGTTCATCAATGAGGTCAGCTATAACTTTACCATTGATAGTTTTACCTTTAAGTTCCTCTAAGGTAGCAGGAGTTTCAGATATTGCTGCATTAGCAATACTTTCAGCGAATTGAATAAAATCAGCATTTTTAGCTACGAAATCCGTTTCACTGGTAAGTTTAATAATAATACCTTTTTTATTATCGCTGGTTGTTTTAGCGATTACTACACCTTCATTTGCCTCACGATCAGCACGTTTTGACGCTACTTTCTGACCTTTCTTTCTTAAATTATCAATTGCTGCTTCAAAGTCACCATTGGTTTCTTCGAGTGCTTTTTTGCAATCCATCATTCCGGCACCGGTTACTTGCCTAAGTTTATTTACATCTGCTGCTGTAATTGCCATATAGGTTATTATAATTAGTTTAAAATTTTAATTAAAAAAATAGGGATAAGTAAAATACCTCATCCCTATTATTATTTATGAATGAAGTATTATGCTTCTTCCGGGGTCGGATTTTCAGCACTTACCATACCTTCTTTTTCTTCACGGTCCTTGCTAACTTTACGTTCAGCTAAGCCTTCTTCAATAGCTTTAACTATATATTCAGTAATTAAAGCGATTGATTTTGTTGCATCATCATTGCCGGGAATTGGGAAATCCACTTCATTTGGATTAGCATTGGTATCCACGATACCAAATGAAGTTAAATTCAATTTTTGAGCTTCAGCAATTGCAATATGTTCTTTTTTAATATCTACAACGAAGATAGCAGCAGGCAAACGAGTTAAATCATTAATACCTCCCAAAACTCTTTCAAGCTTTTCTCTTTCGCGGCTCAACATCAAACGTTCTTTCTTGGCCATTGTACTAACTGTACCATCAGCCACCATACGATCTATGTTAGTCATCTTTTTAATAGATTTTCTAACAGTTGCGAAATTGGTAAGCATACCACCTAACCAACGATCAGTAACAAAAGGCATATTAACACGAGTAGCGGCTTCTTTTACAATTTCTTTTGCTTGCTTTTTAGTAGCAACAAAAAGAATTTTTCTTCCGGAACGAGCGATATTGCGCATAGCGGCAGCTGCTTCCTCAAGTTTGGTAGCTGTTTTATTTAGGTCAATAAGATGGATACCATTTTTCTCCATGAAAATGTATTCCGCCATACGCGGGTCCCACTTACTCCTAAGGTGTCCGAAATGTACGCCTGCTTCAAGCAAGTCCTGTACATTAACACTTCCATTATTATTTTCCTGCATCTTATATTAACGTTTGCTAAATTGGAAACTCTTTCTTGCTTTCTTCTTACCAAATTTCTTACGTTCCACCATACGTGGGTCACGTGTCATCAAATCACTACCTTTTAAGGTTGGTTTTGATTCAGGGTTGATTTCAACCAAAGCTCTGGCAATACCTAAACGAATTGCTTCTGCTTGACCGGTTAAACCACCACCTTTTACATTCACTTTCACATCATATTGACCCATGGTTTGGGTAAGACTCAGTGGTTGTTCAATAAGAAATTGTTTGATTTTGGTAGGAAAATATTCGTCATACTGACGGCCATTAATGGTAATACTTCCCGCGCCCGGACTTAAATATACCCTTGCGATGGATGTCTTTCTTCTACCTGTTGCTATTGTATAGGCCATATTTTAAACTATTGTGAAGCTTAGAAACCTCTTATCTTTTAATTGTGTTTAAGTCCAATACTTGAGGATTTTGTGCATCATGCGGATGCTCAGTACCTGCGTATACATATAAGTTAGACAAAAATTGCTTGCGTAATTTATTTGCCGGAAGCATTCCTCTAACTGCCAAAGTAATAACATCTTCTGGCTTCTTTGCCAACATGTTAGCAGGGTTAATAAAACGTTGACCTCCAGGATAACCGGTATAATGGATGTATTCTTTATCATACATCTTTTTCCCGGTAAAACGGATTTTATCTGCATTGATTACTACTACTTTATCACCGCCATTTACATGTGGGGTAAAGTCGGGCTTATTTTTGCCACGGATAATATTTGCAATCTTAGACGCAGCACGTCCAACCACTAAACCTTGAACATCAATGATGTACCAGTTGTGGGAAGCGGTCTTACTATTGACCGAAATTGTTTTATAACTTAATGAATCCACTG
>CAIKRV010000038.1 GCA_903829945.1 uncultured bacterium | reverse complement strand
GATCTAATTATTTATAAAAATAATATTTTTAAAAGCAGCGGACACTCTCTGGGCCTTTATGAGGGCATATTTAGATTTATTTCAACCATATTTAAGACGATGACCTATTCGCAATAATTGCAAATAGGGTATAATTACAATTGCTAAATGTTAACAACTTTTTAGAGCAAATGACGTCTAATTTTAGTAAACTTGCAGTAAACTCTTCAGGAAAGGAGCAATTTTGGAAAGTATTGAAAAATATATAGTTAAATTATCACGTAAGCATGACTGCGTGATTGTACCCGACTTTGGTGGATTTTTGCTGACGTATAAGTCGGCGAGATTCAATTCCGAAGGTGATGAATTATTGCCCCCGGCCAGGGTATTGAGTTTTAATAGAAGCTTGATAAACAATGATGGTTTATTGGCTTCTGAATTGTCAGCAGCCAAACAAATTTCCTATAGTGATGCTATGGCGGAGATTGCTAATCAGGTTAATAGCTGGAAAGAAGCTTTATCTTCACAACGCGAAGTTCGGATAGATAATATTGGCGTTATTAGTGCCAATAGTGAAGGGAAATGGCAATTTCAATCGGCTTCCAACCAAAACTTTTTGGGATCTTCCTTTGGCTTGGATAATATTATTATTCACCTCAATGAAGCGCCTGAAATTAAAGGCTTATTAAAAGATAAGTATGATGGTGCTTATGCACGCAAAGTGAAGCTTAGCTTGAAGTCCAAGAGCTTGGCCATTGCAGCCAGTGTGGTATTAATGATGGGCATCAGCGGAATATTGTTTAATAATTATTTTAATCCTATTCCGGGACGTGCAGGTTTTAGTGCCTATTTTGAAAAAGAAAGTTTGCCTGTAAGTATTAGCGAAACACCTAAACCGATGGTACCTAATACGCCGGCGCCGAATATTGAGCAAGCTCCTACGGAAACAGCTACGGCACCAATCAAAGAAAATGCTGTTAATGAAGTTCCTAAGGCAGTGGAAGAAAATACGAATGATATTGAAATTGTAAATACACCGGCACCGGTGAAAGCGAAACATATTGTAGCAAAACATGAGCTGACCAGTGGTTTTTATATTATTGGCGGATGCTTTACGGTTCCCTCCAATGCCACAAGATTTTTACAAACCTTAAAAAATAAAGGATATCAAGCGGAGCTCTTAAATACTAAAGACGGGCTTTTCCGCGTTTCATATCAAATGGATTCAGATAGTTTGCAAGCTGATGCTGCGCTCAAAGCCATTCGCAGTGAAGGAAACGAAGCAGCATGGCTTTTACATCTGAATTAAGAAATTAAAATGATAAAATTACAAGCAACATACCCTAAGTACTGTTCCCAATTTTATTGTAGTCCCACCTTATTTTTCAATTTATCAATCATTAGAAATACTATTGTATGATGTTATTACAAGCGGCAACTGCAGTGGCAGATACTGCCAAAACAGCTTCACCATCTTTGGTTAGTCCGGATGGATTGACTTTATGGTATTTAATCCAACAAGGCGGATGGATTATGTTACCTATCGTAATACTTTTATTGGGAGCCATTTATATCTTTATTGAAAGGTATATTACCATTAGAAGAGCTTCCAGTGTGGATGTGAATTTTATGAATGAAATTCAAGATCTTGTACAGGATGGTAAAATAGAAGCGGCAAGAGCCCGTTGCAAATCAGCAGATACACCTGTTGCAAGGATGTTGGATAAGGGTTTACGTAAAATCGGTAAGCCCATTGATGATATCGAAAAAGCATTGGAAAGTGCGGGTAAAATGGAAGTATATAAATTGGAGAAAAATTTATCCATTTTGGGTACCATTTCCGGTATTGCACCGATGTTTGGTTTCGTAGGAACGATTGCGGGGGTTATCCGTATATTTTATGAAATTGCACAAAAGAATGATATCAGTATAGGTATCGTATCCAAAGGATTATATGAGAAAATGATCACGAGTGCGGCCGGTTTGGTGGTGGGTATTATTGCCCATATCGGTTATCATTATTTGCTTCTTAAAATAGATAAGGAAATATATAAAATGGAAGCGAATGCCATTGGATTTATTGATTTATTACAAGAGCCAACCTTATGAATTTCAGAAGAAGACAGCGCATGGTTTCGGAGGTAAGTACCTCTTCGCTGAACGATATTATGTTCTTCCTGCTACTGTTTTTTTTAATTACCAGTACCATGGTGAATCCGAACATGATAAAATTGACCTTACCGAAGGCAACCAATAAGGTAGTGGTTCAAAAAAATGTTACGGTTTCCATCGATTCCACCGGTAATTTCTTTGTCAATAAAGTTCCTACCAGTCTCGACCATTTACCTACAGCCATCCAAGAGGAATTAAACAAACTTACCGGCGCCAATAAGGAACCTGTTATTGTGGTTAATGCCGATGAACATGGCAGAGTTGGGGATGTGGTAAAAGTAATGGTGATCGGAAAGAAAATAAATGCCAAAGTAATGTTGGCTACCGCTAAAGAGCAATAATTTAGGGAATGAGAAATTATCAAATAGTACTAAAAGATGCCAGAGAATCAAGTAGGGAACGACAAACCCGTATCAAGGCTTTGTCTATTACTTTCTTGATATTCACCTTGTTGTGTCTATTATGTGTTATTTTTAAATTTCCAAAAATTGATCCACCTATGGCGGAATCCCCTGCCATATTTGATGTGGATTTAACGAATGTGGCCTATGTACCGGCTCCGGTAATAATCAATAGTCCCAATTCAGGTGGTAGCCAGAGTACTGAATTAGGCAATCAAGAAAGTGCAAGAAGTGAGAGTAAAACCGTCGCTGAAGGCGCTCCTGATCCTAGTCCAACTCCCAATACCAGTCCGGATAATAATACTGCTAATTCAGGTGATTTAGAGAAAGATCCGGATGTACCACCTACGCATCAACGATTAACCCATAGTGATAATACTTCTGCCAATACAGAGGCAAGTCCTACCAAAACTGAAGCCGCCAAAGAAGCACCACCGGCACGTACCGTTGAAGCTAAATCCTTATTTAAGAAGAGTAATGGACATAATGGCACCGCAGAAAACGGAGGAAGTTCCAAAGGAAACGGCGGTAATTCCAATGGGGATGAAGGGAAGCCTAACGGGGATCCTAATTCCAAAAACAAAAATGGCAATGGTCGCGGCAATGGCAGTGGTACAGGAGTTGGTGACGGAATTGGTTTTGATTTGGGTGGTAGAAATAAAGTAAATATCCCCATGCCGGATGCTAATTTTCAGAAAAATGGGGTAGTAGTAGTGGAAATCACCGTGGATAGAAATGGAAAGGTTGTCGGTGCCAGAGGAGGCGTAAGAGGCTCCACTATTACAGATGATTATCTGGTAACCAAATGTGAATCTGCGGCAATGAAGGCTACTTTTTCTGCAAAATCTGATGCGCCGGAAAAACAATTTGGACATATTACTTTCAATTTTAAAGTAAAATAATTGTGCCTTTTTATTTGCAGCAATGGCAGTAAAATGCTGCAATGCTAAAAAATTAGTCTTAGAACTATTCTCAGCATAGTTTTTGTTTGTCTTATATTGCATGACCAAAATGAAAAAACTATACTTATTTCTCGCGTTTTTAATGTTATCCCATGGAATACAGTCTGCAGTATTGCTGATTCCTATGGATGAAACGCAGAAAAATCATCTTAAAGCATATGGCATAGCCTATTGGGTATTAGCCAAAGGGCAAAGTGTAGATTGGCTGCTTAATTATGAAGGCGGTTCCTTTGCTACAAATTTTTCCTCTCCGATAGAAAAAGAATGCTTAATCAGAGGTGTGAGTTATACAATTATTGCTGATGCACAATATGATAAAATAAAGGCAGATATTGCTGTCCCAGAAGTAAATATGGACGTGGTAAAATTGGATAAGGCGCCTAAAGTGGCGGTTTATTCACCTAAAAACAAGCGTCCTTGGGATGATGCGGTAACTTTGGCCATGACCTATGCCGAAATACCATATGATATAATATATGACGATGAAATTTTGCAAGGTAAACTTCCTCTATATGATTGGGTTCACTTGCATCATGAGGACTTCACAGGTCAATATGGTAAATTTTGGCTAGGCTATCGCCAGGAGCAATGGTACAAGGATGATGTAGCAGAAAATGAAGGCATTGCAAAACGATGGGGCTATGCTAAAGTATCTCAATTAAAATTGGCAGTGGTCAAAAAATTGAGAGATTTTTTAGCAGGTGGGGGATATTTATTTGCCATGTGTACCGCGACTGATACCTATGATATTGCCTTAGCCGCTGATGGTCTGGATATTTGTGAAAGTGTCTATGACGGAGATCCTGCCGACCGAACTGCCGGAAGTAAATTAGATTTTAGTCAGACCTTGGCATTTACCAATTTCAGTTTGATTTATGACCCTTCGGAGATAGAATTTTCCAGTATTGATGTTCCGGCATCCAGGATGATGCAAATGAATGAGAGCAATGATTATTTTACCTTGTTTGATTATTCTGCCAAATGGGACCAAATACCTGCCATGCTTTGTCAAAATCATACGCGAATTATCAAGGGCTTTATGGGTCAAACCACAGCTTTTCGCAAGCAATATATTAAGCCGTCGGTATTGATAATGGGTGAAAATAAGGCTTTAAATGAAGCCCGATATATTCATGGGGAATTTGGTAAAGGCATGTGGACCTTTTACGGAGGCCATGATCCGGAGGATTATCAGCATATGGTTTATGAACCGCCAACTGATTTGAATTTGCATCCTAATAGTCCGGGTTATCGTTTAATTTTAAATAATGTACTTTTCCCTGCAGCTAAGAAGCAAAAGAGGAAAACCTAAACATATTACACTTCATCTAAGTGTTTAAGTAAAGTATCATATATTATTAGTAGTCAAATAATTATTAGCATTTACTTAAAGTAAAATTTATGTATTTCAGAATGTAATCTTTTTGTGGATAGCTGTGCATAATAATTGCTAATTGCAACAGGTTTGCATTTAAATATGGGATACTAAATTAATTTTCAAGCCATTAAATCCCCATCTGGTAAATTGTTTTCGTTTATATATTGTTCATAATCAATATATAAACGAAATTCACTAAAAAATATTATTTTCTCAAAACGATTGTGGAGAAAAATCCTTAATATTGCAATATCATTCTTCGTGTGTAGTAAAATAACCTTGTAAAAGATTAACGTATTCAAAAGATTTCTACATTTTAATTTAACTGTAACTGCTGATTTTTAGGTATTTATCAACAATCCTTGCCAAAGGGATTACAGTAAATTTGTTGAAAACATGAGGTTTATTAAGAAGATTCTTGGTCAAAGCTATGCTCCGCGCTGGCTCATCTTACAGATTGATATCGTATTTTGCTGTCTATCTGTAGTTCTGGCTTTTTTATTGCGATTTAATTTCAATACTGAAAAGCCTGAGTTCAAATTATTGCCGAAAATTTTAGTTTCGTTTTTGGTTTTAAGATTAATCACTTTCTTTATTTCCAAAACTTATCAGGGGGTCATTCGATATACGAGTACCCAGGACGGTAAGCGTATTTTCATTGCCTTAACCGGTGGAAGTTTAGTATATGCGAGTATTAATTTTATCTGGTATTTCAATACCGGAGAAGAATTGGTGCCTTGGTCCATCGTAGTTTTTGAATACTTCTCTACTGCTTTGATGATGAGCTCATTTAGGCTTTTCGTCAAAATTGTATATGCCGAAATTAAAACCTTGGATGTGGATCGTAAAAACATAGTCATTTATGGTGCAGGCGAATCAGGTTTAATTACGAAACGTACTGTAGATCAGGATAAAGATAGCAAATTGAAAGTGATTTGTTTTTTAGATGACGACCCTAAAAAACGAGAAAAAACCCTGGAAGGATTAAAAATTTACCATAGTCTGCAAGATTTTGATCATATTCTTAGCAAATTTAAAGTAGATGAGTTGGTTATATCCATTCAAGATTTGGATAGGAAGCGCAAGGAGGAAATAGTTGATTTATGCTTGAAGCATAAAATTACAGTTAAAACGGTTCCTGCGGCATCGGACTGGATAAATGGAGAATTTAGCGCTAAGCAGTTAAAAAACATAAAGATAGAAGATTTATTAGAGCGTGAGCCCATTTTGTTGGACCAAGAGTCAATTTCCGGTCAAATAAACGATAAAGTGATTTTAATTACCGGAGCATGTGGCTCCATCGGAAGTGAGTTGGTTCGCCAAGTGATTAAGTTTTACCCTCGATTGGTAGTATTGGTGGATCAATCTGAAACACCGCTATATGAGCTGCAATTAGAGCTAAAGGAAAGAAATAACTATGTGGACTTTAAAATTGCCATTGCCGATATTCGAAATTTCGGTAGGATGCAGGAAATAATTTCCACTTATCGTCCAGAAATTATATACCATGCTGCTGCTTATAAACATGTGCCATTGATGGAAGAAAATCCGGTAGAGGCCGTATGTACTAATGTTGGCGGGACTAAAAATTTGGCAGATTTGGCCGTGAAAAATCATGTAGATACCTTCGTGTTTATTTCCACGGATAAGGCTGTGAACCCTACCAATGTAATGGGTGCAAGTAAAAGAATAGCAGAGATTTATGTGCAGTCACTTAATGCTGAACTTGAATCAAAAAAAGGCTTACACCATACCAAGTTTATCACTACTCGTTTTGGAAATGTATTAGGCTCTAACGGTTCGGTATTGCCTAGGTTTAGAAAGCAATTAGAAAGTGGTGGACCGATAACGGTTACCCATCCGGAAATATCCAGATACTTTATGACCATCCCCGAGGCTTGTCAACTTATTTTAGAAGCAGGCATGATGGGCCGAGGCGGAGAAATTTACGTTTTTGATATGGGTGATTCCGTAAAAATTGTTGACTTGGCTCGCAAAATGATTAGTCTATCCGGCTTTAAAGTTGGGCAAGACATTCAAATTGTTTACACCGGATTACGTCCAGGCGAAAAGATTAAGGAAGAATTACTGAACAATAAAGAAAAAACACTGCCTACCCATCATCCTAAAATTATGATAGGCAAGGTAAGAGAGTATCCATTTGAAATGGTGGAGAAAGAAATTAAAGAAATATTGGATATTCCTGGAAATGGTCCTGAGAAAGAGATTGTTGCAAAAATGAAATCTATCGTCCCTGAATTCCTTTCCAATAATTCCATTTTCGAAGAATTGGATAAAATTCCTTTTTCATCGGAAATGAATATCAAAAATTGATTTACTTGTAAAATTAATTTTATATTTGCGCTAAACATAACAACTATGAAAAGACAATATTTTCTACTTTTAGTATTATCCGTTTTGGTCATCGGTTTCTCTTGTTCCAAGAAAACTGATTCCACCTCTACACCTACTTCAACCAGCACCAGTACGACCAGCGGTACCACTACCACCACTACTACAGGTACTACCACCCCAAGCGCAATATCCATGCATATTGTAAGTGGTTCCAAAAATACCGATACCATTAATATGCAATTGAATTTCTTGAAATTCAATCCGGGCGATACCGTTGCAGTTATTAATTCTGCTGCTAATGGTGGCGATGGATCTACTGATATTTCTATTCGCTCCGATAAAGTGGTTTACAAAAAGGATACTTTTAAAATCGAACTTAATTTCCATATTTCTGACCATAAGGCTTCCAGTTATTCTTTAACAACAGGTTCTACCAGCAGTGCTACCCTTCAGTTTACTGATGGTTCCATTAATGGTACCAATAATCCGAGAAATGGAATTCAATACGGTCAGCAATATACTGCTACCATTGGTACCGTGGATTTACAAACTTCCGGTACTGCTTTCCCACAATATAACGGTGGGTTGGTGATCGGTAATTTTAATGCTTATTTTGCCATCAATGGTGATGACAGACATGGAATTAATGTACCAAGTGGTGGAGGTAAATTCCAAGCAAGATGCCATATTAACTAGTAATTATTTATTATACTTAAAACCCGCCCATAAGGCGGGTTTTTTTATGTTTTTTTACGAATTATTCATGTTGACGAAAAAATTCTTATCTTTGCTACCGAACGGTCGGTTGTATGCCAATTGAAGTAATTCTCAATAAAAAGGATAAGCTTAAGCAAGTAGCTGAAAATCTGTTTCGTAAGCAAGGTTATCATGCTACGTCCATCCGTCAAATAGCCACAGCCTTAGGCATCGAAAAGGCGACAGTTTATAGTCATGTTAGTTCCAAAGAAGATTTATTGAGGCAAATTTGTTTCGAAATGGCTGCGGAGTTTTTCGTCGAAGCAGAGCTCGTTGAAAATTCAAATATTAGTGCAGATTTGAAACTTAGGGCGGCTATTTTGGGGCATATAAAAGTAATTGCAAATAATATTGATGCAGCAGCCGTTTTCTTTCATGATTGGAGGCATTTAAGCGAACCCCATCTAAGCGAATTTAAAATCTTGCGTTTGAAGTATGAAGATTACTTTAAAGAAATTATTAAAGAAGGCATTGAACAGCATTTATTTTTAGAAAATGATGCTAAATTTACAGTATTGACCATTTTATCGGCATTAAACTGGACCTATGAATGGTATAATCCGGAAGGAAAAATGACGTATGAAGAAATTGGAAATAATTTAGCCGATACATTAATTAACGGCTTGAAAAATAAATAGTAAACTTACAACAACTAAAATCTAAAATTATGTACGGAGGAGGATTTGTTGACGAAAAAGAAAGGCAAAAAGATCCTGTGGTTCAGGACGACCCAATTAAATTAGCCGCATTTGAAGCTAGAATTGCAGCCGGTGAAAAAGTAGAACCGGGTGATTGGATGCCGGCCGATTATCGCAGACAACTGATTAGGATGATTGAGCAGCATGCACATTCTGAAATTATTGGTGCATTGCCTGAAGGAACCTGGATTACTCGTGCACCTAGTTTTAAGCGCAAAATGGCTATTATGGCCAAGGTACAAGATGAAATTGGACATGCCCAAATGTTGTACAGTGCTTGTGAAACTTTAGGCAAATCCAGAGAGCAAATGCTCAATGATTTGCTCAGCGGAAAAAGTAAATATTCTAATGTATTTAACTATCCTGCCATTACTTGGGCGGATGTTACGGTAATAGGTTTTTTAATTGATGCGGCAGCAATCGTCAATCAAGTGTTAAATAGCAAAGGTTCGTATGGCCCTTATTGCAGAGCCTTGGAACGCATTTGTTACGAAGAGGCATTCCATCTTAAGCAAGGACAGGATGCGTTTGCTGCTTTAGCTTTAGGCACACCAACTCAAAAAGCCTTGGTACAAGAAGCGTTGAACAGATGGTGGAAACCTATTATACATTTTTTCGGTCCCTCAGATAAAATGAGTGTGCATAGCGAAAAATTGATGCGTTGGAAAGTTAAAATGGCCTCCAATGATGATATGCGTAATCAGTTTTTAAGCACTTATGTGCCTAAAATCCAAGAATTGGGATTAAGCATCCCGGATCCGAATTTATGCTATCATGAGGAAAGCAATTCCTGGACCTTTAGCGATCCGGATTGGGATGAGTTTTTCCGTGTGATTAATGGTGATGGACCATGTAATAAAGAACGCTTAGCGGTTCGCTGGTGGGCAGAGGAACATGGTCGTTGGGTACGCAATGCCATCATTAATCCCAACGAACGATATGTAGTACCATTAGCCTAATAAATTATATATATTATTAACATCCAACAATGAAAATTATTAGTTTAGATCCTCGAGTCAATAGAATGGGATTGGAAAAGGATTCTTCCGGAACGCCGTTGCGTGAGGGAGAACAATTTCAAACTTATGAAGTATTTCATCAGAAAAAACGTGGACAACAACATGTTCATGTGGGAATAGTACATGCACCAAGCAATGATTTGGCCTTGGTATTTGCCAAGGAATCATTTGGTAGAAGAGGTGCGACCACCAGTATATGGGTGGTAAAATCTTCAGAGGTAAATGCAACATCTTACGATGATTCAGATATTTTTGAAACGACACCTGAAAAATTGCATCGTGAGGCCTCAGCCTATAAGATGAGAGATAAAATTGAAAAATTAAAATAAAAAATCATGAATGATATAGATTATAATACCGCACTCAAGGAATTGCTTTTTAAAATGGCAGATGACCAATATATTTATGGTCATAGGACTTCCGAATGGATTGGCATCGGTCCCATTATTGAAGAGGATATTGCATTTGGAAGTATTGCCCAGGATAAGGTAGGACATTCCTTAAACATTTATCAAATGCTTCACCAATTAGGAGAAGCGGACGCTGAAAAATTAGTTTTTACGCGAAATGAAAATGAGTATAAATGTTGTCATTTGGTAGAATTACCGATTGGCGAATATGATTTTGCCATTATGCGTCATTTTATGTTTGAACATGCAGAATATATCCGCTTTGAAATGTTGACAGAATCCTCTTATCACCCATTAGCAAACCTTGCTAAAAAGTATAAGGGAGAAATTAAATATCATATTTTTCATGCAAATACTTGGTTAAAATTATTGGCGGAAGGCAATGAGGAAAGTAAAGGACGTATGCAGTCTGCCCTCAATCAAGTCTATCCGATGGCAATGGGAATATTTGAGGAAAGTCCGTATGAGGAAATTCTTAGAAGTGAACATATATTCAAAGGAGAAGCAGCATTAAAATCCGTATGGATGGAAAGAACGGAAGAATTTTTGCAAAGTGTTGGACTGCAAATTCCGAACAATAAAGATTTTTCTGAAGCCATGGGTGGCAGAAAGGGATATCATACAGAATATTTTGGTCCCTTATTGAAGGAAATAAAGGAGGTTTTTGTCACTGAAGATCCTAGTGCCAGCTGGTAAAATTAGGTTTTTTTGTAATTATAAAATGAAATGAGGACATGGTGATTTCCATGTCCTCATTTTATTAAACTCAATAAATATATTTTATAATTTAATGATTTGGGTTTGGAAAGCTTGAACTAAGATGAATTCAAATTTACAATGGTTCTTTATTGTAAGATTAAAATAAATAAGGTATTGTAATGCTTCATTTTATTAAATTAAAATAAATGGTTCTGCATGCTTTTTTATATTTTGATATTCAAAATCATAATTCTTGTTAACATTGGTATTTTCATAGGTCCAAATAAAACCTATTATTGGAAAAAATCCGCCATCTTTGCAAAATAAAATGTGTAAATTTACAATTTTTGGCAATCTTGTTTTATTAATTTAAAATAGAGTGCCTCATTTAACAAGTAATACTTTTTCAATGAGTAATTTAAAATTATTTGAAGGAAGTGAAATCCGAGCCAAATGGGATGACGATGAAGACCAATGGTATTTCGTGGTTCAGGATGTAATCGCTTTTTTGACCGATTCACCAAATTCCGTAGATTACTGGTATAGGCTTAAACAAAGAGCTTCTGAAAATGAAGGCATTGAACTATCGACAATTTGTCGATTGTTGAAATTTAAAGCTTCCAACAATAAGACATACAAATATGAATCAGCTAATACACAATCGTTATTACGTATCATATAATCGAATTTAATCTTTAAAAATGAATAAATAAATGTTCGCTATGAATTGTCGACAATTTATAGCGAACTTAAATTTAAACCTACATTTAAAAACTAATAAAACATAACTTAAAACCTTGAACAATTCAGGTTTTTTTATTTTGAATCTCATCTATATCGCTGGTCTGCTCACTTAAAAAGTTTATCCCTTAAGCCCTTTGCAGCTCCTTCAAAATTCAGGAAAATATGTGTTTTTCCCTCAAAAGCACTAACTTTGGAGGTTTAATGGAAAGAATGACAAAAACTGCATTAATTACCGGAATTACAGGGCAAGACGGGGCCTATTTGGCGGAACTACTCCTGAAAAAAGGATATCACGTTCATGGCATAAAAAGAAGAAGTTCTCTTTTTAACACCGATAGAATTGACCATTTATATCAAGATCCGCATGAAAAGCAACTTAATTTAAAATTGCATTATGGGGATTTAACAGATTCTACCAATCTGATTCGTATTATTCAGGAAACCCGTCCTGATGAAATATATAATTTGGCCGCCCAAAGCCATGTAAAAGTAAGTTTTGAAACTCCGGAATATACGGCCAATGCTGATGGCATCGGTACGCTTCGAATTTTGGAAGCGGTACGTATTTGCGATATGGTGGATAAAACCAGAATTTACCAAGCCTCTACTTCCGAACTGTATGGTTTGGTACAGGAAGTGCCACAAAGCGAAAGAACACCTTTTTACCCGCGTTCTCCCTATGCAGTAGCTAAACTATACGCCTATTGGATTACGGTGAATTATAGAGAAGCGTACGGTATGTATGCTTGCAATGGTATTTTATTTAACCATGAATCTCCTATCCGTGGTGAAACATTTGTAACCCGTAAAATTACGCGTGCAGCCGCAAAAATTATTTTAGGCCTGCAAGATAAATTATGGCTAGGTAATTTGGATGCTAAACGTGATTGGGGACATGCAAAGGATTATGTGGAAGCTATGTATTTAATTTTGCAGCAAGAGCAAGCAGAAGATTATGTAATTGCCACGGGCATTACTACGGCTGTGCGTGAATTTATCCGCATGACTTTTGCAGAATTAGGTATTCAATTGGCTTTTCATGGTGAAGGCGTAAAGGAAAAAGGTGTAGTGGATGGCATCGATAAAATAAAATTGGAACAGCTAGGTGCCACGGATTGTCATTTAAAGCTTGGTGATGAAATTGTGGCTGTGGATCCACGTTATTTTCGTCCTACCGAGGTGGATTTATTAATTGGAGATCCTACCAAAGCAAAAACGAAACTGAATTGGGAGCCAAAATATAGTTTGCCTGCACTCGTAAAAGATATGGCATTAGCTGATTTTGATGTAATGAAGAAAGAAAAATTCTTGCGTGCATCCGGCTTCCAAACCTTAAATTATTTTGAATAAAAATTTTAATAAGCGCTCTCGAGTTTAAAAACATGGAATTAAACGCAAAAATATATATAGCCGGACACAGAGGGATGGTTGGTTCTGCCATTCATCGCAGACTCATACATGAAGGTTTTACCAATATAGTTACACGCAGTTCTCAGGAATTAGATTTGAGAAATCAGTCTGCTGTGAAGGAATTTTTTGATACCGAAAAACCCGAGTATGTTTTTTTGGCAGCCGCTAAAGTAGGAGGGATATGGGCCAATAATACCTATCGTGGAACATTTTTGTATGATAATTTAATTTTACAAACCAATGTTATCCATGAAGCCTATGCCCATAATGTTAAAAAATTAATGTTTTTAGGTTCTTCATGTATTTATCCTAAAATGGCACCACAGCCCTTAAAGGAAGAATATTTGCTGACCGGTACCTTAGAGCCCACCAATGAACCTTATGCCATTGCAAAGATTGCAGGTATCAAAATGTGTGAAGCTTACAGAGATCAATATGGTTGCAATTTTATTTCAGTAATGCCAACCAATTTGTATGGCCCTAATGATAATTATGATTTAAATAATTCTCATGTTTTGCCTGCGATGATACGCAAGTTTCACGAAGCAAAAATCAACAACTTACCTTTCGTAGAACTTTGGGGAAGTGGTAGTCCGCTCAGAGAGTTTTTGCATGTAGATGACCTGGCAGCGGCCTGTTATTTTTTAATGCAAACGTATAATGGAAAAGAATTCGTAAATATTGGAACCGGAACGGATATAAGCATAGCAAAATTAGCCATCTTAATTAAGGAAATTATAGGCTATAACGGCGAGACGCGTTGGGATACTTCTAAGCCCGACGGTACCCCTAGAAAATTAATGAGTGTAGGCAAGTTAAATGCTTTAGGCTATACGGCCACCATTAGTTTGGAAGAAGGCATACGTTCCGTGTATGAAGAATTTGCTGAACATTACGAAAAAAATATTGCTAAAAAATGAATCAGTTTTTAGCCGATTCATTAGCCCCTTTATATCGGTATATTACTAAAAAGAAATATCGATCGTACATTAATTTGCTGACCAAGCATGGTGGAGCTGCACGTTTTAAATCGAGGAAGGTAAATTTTGATCATTACAGTTTTCAGGTAATAGATGTCCCCTCATTTTTGGATCATTATAAATCCATCATCGTAGATGAAATTTATGCTTTTAAGGCAAGAAATAATCAACCTGTTATTTATGATTGCGGTGCTAATATCGGTATTAGTGTTTTATATTTTAAAATGCTTTATCCGGAAGCAAAAATTATTGCCTTTGAAGCAGACCCGTCCATCGCAAAAGTATTGCAGGAAAATATAAATGTGAATAAACTTTCCGATGTTTCCTTAGTGGCTAAAGCTGTTTGGAAGGATGACCATGGCATTTCCTTCGGTGTAGAAGGTGCCGATGCTGGTTCAATTTATTTTGAGGGTGAAAAAATACATATTCCAAGTGTGCGCTTACGAGATATATTGGAAAAGGAATCCTATATCGACTTTCTGAAAATGGATATTGAAGGTGCCGAAACGGAAGTGCTGCGTGATTGTAAAGATGTTTTGCATAAAGCAGATCATTTATTTATAGAATATCATACCTTCAATGGCATGGCGCAGGAGCTGGATGAAGTATTAAAGATATTTACGGATAATGGATTCAGATATTTTATTCAAACAGTAAATTATCGCAAACATCCTTATTTGTTTAAAACCGGAAAAGGAAGTATGGATTTGCAATTAAATATTTACGGTTACAAAGTTTAAAACGCTTATGAAAATTTGTTTCCTAAATAGTACAGATACCGGTGGTGGAGCAGCCAATGCCTGTCGTCGCCAAGCAGAGGCCTTGTACCGTTCAGGAGCAGATATTACTTTTTTGGCACAAAAACAAAAAGGAGAATCAAAGCCTTATTCTAAGTATTTTATTCAAAATAAATTTCAGAAGGTACTGTATTTAATTCGTCATTTACGCAATGAGCGTTTTCTTAAGTCGTATCCGGATTATCAACATAATAATTTTTCTGCTGCCTATTATGCAGCAAATATACTTGATCATCCTGCCGTGAAGGAAGCTGATATTATTCATATTCATTGGATGAATGATTCCTTCCTGAACGCAAAACAAATTCGTGCCATTGCAACATCAGGAAAAAAAATAGTTTGGACCTTACATGATATGTGGTCATTTACGGGCGGATGTCATTATAGTGCCGCATGTAATGGCTATACCGAATCATGCGGAAAATGTCCGGTACTAGGCTCCAAGGAATCCAATGATTTATCTGCAAGGCAATGGAAAGATAAACAAGAGCAGTGGAAAGATATAAATATGCATATACTTACCCCCAGTTATTGGTTGGGTTCTTGTGCCGCACAAAGTACTTTGTTTAAAAAATACCATCGTAGTGTCATCCGATATGCCTTGGATACTGAAGTTTTTGTGCCCTTAAATAAGGCAGAATTGCGCCTTAAATTCAATATTCGTCCTGAAGCTAAATTAATACTCTTCGGTGCCGTAAATGCGACTAAAGATACTCGAAAAGGATTTAAATATTTGGTTGCCGCTTTGAAGCATTTACATATTAGAAATTTGGATTTTGCAAAAGATATAGAATTGGTCATATTTGGATCAGCCGGCGATGATCAATTGCAATTGCCTTTTAAAACGCATTTTTTGGGTAATTTAACAACAGACCAAGCCATTGTGGAAGCCTACAATTTAGCAGATGTATTTGCTACGCCATCCCTGGAGGATAATTTACCCAATACAGTATTTGAAAGTATGGCTTGCGGTGTACCGGTGGTGGGTTTTAATATCGGTGGAATTCCGGAAATGATCGATCATCAACAAAATGGATATACTGCTCAACCACTTTCATCAGATAGCCTTGCAGATGGCTTGCAATGGGTGTTGGAGGATGAGGTGCGCTATCAGCAATTATCTAGTGCCGGGCGAGCTAAAATAGTTCGGGAGTATGATTATGCACTTATTGCTAAAGAGCATATGCAATTATATGCTTCCCTTCTCGAAAGTCACTAGTGATACAAATACCCTTCTCGGATATGTAAGGTGCTTGGAACATTATTGGTATATAAAGCTCCGGTACCTAAACCTTGTGCCATTGTTATATTTTTAGAAGCTGTCCACTGAGCGATAGCATCCAATCCGATATTCGATTCCAAGGCAGAAGTAATCCACCATTGGATATTATTTTCTTCGGCCAAAGATATCCACTCGTCCGCTGCGGCAAAGCCGCCCAATAAGGAAGGTTTAATAATAATATAAGACGGTTTGATGAATTTTAATAATTCACCCTTTTTTATGGAATCATCAATACCAATTAATTCTTCATCCAACGCCATCGGAATAGGAGAGGACTTACACAAGTCTTTCATGGCCTCCCATTGGCCCTGCTTGATGGGTTGTTCAATGGAATGGATATGATAGGGAGCTAAGCTTTTTAAAGCCTCCAAAGCCATGGCAGGCTCAAATGCACCATTGGCATCCAGTCGTAAGGTGATGTCAGGAAATTTATTCCTGATTTTTGCAATTAGATTTACCTCTTCCCGGAAATTCAATGCGCCAATTTTTAATTTGATGACCTTGTACCCGGCAGCTACTTTTTCAATCGTTTGCTCCCACATGGTTTGGATGGTATCCATCCATATTAAACCATTGATAGGAATACCTATTTTATTATCAGTAAAATCATTAAAATAATATATTTTTTTACCGCCGTTTTGCAAATCCAGCATGGCCATTTCGATCGCCAAATAAATGGAAGGATAATTATGTAATAAAATCTCAGATAAATCAATGGCTTGATGCAAATTAATTACTTTGCAAACTTCTGCAAGTTTCTCTTCATATCCTTCCAAAGGGTCTATGCTTAATCCCGGAATGATGGAACATTCTCCTATGCCTTCTACACCCGTCTCGATATTTTTTATAAATAAATACCAGCATGGTTTTTCATGCAAAATGCCACGTGAGGTTCCGGCAGGTTTCTTAAAATTAAGGAAGTGTTTTTCGAACCTCGCTGAAAGTTTTAAACCCATAAACTAATAATAAATGATAGGGTAAAAATCAGCGTAGCAATGACCAATTTCTTCAATAAAGGCACTACTTCTTTGGCATGCTTACTTTTTCCGACTTTTATGCCATTATTAATTAATAAAATGCCAGGTAAAAAAAAGAGGAAATGCCATGTACTTTGATAGCTGAAATAAGCAAAGGCGAAAAATAATAAAATGGCGGAAATTAAAATGGACCAGTGGTACATTTTAGCGATGGCTAAACCTAATCGAACCGCAATTGTTTTTTTCCCGGCATCTTTATCTGATTCGTAATCTCGAATATTATTAACATTTAACACCCCGGCTGAAAGCAATCCAATTCCGGCAGCAGGCAAAAAAACCATCATATTCATCGTGCCGGTTTCTAAATAATAAGGTCCGCATACCCCAACCAGGCCAAAGAAAATAAATACACTCAAATCACCCCAGCCGGAATAGCCGTAGGGTTTGCTGGAGGCGGTATAGGTAATGGCTGCAATGATGGATAAAATGCCAATGCCCAATAATATTCCTGCGGAAAGCCATCCAATTTTAGGTAGGGCAGCAGCCAATAAACTGAGGCCGCAAATCAAAGATAGAATTACCAAAATGATGATGCCCCGCTTCATTTCGGATTCACTTATAATTTTTTGTTGGGTCATCCTTGCAGGGCCAACACGTGTTTCATTATCAGCTCCATTTTTAAAATCACCATAATCATTGGCAACATTGGAAAGTATTTGCAAAATGATCGCAGTGATAAAAGACAGTGCAAAAATTAAAGCGGAGCCTTTGCCTTCTGCAAAAGCAATCGCATTTCCCAATAAAATACAACTTAAAGCCAGCGGTAAAGTATGTAATCGGAAGGCTGCGAGCCACGCTTTAGTTTTCATTTAATTTTAATTAAGGAAACTTAGGAAACTTATCGAAATCAGGTGTTCTTTTTTCAAGAAATGCATTTTTACCTTCTTTAGCTTCATCGCTGAGGTAATAAAGCAAGGTAGCATTGCCTGCCAATTCTTGTATGCCTGCTTGTCCGTCCAATTCGGCATTAAAACTACTTTTCAGCATACGAATAGCCAGCGGACTTTTCTCCATGATCTTATGACACCAGGAGATCGTTGTTTCTTCCAATTGCTCTAAAGGAACAACCTTATTTACCAATCCCATTTGTAAGGCATCGGCAGCATCATATTGATCGCAAAGGAACCATATTTCCCTGGCCTTTTTTTGTCCTACAATTCTGGCAAGATAAGAGGCTCCAAAGCCACCATCGAAGCTGCCCACCTTAGGCCCTGTTTGCCCGAAGCGAGCATTCTCTGCTGCAATGGTCATATCGCATACCACATGCAATACATGGCCGCCACCGATCGCCCATCCGGCCACCATAGCAATAACCACCTTTGGAATAGAGCGTATCATTTTTTGAAGATCGAGTACATTTAGGCGAGGAGTGGTATCGCTGCCAACATATCCGCCGTGGCCGCGAATACTTTGGTCGCCGCCACTGCAAAATGCTTTACCGCCTTCTCCTGTCAAGATGATGCACCTAATTCTTTCGTCCATGCGTGCAATATGCATGGCATCAATCATCTCGTCAACGGTTAATGGCGTAAATGCATTATGTTTCTCCGGACGATTAATGCTAATTTTAGCAATACCCTCCCGGAGGGTAAATAAAATTTCTTTGTATTCTTTAATGGTGGTCCAAGTCATCGTTTGAAATTAATAATACCCTTAAGATTAAAAAAATAATTTTCGGAATACGTTTATACGAGGTATAAGGCACTTTTAGCAGCTTTTACTGTATCTGCAACATTAGGCAAATAAGCTTCTACTAAAGTTGGTGCATATCCAAGACTCACGTCTTTGCCTGTTACGCGCTTAATAGGTGCGTCCAAATAATCGAAAGCATATTTTTGAACCTGGAAGGTAATTTCAGAGGAAATGGATCCAAATGGCCAACTTTCTTCAACAATTACCAGGCGATTGGTCTTCTTCACAGATTCAACAATTAAAGGAAAATCAAGTGGGCGAATGGTTCTTAAATCAATCACTTCCGCACTGATGTTTTCTTTAGCAAGTTCTTCAGCTGCACTCAATGCAACTTTCATCATTTTATTGAATGATACAATCGTAACATCCGTACCACTTCTTTTAATATCCCCTTTTCCGATAGGAATAATATATTCACCGGCCGGAACATTGCCTTTATCTCCATACATTACTTCAGATTCCATAAATACCACAGGGTCATTATCTCTAATGGCAGATTTTAATAAACCTTTAGCATCATAAGGATTGGAAGGAGAAATCACTTTCAAGCCCGGTACATTGGCATACCAATTTTCGAACATTTGTGAATGTTGTGCACCTAATTGTCCTGCGGAGCCAGAGGGGCCGCGGAATACAATCGGGCAATTAAATTGTCCACCGGACATTTCCAATACTTTTGCAGCCGAATTAACAACTTGGTCAATGGCTAATAATGCAAAATTAAAAGTCATGAATTCTACAATAGGGCGCAAGCCATTCATGGCTGCACCTACACTAATACCGGCAAAGCCTAATTCTGCTATCGGGGTATCAATAACGCGTTTGGCACCAAATTCATCCAGCATACCTTGGCTCACTTTATAGGCGCCATTGTATTCTGCAACTTCTTCACCAATAAGGAAAATAGTAGGGTCAGTACGCATTTCTTCTACCATGGCTTCACGCAATGCTTCCCTGTAGGCTATAATTCTTTCTTCTGACATAATTTAGTATTGAGGGTGCAAAGATAGAAAATTGTTGCAGATGGAATAGTACTTCAGAAAACTACACTGAAATTTCCGATTTAATAAATTGAACAAAAGTCAATTGAAAATTTAATTTTATCCATTAATAATTTATCAATCAAGTGATTATCGAAAAGCTATCAATTTATTTAATCATGTTATTGATGATCACAATATTAAAATGTTATAGACAATAAATTGGAATTGAGTTTCCAGATTAATTAAATTTTTTCCTTTAATTTTAAAAATCATTTCAACTTAATAAAATTATGGCTGACGTATCAATTTATCTAAATTATATGGGCAATGCAGAAGAAGCATTTAACCATTACAAAGAAGTGTTTAAAACTGAATTTTCCATGCCTATTATGCGCATGGGGGATATGCCTCCCGGACAAAATGCACCGCAAATAACCGAGGATGAAAAAAATAAAGTAATGCATGTGGCATTGCCAATATTGGGTGGTTTTCAAATTATGGCCACAGATATGCTGGAAAGCATGGGGCATAAGTTGGTAGAAGGAAATAATTTTACCATCAGCCTTAATCCTGATACGAAGGAGGAAGCTGATAGACTGTATCATGGTTTGAACGGCGGGGGTAAAGAAAGCGTAGCGCCTCATGATGAATTTTGGGGCTATTGGGGCACTTGTAAAGACCGTTTTGGGGTGCGATGGATGTTTAATGTGATGAAACAGGCTTAGGTAATTGCCATAAATAATTGCTAATTAATTATTTAGTAAATTTTGCTAACGAATCCTAAAGCGAGGAAAATAAGATTAAGGGGGAAGTAAAAAATTAAGATTTCAGAAAAAATTCGTCAAGAAGGCATTTTGATTTTAAAAATTTTAATACCTTTGCACCCTAATTGTTATCAATCATGGGAAAAGGCAGCAAGTCCACTCGCGAAATGAACCGTCTTGTAAAAGTACTGAAATGGAATCGTAACCTAAAAACGACCGCACGTATATCCTCTCCACGTCGATCAGTAGGGCCTAATGG
>CAIKRV010000037.1 GCA_903829945.1 uncultured bacterium | reverse complement strand
GGTATTTAACCATAAATTTATATGCTATTTTGAAACGATATTTGCATAATTTTCCTTCTTATAATACAAATATACGGTTATTTATACTTAGGTTTTAATTTTAACCTTCCGTGTACTTGATTGGAATTGTTTGGTATACATTTAATTCATTTATTTCATTTGTTTCATTTCACTTATAATCGCTAATTAATTTTAAGGAATTGTATATGTTTGCATTATTATTGAAATCTTAAATGTTGCCTGAACTAATAAAACGGAAAATCGAAAAGAAATACGGGAAAAGAATAGCATATACTAAGGATTGTGTCGGTCTGGCACAAAGTATAAATACCGCTACGAATGAACGTATAAGTGCCCTTACCTTAATGCGCTTGTTTGGTGTGATAAGTCATAAAGTTGTAAAACCAAGACTTTTTACGCTTGATACCCTAGCTAAATATTTAGAGTATAAATCATGGGATGATCTTTTTCATGAATATGAAAATGAAGAATTTAAATATGCTCATAATGTTGAAATGATTATTAATAAACAATTGAGAAAAGGAGACGTCATTATGCTCCATTGTTATCCTGATTGGTTACTGAGCTTGGAATATGATAACGAAAATTGTTTTAAAATAAAGGATATAAAAAAGAAAAATAACTAATAGTTATTTTTCTTAAGTTAATAAACCCAAGCTTAGTTCATTTAAGCCCATTTATTTAGAATCATTCTAAATTGTTTCACGCTGACATTTGTCATTTTTAGTTATAGTGGATGAAGTGATCTTTGCCATAGTAATTAGAAAAGAAAAGATCCATGAAAAGAATTTTCGGAGTAGAGATAAGTCATCAAAAAGCACCTTTGGCTGTCCGCGAAAATATTTCCTTTTCTAAGGATCAATTGAGAGGTGCCTTACATAGCTTAAAACCATTTGCAGATGAGGTTTTTATCATTGCCACCTGCAATCGTTTATCTGTGTATGCTTTGACCGATTCTATCGCACCTTTAATGTCTTTCTTTGCTCAATTTGGAGATTTAACGCCTTACCTATCTGTTTTTGACAATAATTATGATGCCATTAAACATTTGTTTTGCACGGCATCAGGATTAGAATCACAAGCCCTTGGTGAACATGAAATTTTAGGCCAAATTCGAAATGATTTCATGATTGCTCAAGAAGAAGGCGCTATTGGTCCTGTATTTAATGAGTTTATACGCAAAGCAATTTTTACCGGCAAAAAAGTTCGTAAAGAAACTGCCATAGGAAAATATCCAGTTTCTTTGGCATCTGTTTCTTATGATATAATGAAAGACATTCATAAGGACATCAGTAAAACTTCCGTCATGGTATTAGGTACCGGCGAAATGGCCACCTTGATGTTAAAGCTTATTGAAAAAAGAGGCGTTAAGAATTTAATTATTGCCAGTAAAACATTAGAGCGTGCCAAATTATTGGCCAATGCCACCGGAGGTGAAGCCATCCTTATGCATGAAGTCGCTGCTTCCATCCATCAAGTGGATGTTATAATCGGAGCCTCACATGTAGAAGAACATATTTTAAGTTACACGAATCTGCAAACTTTTTCAAATTCAGGTAAAACTTTAATTGACCTGGGTTTGCCAAGAAATTTTGATTATAAAATTAAGGAATTGGACGGTGTAAAGTTATATGATTTAGATGATTTAAAATCTATTACCTCTGAAAGTATGCAAAAAAGACAGGACGAAGTTCCTAGAGCTATGGGCATTATTGAAGAGGAAATTGAAGAATACTCCGATTGGTTAAATACTCGTGAAGTGAGTCCTATTATTACGTCTTACTTTGATAAATTAAGTAAAATTCAAGAAGAGGAATTGCATTGGGTGCTCCCTAAATTAGGAAAACTTGATGAGCACCAACAAAAAATAATTGAAAACCTGATCAGTCGTGTTGCCAGAAGAGTTTCAGGTAAACCTATTGAGAAACTAAGAACTTTTGCCACATCGCCCGACATGGAACAAAATCCGGTCCATACCTTCAAGGAACTCTTTGACCTATAAAGTTTGAAGTTTCTTCATTAATGGCACTTCCAATATTAAAAGCTTTGTATGTTTGTATTAAAAACGTAAACAAAGTACTTCGTTATTATCCAAAATAATTTTAAAGATGTCTAATCAAGATACTGTAAAACTTACTGTAGGCACCCGAGGCAGTGTGCTTGCATTGGCACAATCCAAAATGTTGTTAGGGCATATTCAAGCAGCTAACCCAAATGTTACTTTTGAAATTAAAACCATCAAAACAAGTGGTGATTTGGGTTTAATCCAGGAAATAGGAGCATGGGTAAAAGAAGTTGAACATGCACTAATAAATGGCGATATTGACTTGGCAGTTCATAGTTATAAAGATATGCCGGTAGAGCAGCCTGATGGGCTTAGTGTATCCTGTGTTCCCATCAGAGGGGAGCATAGGGATTGTTTGGTAAGTCGGGATAATTTATCTTTTAAAGATTTGCCAATGGGTGCAAGTATAGGCACCAGTTCATTGCGTCGCTCATATCAAATAAAAGCATTACGTCCGGATTTGAATATAGTAGCCCTTCATGGCAATATTATTACTCGGATGAATAAAGTATCCGATGGCGAGCTTGATGCAGTGGTATTGGCACTGGCAGGCTTAAATAGGGTAGGCATGCAGGATAGAGCCGGGTATATTTTTGAAATAGAAGAATTTTTGCCGGCCGTAGCCCAAGGCGCTTTAGCCATTGAAACACGTTCCGATGATACATTTACTAAAGAAATCGTTCGCAAAATTCATGATATTGAAACTGAAATTGCTGTTTGTGCAGAACGTGAATTTTTAAAAGCAGCCGGTGGCGGTTGTAGAATGCCGATGGCTTCATTTGCACGAATAGTGAACGATACCATAGTTTTGGAAGGCATGTATTGCAATGAGGATGGTAGCAAAATGGTAAAAGCACAAATACAAGGCCCTAAACATGATGCCGCTTCCATTGGAAAAGCTTTGGCCAATGAATTGTTAGCTAAGATAAAATTATAATGTTTAGCGTAAATTTGGATATTTAATATTGACATGGTAGAAACTTCAGAAAAGCTCCTTAACGGTAAAAATGTACTGGTAACTCGTCCCCAGGAACAATCCTTTGAACTTGCCAGTAAACTCATAGCCGAAGGCGCAAATATTTACTTATTGCCTACCATTAAAATAACTTTGCCTGAGGATTATTCTGAAATAGATGCTGCTTTGGAAGATCTTTCAAAATATGATTGGATCGTTTTTACCAGTACAAATGCGGTTCGTTACTTTGTGGAAAGATTGGAATATTTACGCCTTTTTAAAAATATATTGGGCGGTACAAAAATAGCCTCTGTGGGACCTGCTACGGCGCTGATGCTTGAAAAATATGGCATTGAAGTGCACTTTGTGGCCGCAGAACATACTGCCGAAGTACTGGCAGAATCACTCCCTGATGTGAGTGGTAAAAATGTATTGATACCAACCACGGATATTAATAAAGGTAAACTAAGACAAATTTTATCAGGACGCAATGCCCAAGTGTGTGAAATAGCATTTTATAATACCCGCAAAAATGAAATTGCGGATGATTATATCCTGCAAACTTTTACGGCAGGTATTGATATTATCACCTTTACAAGTTCATCTTCGGTTGAGGCATTAATTGAACTTCTTCGCCCTTTGCAATTAAATATTAATAAGCATTTAATTGCTTGTATTGGTCCGCATACGGCAGATACCGCCAGAGGACATGGCCTAACTGTAGATATTATTGCTAAACCATTTACTATTGATGGATTAATAGCTTCCATGCTGGAATATTTTTCCAATCATACAAATAAAAGAAATACACCTGAATTCAGGAATGAAAATACAGTATAATATGCAAAGATTAAGAAGACTTCGTACCAGCCCTGCCATGCGGGCAATAATAGCAGAAACAAGTTTATCGGTTAATGATTTAATATATCCTCTATTTGTAAAACCGGGTAAAGGAATTCGTGAAGAAATATCCTCGATGAAAGGCCAATACCGATATTCTGTGGATATGTTGGCCGGTGAAATTGAAAATATTAAAAAGGCAGGCTTAAAAGCTGTTTTATTATTTGGATTAGCCGGGCACAAAGATGAAATGGCCTCTGAAAGTTGTTTGCCTGATGGAGCAGTTCAAGAGTCTATTCGTTTGTTTAAAAAATTAGCACCTGAAATTGTGGTAATGACTGACGTTTGCGTATGCGGATATACCAGTCATGGGCATTGTGGAATTTTAAAGGAAGGCATTATACAAAATGATGAAAGTTTGGTGTTATTACAAAAGATGGCCTTATCACATGCGGAGGCAGGAGCTGATGTGGTAGCACCGTCTGCCATGATGGATGGACAGGTAGCAGCCATCCGCGAGGCATTGGATAAAAATGGATATAGTAATACTTCAATAATGGGCTATTCAGCCAAATTCTTTTCTGCTTGTTATGGTCCTTTCAGAGATGCTGCAGATAGTGCGCCTCAATCAGGCAATCGTTCTTCTTATCAAATGGATGTAGCCAATGCTCAGGAAGCCTTGCGTGAAATAGAAATTGATGAAGCAGAAGGTGCAGATATGGTGATGGTAAAACCGGCGGTTTTTTATTTGGATATTATTGCCAGAGCTGCCGCACAAAGCAAATTACCTATTGCAGCCTATAATGTAAGCGGAGAATATGCCATGATTAAGGCTGCGGCTGAAAAGGGTTGGATTGATGAAAATAAAGTAATGATGGAGATGCTTCTTTCTATAAAAAGAGCAGGTGCAGGATTGATAATAACCTACTTTGCTAAGGATGCTGCGCATTTATTAAAGGATTAAGATATAATTCATATTTTTTTAGTACCTTTGCCCCCTCAAATTAGGAATTTATTGGTAATTGCAATTTGCAATTTACAAGAATAAGGTTACGTAGCTCAATTGGATAGAGCATCTGACTACGGATCAGAAGGTTTGGGGTTCGAATCCCTACGTGACCACTATTATTACCCGGTGATAATTTATCATCGGGTAATTTTTTATCATCCAATTCAACCTGACTTAGTTTTAATAAGAAGCTAAGTTATCGAAGCCGCTTAATTTTATTTTTTACCTTATTTAATATCCTATTTATAATGGTCTCCGGGTTTTAGTTCTTTCTTTCCAAGGACTAAGTTTTTTGGAAACCTTTCATTCCTGCTTCATGGCATCAATATATTATAATTATAAAATATTGTATATCAGTCATATATTTATTTTTTCAAAAATAATTACTAAAAAATTTGCGTAACTTAAAAGTTACCTATTACTTTGCGTAACTTTTAAGTTACATAAAATTATGCAAAGAGAAATTAATCAACAATGGTTCTTCCCACATGCTCCCGAAAAAATATGGGACTATCTTACTAAGCCTGAATTATTATCCCAATGGGTCATGGAAAATGATATTAAACCCATTCCAGGCCACAACTTTAGCTTTAGAACCAAGCCTATTCCTCAAATGAATTTGGATGGAATTTTTCATTGTGAAGTATTAGAAGTGGTGCCCAATAGAAAATTATCTTATACCTGGAATTGCGGTTCCGGTGATGGTTCAATGCTTTTAAGTTCAATTGTACAATGGACTATTACTCCGAAAGAACAAGGTACCGAGCTCGTATTAAAACATTACGGTCTGCAAACTGAACTGAATGAAATTATCTACAATGGTATGGATTCCGGATGGGCGGGCAATGTTAAAAAGATGTTAGGTTTCCTTAATCAAGATTAATATGCAATTACAAAATTATGATGCTTTTCAAGTAATTGCTGACCCCAGCAGAAGACAAATTCTACACATGCTATCTGAGGATGCTATGACCATTAATTCCTTAGCAAAAAATTTTGATATGAGCAGACCTGCCGTATCCAAGCATGTTAAAATATTGTATGGTGCGGGGTTCATTACAATTAATACAGTTGGGAGAGAGCGATACTGTACTTTAAAACCTGAAGGTTTTAAAGAATTAAAAGAATGGATCAATTATTTTGATGCCTTTTGGAATAGAAAATTAAACAAACTAAACGATTTATTAAACACCCAATAAAATTAACTTATGAAAAACAACAATGATTTCAGCTACAGCATTCAAGTGCCGATCAAAGCAGATGATGCATTTATTAAAATTTTAAACATCCCTCAATGGTGGGGTGTAAAGTATTCGGGAAATGCGCATCAATTAAATGATTTATTTACTGTGAAAATGGGTGATGAATCTTTTATTCATTTTAAAGTTTCTGAACTAACTCCAAATACTAAAATATCCTTTGCCGTTACGGATTGTTTTTTACCTTGGTTTAGTGATCAGCAAGAGTGGAATAATACTACCTTGATATTTGAATTGATGGAAGAATCAGATAGTACTATAATTAAGTTTACCCATCAAGGCTTAACACCTGCATTAGCATGTTATAATGATTGTAATAAAGGCTGGAGCCATTGGATTGGCACAAGTTTAAATGCTTTTTTAAAAGGAGGCGAATTAATTCCGCACAGCCAGCAAGTAATAGATTCCTTTGAACATAAAAACGCTTAATTTATTTTGAGTTAACACACTAATTATTTATTATGAAACTTCCTCTCATTGGCTGCAATTGGAGGAAGTTTTTTTATTATTTATCCTTGTTAAATATGACTTTCATCATATAATTAGACTAAGGCTACTACTACCTTTGGTTCAATTCATGTAAGAACTGAATGAAAATATTGCAAGTACGTGTAAGTACCCATTGGAAACGAATTTTATTTTTTCTTTTGGGTATTTTCTTTTTTGGGTATAGCTTAATAATATATTTATATTGTTCAGGAAATCAAGAATATGAAATGTCAAATGCTGCAAAGCAAGGCAAATTATTGTGGCAAAACTACAATTGTAATGCCTGCCATCAATTGTATGGCTTGGGAGGATATATGGGGCCGGATCTGACCAATATTATTTCTAATCCCAACAAAGGCAGAAATTACGCTGCTATTTTTATAAAAAATGGTACGGAACGCATGCCCAATTTAAATTTAGATTCTTTGCAAATTTCAAATATTCTGGAATATTTGGATTATGTAGATAAGAGTGGCAAATATCCCGATAGAAATGCTAATCAAAATTGGTATGGAGAAATTAATCCCTCTAATCGATGAAGAATTACATGGTATCAAAAGTTATCTTACGTTGGTCCTTATTATTTTTAATATTTGCGCTATTGATGGGTTTATATGGAGCATATATTTATATTTTTGGTTCCGTGCATTCCATTTTAAGTTTTCGTCAATGTAGACCATTACATGTATCTGCCGCAGTATTTTGGATTTTAAGTGCTGCGCTAGGCAGTGTAATGTATTTTTGCAGTTCCTTAGTATCCTCTAAAATGCCATTTGGTTTTTTATGGCGCTTATTTCAGTGGCTCTGGGTAGGTACAATAATTGCGATTTTTTTGTGTTTTTTGTTTGCTAAATTTGGTGGTAGAGAATATTGGGAGTTTCCTCCAATTTTATCCGTTCCTTTGTTAATTGCTTGGTTATTGGCATCTGTTAATTTCTTTGCAATAATCAAAAGAATTAATAAACCTTATCCTGTATATGTATGGATGTGGGCAAGTGGTTTTATATTTTTTGGGATTGCTTTTTTAGAGTCCAATTTGTGGCTCATACCATGGTTTCGCTCCAATATTATTAGGGATATTACTATTCAATGGAAAGCCAATGGCTCCATCGTAGGTTCATGGAATATGCTTATTTATGGCACAAGCATATACCTGATGGAAAAAATCAGCGGAAATAAAAAAATGGCATATCAGAACCGAAGTTTCCTGTTTTATTTCTTAGGACTCACAAATTTGATGTTTAATTGGGGACATCATACTTACATTTTACCTGCGGCGCTTTGGGTACAGCATATCTCCTATGCCATCAGTATGACAGAATGGATTGTCCTCATATCAATATTCAGGTCGTTTAGAATAAAATTGCAAGAGGCCAATAAATATCTTTTTAATATTCCTTATCGATTTTTATTAGCCTCTGAAATTTGGTTGTTGTTAAATTTAATTTTAGCCATTTTTATGTCTATCCCATATTTTAATTCCTTTAGTCATGGTACACATATTACGGTTGCTCATGCCATGGGAACTACTATTGGCATTAATTCAATGATTTTAATGGGTTCAATTTTTTATATTATTGAAGAAAATGCAAGTGAAGTGCTTAAAAGGCATCGCAAATGGATAATATTTTTGTGGTATATAGTAAATATTTCACTGCTTGTTTTTTGGCTTGCCTTAATATTGGCAGGACTCATAAAAGGATTGGCAGGCCCCGAGCAAATAAGTACTCAATTCAGTCAGATTAATGCCAAAATTGTTCCGTATTTAACATGGTTTTACATTGCAGGCTTTGGAGTGGCTTTAGCCTTGGGTTCATTAGCATTGATGGCTTTTAAAATATTAAGGTTAAATTTTAAAGTTCCACCGAATAAAATATGATTTCTATCATGTTTTATTGCTTGAAGGCCTCGCAACTTTGTAAAAGTATACCAATTTTTTTAATAGGGTGTTCCTGATTGAAAATATTGATTTTAATATTATGAATAAGAATTTCGTCTCAAAATTAGCCTCTATGACCGGGGGCTTATCTGCCGGTTCTATGGAACACATGTTACCGGTATTAGAGAAAATACGTTCCTTAAAGAAGGAAAAGAATGCGGTGGTGTTATCTCATTATTATATGCCTCCTGAGTTACAAATATTAGCATCGCAGGGAGGTATTGCAGATTTTGTAGGTGATTCTTTAGGTTTAAGTATAGAGGCAAGTAAAACAAAAGCAGATGCAATAATTTTTTGCGGAGTTGAATTTATGGCGGAAACTGCTAAAATTTTAAATCCGCAAAAAAAGGTTTTAATTCCTGATCCATCTGCAGGATGTTCATTGGCGTCTTCCATAAAAGCAGAAGATGTCAAAGCCTTGAAGGCAAAATATCACGGTGTACCGGTGATGGTATATATAAATACCTATGCGGAAACTAAAGCTGAATGTGATATTTGTTGCACCTCGCGCAATGCACTTAACATTGCGGCATCATTTCCAGGTAAAGAATTAATATTTATTCCCGATAAATATATGGGGATGAATTTACAAAAGAATTTAGCTAATCACAGCGATAAAAAATTGATTTTGTGGAACGGTGCTTGTGAAGTGCACGAACAATTTTCCGGCAATATCAGTCAACTGGCTACAGCAAACCCAACAGCTGAAGTCCTTTTGCATTGGGAAGTACCGTCTAGAACTGTTGCCTCTTCTTTAAAAAATAATAAAGGTATGGTAGGCAGCACCACTGATATAATTAATTATGTCGGTGCATCTTCCGGTGACACTTTTATATTGGGATCTGAATGTGATTTGGGTGCTGCATTAATGGGATTATATCCAAGCAAAAAGTTTATTACCCCTTGCATTGTTTGTCCGCATATGAAAAAAATAACTTTGTATAATACTTTGAAAGCACTTGAGGCCCTCCATCAAGAAAATGAATCTTTATACCGAATAAACTTGGAGGAACAATTATTAGAACGTGCTTACTTACCCATTCGAAAAATGTTAGATTTTGCTTAATGAAAAATATTGTGGAAAATGTTGAGGTAGTAATTGTAGGAAGTGGTATTTCCGGTTTGATTTGTGCTTTATCCTTGGCAGAAAAATATAATGTTTTAATCCTTACAAAAGGAAATTTAAAAGAAAGCAATACACGTTATGCTCAAGGAGGAATAGCCAGTGTCATGAATCATGATACTGATAGTTTTTCCTCGCATATTAAAGATACTTTGGAAGCGGGGGCAGGATTATGTCATGAAGATTGCGTAGAAGAAATTGTGAAAAGTGCTCCGGAGGCCATTAAGCATTTGGAAAAATTGGGAATTAATTTTGATGCTATGAATGGCAAACCCGAGCTTGGATTGGAAGGAGGGCATTCCAGTCATCGTATTATGCATATTGGCGATCATACCGGTTTTTCCATTATAGAAAATTTGGTTGATCAAGTTATCCATCATTCTAAAATTCGAATCAGAGAACATGTTCAAGTAGTAGATTTAATATGTGATGAGCAAGGCTGCCATGGCGTACATGCCTTGGATCTTGAACATGGCCATCAAATAATATATTGTGCTTCATTTACCATTTTAGCTAGTGGTGGTATAGGTAAGGTATATAAATATTCCACCAATCCAAGCATTGCCACAGGCGATGGAATTGCTGCAGCTTTCAGAGCAGGAGCAAAGGTGGCCAATATGGAGTTTGTACAATTTCATCCTACTGCATTATATCATTCAGAGGCGGATTCTTTTTTAATTTCAGAGGCACTTCGCGGTGCAGGTGCTGTATTAAAACTAGAAAATGATTTTGAATTTATGGATATTTACCATCCACAAGGATCTTTGGCGCCCAGAGATGTCGTTTCCCAAGCCATTGCCAATGAAATGTTCAAATTACAAGTACCTAATGTTTTTTTAGATGCCAGGCATATCTCTTCTTTTATTCTTAAAAATAAATTCCCAACTATTTTTCAGAAGTGCCTCAGCATTGGAATAGATATTAATAAAAAAATGATTCCAGTTACCCCTGCAGCGCATTATTTATGTGGTGGAATTGTTGCTAGCCTTAGTGGTAAAACATCTATTAAAAATTTATTGGTATTAGGAGAATCTGCATGTACCGGGATGCATGGTGCAAATCGCCTGGCAAGTAATTCACTGCTAGAAGCAATTGTGATGGCGAAAAATGCATCCAAAGTCATTTTGGATGAAACGATGCATCGCTTTCAAAATATGGATCAATTTAGATTTCATTTTTCATCAAAAGATGCCGACCATAGATTTATAAAATCTTATAAATTAAAAATACAAGAACTAACCACTAAAAATGCAGGAATATTAAGAATGGAAGAGCAATTGGAGGATGCTTTAGTCAGTTCTAAATATTTTTTGCAAATAGCTACGGAATTGTTTCATGAAAATAAATTATGCATGGATACCATAGAGCTCCGTAATCTGGCGCAAATTTCATTTTTAATAATTAAGTCGGCACTGCTTCGCAAGGAAAGTCGTGGCGTGCATTTATTGCATGGATATTCCAAAGATGAAATATATTGGAAGCATGATACTGTTTTATCAAAATCTTCCAAATTGCCGCTATTGGTGTAATTATTTTTTGGCCTTTAGGTAAGCTTTATTTAAATCTGCAAAATCTTTATCTTTTATCGGATAAGTAAATAAAGAATGGTCTTTATATAGAAGTTCTCCACTTACATTATCAATTACAAAAATATATTTTTCACTATTAAAACGTGCATAACAGAAAATACTGACGGGCGCATCATTTAAAATTAAAGAGTCTGCTTCTTCAACACTAACTATACGATGGGCCATGCTTAAATCTTTGGTAAGATTTTCAAATTCTTTTTTTATTTCAGCAGCAGGCTTTTTGGGTGGGAAATGAATAATTTCATCATCAGGAATAATGAGCTCTTCATTTTGTAATTTAGCTAAGTTTTCTTTTTTTATAATTTTATCATTGTCATAAAAATCAAAATCCTTACCACTTCTACTCAATTCTGCCTGCGCAACTCTTAGAAAATTAATCAGTGTATAAACGCTCAAATTTGGTCGTGCACTATTATCAGCTAATTGTGAAAAAACCGGTTGATAACCATTCCCTCCGCTTTTTTCTTTACCATATATAAAAATATTAAGCAGGGGCATGCTTTTGGCATTAGTTGTCGGATTTCTATTGCCGATGCCACCGGGTCCTTTGGACATTGTAAATCCAACTTTATCATGGGTGCCCCCAGTGGAAATACTGTATTGTAACGTGGCAATATTTGCTTTATTTGTAAATCGCTTGGCATCGGAATAGCGCATTACTTTTATAGGTGTTAATGACCAGTATTTAGCTGCATTTTCTTGAAATTTTACCCATTTGGAAGCGGCAGGATTATCCACACCAATAACTAACATACTGCAGCTTTTAAGCTTTCCAATGCGGTCTTCTTCTGCTTTGTAAGTAGCAAATTGTCCGAAGGATGGAACACTCAGTAATATCAGGCAACAGGTATAAAAGAAATTTTTCATAATGCAAAAATAGGAATTTTGACCTAAAAATTGTGCTTAATGAAAATTAGAATATACACCAAAGCAAACTAAATGGTAGATAATGACAATTTTATGAGAATCTGTAAAAAGCTTAAATATAAATTCATAGCTTTGTAAAAATAAAAAATATATCATGAAACGTATTATTTCGCTTTTGTGCTTATTGTACTTTGTTCAAATAAGCTATGGAAAGGGAATCCATGTGGGGACCGGTCAAACTTATAAAAGAATATTTGATGCAACCCGAATTCATGCCGTACAAGCAGGGGATACCATTTATATGCATGCCGGAATTTATACCGATGCCGGACAAGTTTTTGATAGTTTGATAGGCACGCCGAATAAATGGATTGTTATTCGACCTTATCAAAATGATTCTGTTTCTATCCATGTGCAATATACTTTTCAGCATGCACAATATTTAAAAATTTCAGGTTTAAATTTTTATGGTGGGGATACTTCTCAAAATGGGAAGTTTTATCACTTACTTTTTATTGATTATGCCTTGGTTTGTTATACTTCAAATCATAATATAATAGTCGAAAATTGTAGTTTTACGGAGCATCATGTGCCTACAAATTTAGGGAATTCGGCGGCGTCATTAAAAATTACGGGTGCAGATAGTTTTATTATCCAAAATTGCCATTTTAAAAATTGCACCAATATAGCCGATGGTATCAGTATGAATGCAGATAAGAATGGAATTATCAGGTATAATAAATTCGAAAACATTGATGGTAACGGTTCACATTGCAAAGGGGGCGTTGTAAATATTTTATATGAAAATAATTTGTTTATTAATTGTAATGCCTCAGCAATTAATATTGGAGGAGCTACGGGGGCATCATTCTTTTGTCCAAGCAAAAATGCGAAATATGAAGCGGATAGCATTATGGTTTATTCTAATATAACAATTGGTGGTACGGTTGGGTTTGATTTTATAACCTGCAATTATTCGCAGATTATTAATAATACCTGCTATAAAGCTACTGAATATGCATTACGCTGCTTGAATGAAGATACTTTGTATCCGTTCGGGAATAATTATTGTTATAATAATATTTTTGCACCCAATAGCAAATATGGGATTTATATGAATGCAGGTGGGTTAAAGGATTACAGTACTTTCTATTTTAGCAATAATTTATATCATGATTATAAGAATGCTGATCCTAAAAAAATATGGTGGGGCGAATTAATAGGTTCTACCGATTCTAATGAAATGATTGGTGATCCTTTGTTTACAGATACTGCACATTGGGATTTTACTTTGCAAAAGGGAAGTCCGGCCATTGGTACCGGCAAAAAAGTAGCTCAACCTTTAATGGATTATGCCGGCAATTATTTTGGTTCGGTGCGCTCGGTGGGTGCCTTAGAATATTCTGGTAATGTTGGTATCAAATCCATAGATGAAATCAATGCTTTAAAAATTTATCCTAATCCTGCAAAAAATTATTTTACTATTCAATGGATTGGATTAGCAACAATTAAAAGTGTAGAAATTTATAATTTATCCGGAAGTATGCTTCATGCAATTCCGGTGGCAGGGTATCAGATTAAAATAAATGTTGCTGATTTGCCAAAAGGTTTATATCAAGTCAAAATAATTTGTTCAAACGGACAAATATTTACTAAATCTTTAATTTTAAACTAAGGGCATGATGAGAAATATTTTAGCCTTTTGTACCATGTTTTCATTATTATCCTGTTCTCATTCCTTAGAAATTAAGGATCCGAAATACGGCATAGGAATTATTGAAGCATATAAACCCATGGGTAAAATGCCTGCAATTGCCTATCATTTCTCCTTGAATGGTAAAGAATATGGTAATGATTATAGCACCAAATATTTTGGAGATGCCTGGTCAATTCCTGATAGTGCAAATTTTAAAGAAGGGGATAAATTTTTAATTGAATATGAAGCTGAAAATCCAAAGGTTTCTAGGATGATGTTTGATTTTCCGATTAAAAATAATAGTGATTTGGGCAAATATCTGGAAGTATTGAAAAAGAACCGAAAGCCACAATAAAAACATAATTTAAGATACGCTGAACTAGTCGAAACATTAAATTAATTTTGAAGGCATGAAACGACTGTTAGTCATTACAATAATATTATTGCCATTATGTACTTGGGCACAAACAAGTACCCGTGATTCACTAAATAACTTGTGGTCACATGTTTACAAGCCTGAAAAACAAGAAGTAAAGGATTCCTTAGTACAAATTAGCGGTAAGGTTGTCAGGGTAAAAGGCAAATCCAATGGCGATTATCATATTTTGTTAAAATTAGATGATAAGTATAAATCATTGTTAACCAAGGAAAATCAGACCAAAGAAAAAGGTTGTTTGGTGGTGATTCCTATTTTTTCCTATAAATCCGATTCTTTAAAGCCGGCAGAAATTGCCATTAAAGGGAATTATGTGAACCATGTATATATCCCGGTTAAGGGTCAAAGAATCAGGGTACGAGGTTCCTATGTATGGGATAAAAAGAAAGGCTGGGCGGCCATTATGCCTGTCCTAAGCATACAAAAGATCAAGTAGATTTCTAAATAAAAGAAATACAGGCTTTTAAATTATGATTGCTAAGGCAAGGCTTAAATAATTTCGGTATTTAGGCCTTAATATTCAGTCAATTAAATACTGATAAAAGGAAAAGAATAAAATTTAAATCTTAAAAGTCAAAATAATTTGTACCTTTGCGCCTCAATTTATTAGACATTAGTTTATTTTAAATCATGCAACAGTACGAAACAATGTTCATTATCACTCCGCTTCTTACCGAAGAGCAAATGAAAGAAGTTGCCGGTAAGTTCCGCGATTACCTGACTAGTAACCAGGCGGAGGTCGTGCATGAGGAAAACTGGGGATTGCGTAAGTTAGCTTACCCAATTAATAAAAAGTCAACCGGTTTTTATCACCTCATTGAATTCAAAGCCGATCCTGCACTCATCGAGCGCCTTGAGATCGAATACCGCCGTGATGAACGCATTATGCGTTTTCTCACTTTACATTTGGATAAGTATGCCATCGAATTTAACGAACGCCGTAAAAGGGGTGAGTTTAACAAGGATCGCAAAGCTAAAGCACAACGCGAACGTGACGCAGAATCCCTTATTGAACCCTAATTAAATTTAATACTATACCAATGGCACAGAATAATTATAAAAATATATTCATCAATATCACTCCTCAGGAGCGTCCGAACAAGAAGAAATTCTGCTGGTTCAAAAGAAACAATATTAAATATATTGATTACAAAGACCCTGATTTTCTTTTACGTTTTGTAAATGAACAAGGTAAAATGTATCCTCGTCGTATTACAGGAACTTCTTTGAAGTTTCAACGCAGACTTGGAAAAGCAATCAGTCGTGCACGTCACATGGCATTATTACCATACGTTGCTGACTCATTGAAATAATTAAGAAAATTAACTTTGGGCTTGCCGGCGATTATTTCAAATAGCTAATCCCATAACTAAAAATTTTAAAAAGATGGAAATCATTTTAACTCAAGACATTGTAAAACTAGGATACAAGGGCGATATTCTTACGGTTCGTCCCGGTTATGCACGCAATTACCTTATTCCTAATGGCTTAGCTACTATAGCTACCGAATCGAATAAAAAGGTAAATGCTGAAAACCTTCGTCAAGCTTCACATAAACTTGCTAAGATTAAAACTGACGCTGAAGAATTAGCGGCTAAATTAAACGGTATGGTATTGCGTTATGCTGCCAAAACCGCTTCCAGTGGCCGTATTTTTGGTTCAGTTACCACTTTGCAAATTGCTCAAATGTTGAAAGACACCGGTATTGATATTGACCGTCGCAAAATTGCCGTTCAAAGCGATATCAAGGAATTGGGCACTTATGAAGTTACTGCTGACCTTCACAGAGAAGTTAAAGCTAAGTTCAATATTGAAGTAGTAGCTGAAGAAGCATAATTCTTATATTTACTAAAACTTAATACCCTGGACCTTTGGTTCAGGGTATTTTTTTTATCTTAGTTTCAAATTCCATCCACCGAAGGAATTAATAAGTTTTAGCGTCTATACTTTAAATCTAATTATTATACCCATGAAAAAAATCCTTGTACTAATAGTTTTATTGTCGTCCAATTATATTTGGGCACAAACCATACCGAATGCAGGCTTTGAACAATGGAGCCAACAGGGCCCCTCTATGTTCCCTACTTCATGGTTTGGCAGTCCGGGCGTACTTATATCTTCTAATGCTCATAGTGGCAACTATGCCGTTTTGTGCAAGGTAGATACAGCCACCAATCCAAAAACAAAGCTCGTGGATACCGTTCCGGCAATGCTTTATTCCGGTGCGGCTACCATGGGTCCGCCGCTAAAAGGTAAATCTTTTGGTGGTTATGCTTTTTCAGGTAATGTTTTACCTGATACCTTAAGCGGATGGTTTCAATATAGCCCTGTTGGCGGTGATTCTTGTCGTATAATAGTTAATTTTTGTCATTGGAATACAAGTTTAAATAAACGTGATACCCTTGGGTTTGGAACTAAAACTTTTGGTGATTCCGTGAAAAAATACACGCAGTTTAATGTTAAAATCAGATACCGTAGTGCCATCACTCCTGATACTGTTTTTATTCAATTTATGGCAGCAGATCCAAGAAATGGTAAGCATATTGGGACTGCATTATTGGTAGATGATTTATCATGGGTAGGAGGGACTGTACTTGGCATTGAAGACGCCTTTTATAAAGCGAATCTTTGTTTAATATACCCCAATCCTGAACAAGGCATTTTGCATATAAAAATGCAGGGTAATTCTAAACTTAAAAGCATTTCAATTTACAATGCACTAGGTCAGTTAGTATTGCAAAGTAATAATTTGGAAATTAATACTTCCGGCTTGCCAAAGGGAATTTATACTTTAAGAATTACGGATATGGACGAGCAATATGATATACAAAAATTCATGCACTTCTAGGGATGAATAAATGGTTTAAATCATGAAATTATAATCAGCAGATGAAAAAACATTTTATACTATTTTTATTTCTTTTTACAAGTCGTTTAGCATTAGCGCAAACATATAATTCGCTATGGATTCCGGATACTTTGAGCGGTACAAATTTTACTTTGACGGCAGTGGATACTTTCAAGCAAATGATTCCCGGTAATCAAACCATTACAGCAGCCTATAACGGTAATTGGATGGGGCCGACTTTAATTTGGCAAAAGGGAAGTACCATTAATATGACCGTGCATAATAAATTGCAAGACTCAACTACCATTCACTGGCATGGAATGCATTTGCCGGCTGTGATGGATGGGGGGCCACATCAAATTATTCCTCCTAATACTACTTGGTCTCCGTATTGGAAAATTACTAATAATGCAGGTACCTATTGGTATCACCCGCATTTACATATGGAGGCTCAAAAACAATTAGAATCAGGGCTGGCAGGAATGATTATTATTCGTGATTCAATTGAAAGTTCACTTAAACTTCCACGCACTTATGGCGTAGATGATATTCCACTGGCTTTAACGGATAGAAAATTTACTTCATCTAATCAAATCAACTCTGCTCCATATGGAGATTCCATGATGGTTAATGGTGTGCTTAGACCACAATTTACAGTCCCTGCACAATGGGTTCGTTTTCGAATATTAGATGCCGCTATAGAGCGTTCTTATAACCTCGGATTTAATGATGGCAGGAGTTTTTATATGATCAGTTCAGACGGTGGTTTATTAGACTCTCCGGTTGCGGTTAAAAAATATTTTATTTCCGCAGGTGAACGTGTAGAAATATTAGTGAATTTCAGCCATCAAAAAGGTAGTTCGGTGGATTTAATGGCATACAATTCCACCTTGGCACAATCCGAACCCGGTGGGGATGCATTTCCAAATGGACCTTTTGAAAATTATTTGCAACGCAAGGATTTTACCATTCTACATCTCAATGTTACGGATTCCAATTCTAATTCCATTAGCTCTATCCCCACCAAACTTACCACCAATATATTTCCTGATGTGGCATCTGCTGTACTTACCCGCTCATTATCCATTAGCGATTCCAGTGATCGGCCCGGCGCACCTCCAAAATTTATTATTAATCACAAGTTTTTTGATTACAATTATTATAATTATTCTGTCCCATTAAATAATACTGAAATTTGGGAAATTAGCAGCACGTCTAATTTTAGTCATCCATTCCATATTCATGATGTTGAATTCCACATATTATCTATAGACGGTGGTACTGCTCCGCCACAATTACAAGGCTGGAAAGATGTTGTTTATGTGAAATCAAAGCAAAAGGTAAGTTTCATTGCCAGGTTTGCTGATTATGCTGATTCCTTGCATCCTTTTATGTACCATTGTCATATTGCGCTCCATGAAGATGAAGGTATGATGGGGCAATTTCTCGTGGAAAATGAGAAGACCGGAATTAATAATATTTCGTACCCCAAACCAAATTTTAGTTTATTTCCTAACCCGGCAAATAATAAATTGATGATTAATTTTGATCATGAACCGATCGATGTTTATTATATTACCATAACGGATATATTAGGCCGTACCTATTTTATGCTCCCCAAACCAAGGTTTGAAAATGGTATTGATATTAGTACTTTAAAGCCGGGGAATTATTTTTTGAATTTGACTGATAATTCTAATAAGCAAACGTATACCCGATCATTTGTTAAACAATAACAAAATATGAAACCGAAATTTATTTTACTTTCTTTAATTACTTGGGTTTCGCTTGCTTTTATTAATCCGGAAAAACAAGCAAATATTGTCAGTGATTTTAAGCTTAAAAATATAAATGGAAAAATAGTTTCGCTAGGGGATTATAAAAATGCTAAAGGATTTATAATTGTTTTTACTTGCAATCATTGTCCTTTTGCAAAAATGTATCCGCAGCGCATGAATTTATTAAATAATAAATTTGCTCGGTTAGGTGTTCCTTTAATTGCCATCAGTAGTTCAGATACGATGGTTTATGAGGAAGATTCCTATCCGGAAATGGTAAAAATGGCAAAACGAAAAAATATTAATTTCCCTTTTTTATATGATGCAACGCAATCGGTAGCTAAACAATTTAAGGCCGATAAAACGCCGCATGCCTTTGTAATTTGGAAAGAGAATAAAAATTGGGTTATAAAATACCAAGGGGCCATTGATGACAATGGATCGGAACCGGAAAAAGTTACTCATACTTATGTTGCGGATGCTGTGAATGCACTATTAAATGGAAATCGCGTTCCGGTTCCGGAAACAAAGTCAATTGGATGTGCCATTAAATGGCGTAAGTAATTTTTTAAATTTGGAAAAATATGGACTATACTTACTCTATAAAATTGAGGGTATAAGCCTGGTATTAATTATCTCCCTTTGGTACGTCCGTTCCGCCAATTATCAATAGCTTGATACCATAAATTTTTATAGTGTGCTTCACGCATCAGGGTATAGTCGTATCCCCATGCTTGCTCGGAACGTGTAAAGCGGAATTCCACTGCTGCGTAAGGATAATGTGCATTATAGGTCCAACTTTCACCCCAGCTTTCTTTGCTTACCATATCCGGTTTGCCATAGAGTATATATACCATGCCCCGGTCGGTTTTCCATCCTTCCTTGGAGGTAGTAAAATTATCATTACTTTCTTTTACTCTTTTATAATATTCATCGGCTAATAATGGTCCTTTATCAGCATCACCTGCACATTTATTCCAAAATTCATCTATAGCTTTTTTCTTATTTTCACTTTGACTCATGGATAAATATTCTTGCTCTGAAATTAAATATACCAATGGATTTAAATAATCACTTTCAGTGGAAGGAAATGGAAATCCATCACTGAATACATTTACCCATAATCCTTCGCGTTTTGTGGTGTCGGTTTGAATTAAATAATTCCCCGGCATTTTAAAACTTAGGACGCCGCCATTCGGAATGTTAAATGAATTTCTAAAATTTGCTAATAATACTTTTTGTTGTCCTTTATAAAATGGAGTAGGGGAAGGTCTTCCTATGGCCGGTGAATAGCGAACGTATAATTTTTGAATTTTGGATTTGTAATAGTCCACCACGCAACTATCATTGGTATGGAAAAATCGTTGGGGCGTAGTAAATGCTTTTCCGGGACCGGTTATTTTTCTTAGGTTAAAATAGTTTGCAGAAAAGGCTGATCCAAAATTAAAGGGGATTATATTTTTATAGTGAATATGTTCTGCAGGGTCATATATATCATAAATGCAATTAACATTTACGGAATAACAACTGATCGGTCCTCTGGTATAATTTATAAAAGGTTGCGACATTAAATTTTGTGGAACCCAATAGGTAAAAGTATCTAAAATATGGTTGCTTTTATCATCCGCAATTACAGTAAAATGAAAGCGAATTGCGGGTGCATTAGCGGCGTCTGCATTTTGAATTTTATGAAGAAAATTTGCCGGCTGTAATAAAAAGTCCATTTCAATGGAGGTATCAGTTAAAACCCGGGCATTTGCTACCACTACTTTCTGAAAACTGTTTTCTAATCTGGCATTGGTATTGGCAGGCTCAGGATTTCTTTTCTTGGTACCGTGTTTTGGGGTATTGCACGCTGAAAACATTCCTAAAATAAATAAACTTAATATTGATGTTTTAAATAGCAAATTCATAAAGCCGATATTTAACTCAAATGTAATGACATAAATTATACCAAATCTTATATTAGATAGATGAATTGGTATAAAGTCAAAAAAAAGGTGAAACTTTTTATGTTTCACCTTTTTTAAATTTTCAAATTACTGTTAGCCCGGTCCGCCGCTACCTAATCCAAAGGCGCGCTTATAGCCGTCCATTGCAGTTTTAATTTTATTGGAAAGTTCTTTCTGACCTACTTTTTCTGATTGTTGTTGAATCATATCAAGCATTCTCAAACCTTCATTTATTTCATTTCCTACATCCTGCCATTGGGTTGGCTTAGCACGGCTATAGTAGTTTAATTCTTCAATTAAGAGGTCAGAGAGGTGTTCTGCCAATTTATGTCCTTTATCATTAGCACCTGCGTCATAGTAAATTTGAACTAAATTTCCTACACCGGCATCATATGGAATATTGCGTTCAGGCAATACTTCTAAACATTTGTCAGCAGCTTTTATTGCATCTTCTTTTCTACCGGAATTTAATAAATTCTCGCAAAGGGTATAAAATAAGCCGCGCATATTATTGCACTGTCTATTGGTTACATAATCCACCAAATGACTGCCTTTTTCCAAACCGCCCCATTTAAATTTGGACATAATATTTTTGTACATGGTATCTACATCTACACGTACATTTCTATTATCGCCTACACCTTTTACAGCATAAGGAACCAAACGATAGGCCAAACCTTCTTGTTGCAAATATTTACCCAAATTCAAATATTCATTTGGTCCGGAAGTGATTGAAAAGTAAATTGGAATATCCCAATTAGCGGTAGCAATCATATCTAATACCATCATGTCTGATTTATAATAGGTATTTTTTGACAAATCAAATTCAATTTGATCCGGAACCATATCCGCATATTTCGGACTGACCATACCATTTTTCAAAACTTTATCGCGGTCAACCTTAATTTTTAATTTTCTGGTAGGCAATAATGGAACTTCACCTTTGCCAATGTTTTGATTTCTGCTGGCACTGCTGGTAATGTATTTTATTACTTCTTTTACATCCGCAGGCACGGTTTGATCAATATCACTAACGGCTTCTTTTGCATAGTAAACATATTCCCAACCACGAAGTTTTTCAGGCGTGATGGAAAATGGCAAGCCGGGTGCATGATTAATTGGTTTACGAAGTTCATTGATGTACCAATCAGTGCTCAACAAGCTTAAGTTTACAATACGTACATCATCCCGGATACCTTCTACTTCCTGAGCATACCATAATGGATAAGTATCATTATCCCCGTTACACATTAAAATAGAATGTGGCATACATGATTGTAAATAATCCACTCCATAATCAAGAGAAGTATATCTATCATGACGATCATGATCATCCCATTCTTGGAAAGCCATTAATGTTGGTACGGCAACCAAACATAAAATAGTAGCAAGCGAAGAAGCTTGCATACTTGGCATGCGCTTCTTAAATTGTTCCCAGAGCCATAATACGCCTATACCAATCCAAATGGCATATACATAAAACGAACCCACAAAGGCATAGTCACGTTCCCGTGGCTGCGGATCCGGCATATTCAAGTACAATTCAATGGCAATTCCCGTCATGAAGAAGAACATAAATACAACCGCGAAATCCAGTCGTTTTTTCTTATATTGATAATACATCCCGAGCAAGCCTAAAATAAATGGTAATCCATAAAGCACATTATGCGCTCTATTCACCTTTAAATAGGTTGGGATATGATCTTGAGGTCCTCTATCCAATGCTTTATCGATTGGCGCAATGCCCGTAATCCAATTTCCTTGATGGAATTCAGCATGAGTTCCTTGCATATCATTTTGCCGGCCGATGAAATTCCAGGCAAAATAGCGCCAATACATGTAATTCATCTGGTAATTCCAGAAGAAACGCATATTATGCTTCATAAAGCTGAATCGGAAATTTGGCAATTCGTCTTCCCAAACTGTTTTACCGGTTTCAGGATCTTGTACTTGTTTTAAATTGAGCCAAGCACGGTATCCTTGCTTATGATTATCCTGCGCACTATACATTCTAGGGAAGAAGGTACAGAATTCTGCAGGGAATTTTTGATGCTTTTTATAACCGTCTTCATCAAAGGTATGCGTTTTCTTGTTTTTGTAGTATTGCATATCCCCATCTTCAATGTCCGCGTAGCGGTCACCATTGTAATATGGACCATACATTACATAGCTATCACCATATTGTTCACGACTCAAATAACTTAATAAACTGAATACATCCTCCGGATCATTCATATCAATGGGAGGGTGGGCATAAGAACGAACAACCGTCATAGCGTAGGATGAATAACCTATTACCACAGCTACAAATGAAGTTAATGCCAAGTTTAAAATAATCTTCTTTTTCTTATGGGTATAATAAATGCCATAAGAACATGCTGCTAATAATGCCACAAAGAAGAAGATAACACCACTCCAGAACGGCATACCAAAATTATTGACAAAAATTAAATCAAAATAGCCTGCAAATTTTAATAGCCATTGGATAATAACAATTTGAACTACACCCAGTGCAGCAAATCCAATAATAATGGCTTTGATGGCACCCCATTTAGTAACAGTGTATTTTTTATAATAATACATCAATACAATAACCGGAATTACAAGTAAGCCCAATAAGTGAATACCGATAACTAAACCGATGAGGTAAAACATCAAAACGAACCAACGCAAATGCCTGGATTCATCAGCACGGCGCTCCCATTTTAAGGCTACCCAAAATATTAGGGCAGTAAAAAATGATGAAAGCGCGTAAACTTCACCCTCAACCGCTGAAAACCAAAAGGTGTCAGAAAAAGTATAGGCTAGTCCACCTACAGCGCCCGCACCTAAAATAGCCCAAACGGTTCCTTTTTCCATAGCATTCTCATCATTTACCACTAATTTTAAGGCTAAAGCGGTAATGCTCCAGAATAAAAATAAGATGGTAAAGGCAGAGGCCAGTGCAGCGGAGGAGTTCACTAAAATGGGAACAAGCTTAGTGTTTCCAAATGAAAACATGGTAAATAAATGATTGATAATACCATGCAGTGGAGCTCCGGGTGGGTGGGAAACTTCTAATTTGAAGGCGGAAGGAATAAATTCTCCGCAATCCCAAAGGCTTACGGTCCACTCAATCGTCGATAGATAGGTAAATGCAGCAACTGCAAAAACTAACCATCCTACGATGTTGTTTAGTCGGCTAAATGATTTAAAGTTCATTATGTGGTTAAAAATTTGGATGCGAATGTACAAATTTTAGCAATAGCTTAAATACGTCCTTGCAATTTATTTAGCGTAAAATGTTAAGGTTTAATAGCCTTAAAATTCTGCTAGAATAGTGCCAAAGCCTCTTTTTGGCAAGGCTTTAGGTGCAAAATACCCGAATATGGCTATCTTTATTCAGGTTCTGAATCATATTTATGCTTTTTTGTTATATTCGTGAATCATTAATTTTTTAAGATATGGGATTTTTTGAACGCTTTTTTGCTAATGAACCTGATGAAGACGCCGTCCCATTTTCATTAAATAATGCTTTCTTGAAAGAAACTGAAAATTTTCTAAGAGTTAATATTTCAACGGAAAGCATAAATCAAATGACCGATTTGACGGATAGTGAAATGGAAGTTTTGAAAGGAGCCAATCAAACCCTTGCTGATTTTTTTGCTGCATTATTACAATTTGAACACCATATTATCAACCACCCTACTAATTTGGAAGAATTTTGGGAGGTTTGGGAAAGTGAGGATTTTAATGACTTTATGGGATATTCTGCCGAAAGAATAGCATTGATTTTTGGTGCCGCAATTGGCTTTTATTTGGTTGAAAATCAATTAATGACTTGGAAAAAATTAAATACCTCCGAGGGGAGTTATATTATACTTTTACATCAAGGGGTTCCAACTCTCGTATTTTATCCATTTGCATATATTTTAAATGGAATTAAGGAGGAAGAACTCTTCCCATTTGAGGAATTGGAGCGTAAAATACAAATAATGCTAAGGAAAGACGTAAGTAATTGAATATAAATAATTTAAATGAATGAAAAAAATCACAGTTTTTTGTGGTTCAAGTTATGGAGCGGATGCTATATATACGAATCAGGCGGCATTATTAGGGAAAACCTTAGCCCAAAGAAATATTGAATTAATTTATGGCGGTGCAAAAATTGGCCTCATGGGCACCGTAGCAGATGCCGTACTTCAATATGGGGGTAAGGTAACGGGAGTTTTACCCTATTTTCTTAGTGGGAAAGAGGTAGCACATGATGGCTTAACTGATTTGATATTGGTCGATACTATGCATGAACGTAAGGCAATTATGCATGAACGTTCGGATGGTATTATCGCCTTGCCGGGTGGTTTTGGAACCATGGAAGAACTTTTTGAAATGTTAACTTGGGCCCAATTAAATTTACATAATAAGCCCATTGGCATTTTAAATTGTAACGGATATTATCGTGGATTATTGGAATTAATCCAGCATATGGCCGACCAAGGTTTTTTGAAACCTGAGCACCAGAAAATGCTGCTTTCCAGTGATAATATTGACAAGTTATTGACTTTAATGAATGCCTATATTAGTCCACCGGGTAAGTCATGGATTACTGAAGATGACATGTAAGTTCTTTTCATAAGTTTAGATATGGATTTGTTCCAATTGACAAATTTTATATCTTTGCCGAAACGTTTAAAGTGATGATAGAGCAACTAAATAATGTAATAAAAGATACCGAAGCTACTATGGCCAAAGCAGTTGACCATTTAAGTAGTGAATTGGCAAAAATTCGTGCCGGGAAAGCAAATCCATCCATGTTAGATAGTGTGTTTGTAGATTATTACGGTACTTCTACGGCATTGGCACAAATTGGAAATATTAGTACTCCTGATCCGAGATCTTTAGTAATTCAGCCGTGGGAAAAGCCATTATTAGGAGCTATTGAGAAGGCAATCGTAAACGCTAATTTAGGTTTTACCCCTCAAAATGATGGCAATATTATTCGTATTAATATCCCGCCATTAACAGAAGAACGTAGGAATCAATTGGTGAAAATGTCTAAGCAAGAAGCTGAACAAGGGAAAGTTGCGATTCGCAATATTCGCAAAGATATGATGGAATCCATCAAAAAATTAGTGAAGGATGGTTTGGCAGAGGATGAAGGTAAAAATGGCGAAACTAAAGTTCAGGAGCAAACGGATAAATATATTCGCAAAATTGACGAGATTTTAGTTGCAAAAGAGAAGGAAATTATGACGGTGTAATTTGCAAATAAAATATAAATTAGGGGTTACTGTTTACAGTAACCTTTTTTTGTTTCTTACTTAGACATGGCATTTGCCTAAATAAGTTATTATTTCAGAACCTTAATTGCACTGCATTTTACAGTTTTCAAACGTTTTGTATTCGGGAATGTGTACTATTTTACCGCTTTTATTATTTTGTAATAAGAGCCCATTCTTAACATTTTTAATCTTTTACATAGAAAAATTACAAATAATTAGCTGGTCTCACCGGAAATTGATGTGTAAAATATTATCTTATTTTGTGGACAACTTCTTAGTTAAGATTTAGTAAATACTCCTAATTTTGAACTTGAAATGAACAAGATTACCGACACAAAAGAACTCGAAAAAATAGCCACCCAGGTTCGCCGTGATATCGTAAGAATGGTACATGGGGTTCAATCCGGACACCCTGGAGGCTCATTGGGATGTGCAGATTTTTTTACTGCATTGTATTTCAATATTCTAAATCATAATCCTAAAGCATTTACCATGAATGGTATCGGAGAAGATATTTTTATCTTATCCAATGGTCATATTTCACCGGTATTTTATAGTGCTTTGGCTAGGTCAGGGTATTTTCCTGTTTCAGAATTAGCAAGCTTCAGGAAGCTCAATACCCGCTTGCAAGGACATCCTGCCACCCATGAAGGTTTAGAAGGAATAAGAATTGCAACCGGTTCACTTGGCCAAGGTTTGAGTGTCGCTATCGGAGCAGCTTTAGCTAAGAAATTAAATAAGGATAATTCTTTAGTATATACCTTACATGGAGATGGGGAATTACAAGAAGGGCAAAATTGGGAAGCCTTAATGTTTGCACCTAATCATAAAGTTGATAATTTAATCGTTACCATAGATTATAATGGTCAACAAATAGATGGTCGCCTGCAGGATGTAATGTCACTAGGGGATTTACCTGCCAAACTTAGAAGTTTTGGATGGCATGTTTTAGAGACCAATGGCAACCATATGAGTGATTTGATTGAAACTTTAAATATTGCCAAAGGACTTACTCATCGCGGTGAGTGTATTGCCATCTTAATGCGTACAAAAATGGGAGCAGGTGTTGATTTTATGGAGGACGACCATAGGTGGCACGGAGTGGCTCCAAATGATGAACAATTGCAAAAGGCATTGGCACAATTAGAAGAAACATTAGGAGATTATTAACACCTATAAGGATTGAAATTTTCAACTCATGATATTGCGTTTATATTGCCTAAAGTTAAGCAAAACAATTGCTGGAAAGCATACCTGAAAGTATGTTTTTTAGTTATTAGCTTATTTGGATTTTTCTCTAAGGTTTCGGCGCAAAGTCAGCCTGAAAAAAGAACAAGAATACTATTAATGTTGGATTGTTCCGGCAGTATGAATGGATATATTGGAGGTGGGAGTAAACAAGAAAAAATGGCTGTTGCCAAACGTCTCATTATCCAAATGGTAGATAGCCTTAAAAATATACCTGACGTAGATTTGGCCTTACATACTTATGGAGATACCCATAGGGAAAAGGACTGTAGAGATACACGTTTAGCTGTTTGGTTTGAACCCGGAAATTATGAACGCATTAAGAGTGAAGTAAAAAAATTGGAGCCAAAAGGGACCACTCCAATTGCTTATTCCCTTGCCATGGCACAACATGAATTTCCTTCAGGTAAAGGTCAAAATTATATTATTCTGATTACTGATGGATATGAGGAATGTGGCGGTGACCCTTGTGCCGTTTCTCGTACTTTACAAGAAAAAGGAATTATTTTAAAACCTTTTATAATTGGCATAGGATTAAGCGATGATGTTATTCAATCTTTTCATTGTGTAGGTAGGGTTTATAATACTCGTACCGAGGCTGACTTAAGCGAAATTTTAAATATGGTGGTATCACAAGCACTCAATAATACTACTATACAGGTAAACCTAAATAATTCAAAAGGTAAGGCCGTGGAAACCAATGTGGATATGACCTTCTTTAATGCCAAAAACCATGAAATAGTGGCCAATTATTATCATACTATGAATACCTCCGGATTACCGGATACTTTTAAAATGGATGCCGTCATTAAATATGATTTACAGATCAATACAACACCGGTGATTCTTAAGCATGATATAGCATTAAAAGCTGCAAAACATAATATTATCAATGTAGATGCCTCGCAGGGAAATTTGCAAATCAATTTAAAGGCCGGAATCGTGAAATGTATTATTCGTGAAGCTCATCATACGGATATAATTTATCAGCAGGAATCCAATACAACGCATCGCTTTTTATGTGGCGAATATGATATTGAAGCATTAACCCTTCCTCGAGTGCATTTCAATGGAGTAAAAATAGAGGAGAATTTAACCAAGAAGATTGATATCCCCAATGCCGGACATATTGACTTTTCCTATGCAAAGGATATCGTTGGAAGTGTTTTTGTAGTTAATGGTGGCAAGATTGAATGGGTATGCGACTTAAGTGGCGGTACCAAGGGCAGAGAGGGATATGAATTGCAGCCCGGTACCTATCGAGTCATCTACAGGGTGAAATCAGCAAAGCAAACGGAAGAAAGTATAACAAAGGAATTTCAAATAAATAGCGGAACAAAAATAACATTAGACTTAAGCAAATGAAAACAGCATTTACCATTATAAACAATAAAGCAACACGTGATGGCTTTGGCGACGGACTGTATGAAGTAGCACAAAAAAATCCTAATGTTGTAGGTCTTTGTGCAGACCTAACGGATTCCCTAAAGATGGGTAAGTTTCATAAGGAGTTTCCCACACGTTTTGTACAAGTGGGAATTGCAGAGGCAAATATGATCGGTATCGCCGCAGGACTTACCATTGGTGGGAAAATACCTTATACCGGTACTTTTGCCAATTTTTCAACCGGCCGGGTGTATGATCAAATTCGCCAATCGGTTGCCTATTCAGGTAAAAACGTAAAAATATGTGCTTCTCATGCCGGAGTTACTTTGGGAGAAGATGGTGCTACGCACCAAATTTTAGAAGATATAGGCTTAATGAAAATGTTACCTCATATGACGGTCATTAATCCTTGTGATTACAACCAAACCAAAGCAGCTACCATTGCCATAGCCGATTATGAAGGACCGGTATATTTGCGTTTTGGTCGCCCTGCAGTTCCAAATTTCACTCCTGAAAATCAAGATTTTCAAATTGGAAAAGCACTTCATTTGATCGATGGAACGGATGTCAGCATTTTTGCAACCGGACATTTGGTTTGGAAAGCCATTGAGGCCCAAGCCCAGCTTGCAGAATTAGGTATGTCAGCTGAGGTAATAAATATTCATACCATAAAGCCCTTGGATGCTGCTGCTATCCTGAAATCAGTAGGTAAAACTGGAGCAGTGGTGACTGCTGAAGAACACCAAAGGAATGGTGGACTAGGTGATAGTATCGCTCAATTATTGTCCAGAGAATTACCGACGCCTTTAGAAATGGTGGCTGTTAATGATAGTTTCGGCGAAAGCGGCAAGCCTGATGAATTGATGAAAAAATATGGTTTGGATACTATAAATATTGTTCAAGCTGCTCAAGCCGTAATTAAAAGGAAAAAATAATTGTCGAATGGCATGGATCATATTAAATGATGAACCCCTCTGCAACTAATTATTATACGTAATCTTGGTTATAGCATAGTTCTGCATAATTATTGCAGTACAATGCAAACCAAGCATGTCCGACGAAGAAATCATTCAGCAATTTAGGAATCAGGATACCCAATCTTATGCCTTTAATATGTTGGTTCGTAAGTATCAACAAAAACTTTATTGGTTATTACGAAGAATGGTTGTAGATCACGATGATGCAGATGATTTATTGCAAAATGTCTGGATCAAAGTTTGGCAAAATCTTGCTAATTTTAAAGCTGAATCTCAATTATATACATGGTTGTATAGAATTTCGGTCAACGAAGCTTTATCTCATTTGGATAAAAAGAAAAAACGTTTTTTTCTTCCTTTGGGAGACGTTGAAGCTGAGCTAAGTAACAAAATTGACACCGGGAATCAAATTAGTGGCAACGACTTACTATTGCGCTTACAAAAGGCCATTTTAACTTTACCTGAAAAGCAACGGATTGTATTTCAATTGCGTTATTATGAAGAAATGCCTTACGAAGAAATGAGTAAAGTTTTGGACACTTCCGTTGGGGCCTTAAAAGCATCTTACCACCATGCTGCAAAAAAAATTGAAGTTTTGATTACCAGATTGGATTAAACTATTTAATTTTAAAGCTATCAAAAGTAAAATGGATCAGAATAATCATATAAACAACGAATTGGATGACTTGGCGCCAAATCTTTCTAAATTTAAGAAAGATATGCCTTACACGGTCCCTGATGCGTATTTTGATACTTTCCCTATGAAAATTCGTGAAAGAATTGCTCATATGGAAGCTGTACCTGAATCCCGATGGTATGCGTTGTGGTTACCAAAATATTCTTATGTTGCTGCTTCTATTTGTTTTTTAATTATTACCATTGGTTTTTTATTTTTAAAGAATTCAGGAAGCCACAATATTACAGGTACTTTGGTCGTTAAATCTGCTCCAAATGCCGATTATGTAATTGAACATATTGACGAAGAACTTTTAATAGAAACAAGTCCAAGTTTACCTGCTAAAACACCTTCAAAAAATAAAATCAACTTAAATTCTTCTAAAAAAACATATGCGGAGGAATATTTAGTTGAAACCATTGATGAATCTACTTTAACTGAGGAACTATGAAAAAATTAAGCCTTTTAAGTATATTATTATTAGTATTACCTTTTACCATATTTGCTCAAGGTCCGCGACGTGGTGAAGGTAGAATGTCCGACAATATGGGTGATGGACCCGATCGCAAACAAATTGAAGCAGATAGGGTAGGAGTTTATACACGGATATTAAATTTAACTACTGCGGAGGCGCAACGTTTTTGGCCTATCTTTAATGAATACCAAGACGAATTAAATAAAAATCGTGATATGATGCGCGATAAACGTAAAGCCATTGCCACCAACTTCGATAAAATGTCCGATGCCGAAGTTGAAAAAGCCATTGATGAGTTTACTGCAATAGCACAACGCGAATTGGATATTCGTAAAAAATACATTGTTGAATTTAAAAAAGTATTGCCGGTAAAAAAGGTAATATTATTGCAAAAGGCCGAAATGGAGTTTAAGCGTGAATTACTACATCGCTTTAAAGAAAGAAGAGAGGATTAGATTATCTCTTTTGTACGTGGTCCCAGTTCTATGGCCTTTAATTCTTCTATTTTTCCTTGATTAATTTCAAAGGTTAACATCGTTCGTACTTTGTGAAATCCATGCCTGCCGGCTGCACCCGGATTCATATATAAAAAGTTTAATTCTTTATCTTGTTGAATCCTTAAAATATGCGAGTGACCGCAAACAACAATATCTGGTCTGTGCTTATTTATTTCCGCTCTTACTCCCGGATAATATTTCCCCGGGCTTCCAACAATATGCAATAGCATTATTTTTTTTCCTTCACAATTAAAAATATTTAATTCGGGATATATTAACCTAAGATCATTCCCGTCAATATTTCCGTACACACCTCTTACTGTACCCAATGCTTCTAAGGTATCGCTTAATTTTACGCTGCCCCAATCTCCCGCATGCCATATTTCATCACAATCTTTCAAATAATAAAGTATCCGATCATCCAAATATGAATGGGTATCGCTAAGTAATCCAATTTTTTTCATTGTACCTTTGTGTTGCGAATTTAAAAATTTACAATTACAATTCAACCTTAATAACGAATTGGAAACTCATTCTGTTATACTTTTTGATGGGATTTGCAATCTTTGCAATGGCTTCGTCAATTTTGTAATTGACAGGGACCCTAAGGGAAAATTTAAATTTGCTGCTATTCAATCTTCGGCTGCTGCTCAATTATTGTCGGCAGAACACTCAAACCTTCAAAAATTGGATTCCATTGTTTTGGTATCTCATGGTCAACAATATCGAAAATCCGGTGCAGTACTTCAAATCTGCAAGCAATTAAACGGTGTGTGGCCTATGCTCTATATTTTTATAATCGTACCACCATTCATCAGGGATGCCATCTATAATTTTGTGGCACGTAACAGATATAAATGGTTCGGAAAACGGAACAGTTGCAGAATGCCTGAGCCTGCGATCATGGAGCGTTTTCTGGAAGGGTAATTTATTCTTCCAACTTTAATTTATTTTCTAAATAATCTAAGCCTTTCTTAGAAGCGATACCACGGATATGATAAGTAAATAATTCCTTGATAAGATGATTGGCTGGATAATCATCGGGTGGGAATATTTCCGCATTAAAAATCTCCATCGTAGCTAAGGTATAAATCCTACCGATAATATCAGCACTTAGATCCTCACGGAAGAGCTTATCTTTAATACCTTTTTCAAGGTTGGCCACCATTAAATTATAAATAAAAGTATTCCTGAAACTTTCCAATAAACTAAAGCTTTCCGGATAGTATTTTCGTAATTCAAAATCTAAGGATGGATTCAGTCGCTTTACAATTTGTGTACTGGTTTGGTACATGATGTATAATTCTTCGATGGCATTATTACTTCTTGCCATGGCACTTTCCATCATTTCTTGACTTTCAGTGATGGTATATGCTACTACTTTACTAATTAAATCTGCTTTATTTTCATAAAACTGATAAAGCGTTTTCTTCGATATGCCAAGCCTTTGGGATATATCATCCATCGTCAGGCTTTTAATGCCATACTTGAAAATCAAGGTACGTGATTGTATCAGGATATTTCTTTCCTTTTCCGTCATAAGCCTATCTATTAGACAAAGATACTAAATAAATAAACATTGGAAACGGAAATGCTTCTAAAAGTTTCCTACCGGAAGTAAAAATCCATTATTTAGCCTGCTTTATTCAAAGCGCAAAGCCGTGGATGGCTTTATTCTAATAATAAATAATCCCGGCAATAACATAGCTAAGGTACAGATTACTAAGGCTCCTATGTTGATCACCAATATATGCGATAAGGTAAAATTGACCGGTACATAGGCCAGGTAATAATTCTCCTGCACCAATTTAATGGCATGGGTGTGTTGCTGTAAATACAAAAATCCAAGCCCCAATAAATTTCCTAAAAAGGTGCCTGTCAGGATAACTTTGGCCGCATTGATCATAAATATGCGCTGGATGGAAGCATTGCCGGCGCCCATGGATTTTAAAATTCCTACCATTTGTGTTCTTTCCAAAATCATTACAATTAATGCGGTGGACATATTTATTATGGCTACGATCAGCATCAAAATCAAAATAATATAAGTATTAGCGCTGATCAGATTCAACCAATCATACATTTGGGGAAATCGGTCCCGAATGGTTCGGCTTTGCAATCTTAAATCCGCCAATTCGCTTATATCATCGGAGGTATGTTCCATGGCCTCCGTATTTTTTATAAAAATTTCATAACCCCCGTATAAATTTTTATCACTGCCCCAATTGTTTAATTGTTGGATTTGCCTGATATCCGTAATGATAAAAACTTTATCAATATCTTCAACGCCTGTTTCATAAATTCCTACGACCGTAAATTTTCTTACCCGAGGAGGATTTTGTACAAAGCCCATGATGACCTTATCATTTAGCTTTATATCCAACTTATCGGCCATGGCCTTGGGTAATACCACTTCGGTGGAAGCTGAGGAATCAGATAATTGTAAGCGGCGCCCGGCTACTAATTTGGAGTTGATAAATTGCCAGTCAAAATCTTGTCCTACGCCTTTCAGTACGGCCCCTTCATTATCATTCTTAAATTTAATCACGCCCGGCTTAGTAGCAAATACTTGTATGTGGCGCACATTTGGCAAGGCTTGTACTTTTTTAACAAAGGCGGAATCATACGGAACAGGTTCATTTTCAAAGGTAAAATCTGAATTTGCGCGACTTACCAGAATATGCGAGGCAAATCCTGTAATTTTATCCTTAATTTCGCTTTGAAATCCTGTGTAGATGCTATCCGATATCAGCATTATTGCCACGCTGAGCATGATGGCAGCTGCAGCTATGCGAATAATTACTTTGGAAAATGAACGCTTGGAGCGATAACTAATCCTACCGGCTATAAATAAATCAAAACGCAACGAAATGTATATTTTTACAAAGGCAAAGCTACTATTTTATACCATACTTTTTCTCCTTCCTCTTTTCCTTCATGCCCAAATTCAGGTCGGCGCTGAGCAATTTAACGACTATTTACCCTTATTAAAAGATAAACGCGTGGCTTTGGTGGTCAACCAAACTTCCAGGGTGGGCAATGTTTTATTGCCTGATTTTTTACTTTCCAAGCAAGTAAATGTAGTTAAAATTTTTGCTCCCGAACATGGCTTTCGTGGCAATGCTTCCGCCGGGGAAAAAGTCAATGATTCCAAAGACCTCGCTACCGGCTTGCCTATTATTTCCTTATACGGGAAAAATTTTAAACCTAAAGCTTCCCAACTCAAGGATGTGGATATTCTTATCTTCGATATCCAGGATGTGGGTTGTCGCTTCTATACTTATATTTCTACCCTTCATTATGTCATGGAAGCTTGTGCCGAGACCAACAAAACTTTGCTGGTATTGGATCGCCCCAACCCGAATGGTTTTTATATTGACGGCCCGGTATTGGAGCCGGAATTTAAATCCTTTGTAGGTTTGCATCCGGTGCCTATCGTTTATGGAATGACCATTGGTGAATATGCACTAATGATTAACGGTGAAGGATGGCTTTCGCAGAATATGAAATGTTCCCTGCAAGTGATTCCATGTAAAAAATATACTCATGACAGCATGTATAAATTGCCTGTTCCTCCTTCTCCTAATTTGCCTACCATGCAAGCCGTTTATTTATATCCTTCACTGTGCCTTTTTGAAGGTACCGTTATCAGCGTAGGTCGCGGTACTGCATATCCTTTTGAGCTGATTGGCAAACCCGGATTCGTAGAGGGTAGTTATGCCTTTACTCCTTTATCTATTCCCGGCAAGGCTGAGCATCCCCCGTATGAGGGAAAAGAATGCCGTGGCTTTAAAGTGACCCATTTTGCCGATGATTATGTAAAATTATCCAAACAATTATACCTTTATTGGATTCTCGGTTTTTATGAAAAAGATACTGATAAGGAGCATTTTTTCACTTCTTTCTTTGAAAAACTGGCCGGCACCGCAATGTTGAGAAAGCAAATTATGGAGGGCAAATCTCCCAATGCCATCCAAGATTCCTGGCAACCCGGCATCAATGCCTTTAAAAAAATACGGATCAAGTATTTACTATACCCTGATATGATCAAGGATGATAGAGATGTTCATGTCCGCTAATGGGCTATTTTAATTCCAAATAAGCCTGGTTTACGCTGCGGCTGCATCGATGGTATTCATTATCTACGGGTAGCACTCTGTTTACAGTTTCCTTAATGGCTTTTAAATTGCTTTGTAGGAGTTTCTTTTCCTCCGGATATCTTTTTTCAAAAGCGTCAACTGCCATTTTATTGCTTAGAAAATCTTCCCTCAGTTTTTGCAGGCGCTTGGCATTTTCATCATTATCATAAACTTCCGCAGGATATTCCTTTAAAAATCGTTCATAATTGCTGGATATTCCGGAAAGTATAGTCATATCGCTTGCTAATTGTTCCGGAAACAAACCTTTGTATTTTGCTTTGATCAAGCTTAATTTCATTTTAAGGCTATCATTTCTTTGGGCAATCATTGCATCATCTACTGAGGCTATTTCGCCGGTTTGATTGATAAAACTTTGCAAACTGTCCAATTCCTTCAATTGTGTTTTTTTATAATTGGAAATGCAAGCTTGGAAGGTGCCCAGCTGCATAAGCACCGTCAAAATAATCAAACTTTTAAGGAGCTGACTAAAATAGCGTGAAGAAATTTTCCAATCTTGTATCATTTTTCAATATTTGCTGCAAATATGTAACAATCTTTGCAATCTATTCGCTCCAACCGGATTGATTTCCTGATTAATTTTAATTAAATTTGTCCTATAATTGAACACCATGTACTCCAAAGTATCCCTCAAATCAGCACTGCCCCTCTTAGGGATTCTTATTTTAGTTTTCAACAACGGTATGCAAGCACAGGATAAGGCGTATGAGAAAGGACTTGTACAATTATCCGGTGTGGTTAGTTCCAAACGCATCGGCTCTATTCCTTTTGCAACGATTAAAGTCAGGAATAGTTACCAAGGTACCTATGCAGCTTTTGACGGATTTTACTCCCTGGTGGTAAAAGAACATGATACCGTGGAATATACTGCCGTCGGTTTTAAAAAGGCTATTTTCATTATCCCCGGCAATGCCAGTGATCATAAATTTATTAATAGTCCCGAATTGGAAACCGATACCCTAAGTTTTCAAGGTCCTGTAGTAGGCCCTCGGATGTCCTATGAAGAATTTAAAACTGCATTTTTAAATTTGCGTTTAGGAGATGGCTATGCAGAAAATGCCCGCAAAAACTTAGACCCTGAAGTATTATCCCAATTGTATGAAACCTTGGCAAGGGATGGGGGAGAAAACCAACAAATTGCCATGCAAAATTTCATGAATTCTTATTATTATTCCGGCTATCAAACCAATTATAATATGATGGGGAATAATAGTACTCCGGTACCTGCCTCTTTAATGAATCCATTTGCTTGGGCTCAATTTTTCCAAGCCATTAAAGACGGGAAATACAAAAAGAAGGAAAAGAAAAATAATAAGTACGATTTTTAATTTTCTTCCTCTTTATGCCTGAAGTTTTTTCAGGTACATTCCTATGGTATTTTGAAGTCCGTAATATAAGCTGTCGCAAACCAGCGCATGCCCGATGGATACCTCTGCCAAATGGGGAATAGCTTGAGCAAAATAATTCAAGTTATCCAAATTGAGGTCATGGCCGGCATTTAGTCGTAAGCCAAGTTCCAAAGCACGTTTTCCTGCTAAAATAAAAGGCGCAATGGCGGCCTCCTTATCCCGTGGGTATTGCTTGGCATAAGACTCTGTATAGAGCTCTATGCAATCTGTACCGGTATCCACGGCGGCATCTATCATTTTTAAATCAGCATCTACAAAAATTGAAGTACGAATGCCTTCTTTTTTAAATACGGCTATAATATCTCTCAGGTATTTTTGATGTTTCAAGGTATCCCAACCATGATCCGAAGTTAGGGCCTCGGGTGCATCAGGAACCAAAGTGACCTGATGCGGTTGGGCATCCAATACTACTTGAATAAATTTATCCATCGGATTGCCTTCAATATTTAATTCCGTCCTGACTACCTTTTTGAGGGCAGCTACATCCTCATAACGTGCATGGCGCTCATCCGGGCGCGGGTGAATGGTGATCCCCTCCGCACCGTATTGCTCGCAATCCATGGCGACTTTAATAAGATCAGGATGATTGCCGCCTCGTGAATTTCTAATCAAGGCAATTTTATTAATATTAACACTCAGCTTTGTCATATGGGTACAAAGATATTAATTTGTTTTAGCCCTTTTAGACCTCTATCATAAAATCTAATGTTTGAACTTTTTAATTGCTGCGAATAATGTTCCGCTTTGCGGAACTCCTCCACTTAGCAAGGGGAGGTGCCCGTAGGGCGGAGGGGATGGTGTTCTTTATCCGCTCTCCATTCAGTTTCGCGGTCTGATATCATCCCCTCCGTCCGCTTCGCGTCCACCTCCCCTTTCTAAGGTGAGGAGTTTTGACTTCGTCAAAACATATGATGTTCGCTGAGG
>CAIKRV010000036.1 GCA_903829945.1 uncultured bacterium | reverse complement strand
TTATTATCATTAATATTATTTAACCATTGTTTTTGTCAAAACAAGGAAGCCTCTTTTACACAATACAGCGTAAATGAAGGTTTATCTCAAAATTCCGTATATTGTATTATCCAAGATTCATCACATTTTTTATGGTTAGGTACCGCTGACGGATTAAACAAATTTGATGCATATTCATTCACTACCTATAAAAAAGATCCCAACCAATCCTTGGGATTATCCAATAATACCATCAGAGGGTTTTATATTGATAAAAAAAGACAATTATGGATCGGCACTGAAGACGGACTAAATTTATACGATCCCCTAAGCAATACTATAAAGAAAATAACTTTACCTGATTTATCAGAAATACACAACAAAGCCATACTACCATTAGGGCAAAATGGCGATCAATTATATCTTTGGAGACGTTCGGAAGGAATTGTAATATATGATGTCAAAAAACACACGTTAAAACTACTTTCTTCTGCTGAAAAATCAATCGTTGAATCAACAGCTGCCATGGATGCCAAGGATGTATGGCTGGCTACCCATGAACATAAATTATGTAACATCAATTTTATTAGTGGAAAAATAAGTTATCAAAATTTAAAATTACCTAAGGAAACCAAAATATTTGGCTTAAGAAAATTTAATAAAGATAGTCTTATTATATGCACATCTAACGGCATCTGGAATTATTCAATTGCACAAAATAAATTAATCCGTTTAATTGATAAATTAAAAAATAAATCTGTAATAGATGTTATAAAAAGCAGTGAAGGGATAACCTATGTTGCCATTCTTAATGAAGGAATAAATACTTATGATCCTAATTGGAATTTAATTGAAAGCTATAATAATGAACATCGATTTATTAGTAGTAATGGATATTCTTTAAAACATATTATTCGTTTTTATCAGGATTGCTCCAATAATATCTGGTTAGGAACAGATGGCGATGGTGCATTTATGATTAGCAAACATCAAATAAAGTTTCATTTGGCATCCAAATCAAATAGCAGTGATATAAAGTTAAGCACCAATTTTATTAAATGCTTTTATGAAGATTCTAATCAAAATTTATATGTTGGAACTTTAGACCAAGGAATTATTTGTATAGATAAAACCAGAACCAAAATTCAATACTATACCAATAATGAACACACGAATGAATCATTACCCAGTAATATTATAAACAATATTAATGGTGCTCCCGGCGGCTTATGGATCGGCACAGAAAAAGGAATGTGTTATTTTTCATTCCAAACAAAGAAATTTACCCGCATCAAAATTCAATCGCAATTAGCAGATCAACGAATAATATGTGCTAAAACTTTATCAAACGGGAAACTTTTGGTTTCTTCCCAAGGGTATTTATTTACTTTAAATAAAAACAAGGAGCTCATCCGCATCAATAATAAAATAATACTGGCCGCCAAATGTATTTATGATAATCATGAAGATGTAATACTTGGCACTGAAAGCAATGGTTTCAGAATACTAAGATCCAATAATTTATTAAAGCCAAATTGTCATGAGAATAAAAATATTATTCATACCAGTTTTCAATGTTTTTTAAAATCAAAAGACAAAATCATTTGGGCGGCTACAGATATTGGGTTAATGAAGTTTAATTTGAATTATGATTTATTAAAAATCTATAATATCAAATCGGGATTGCCGGACAATTATATTTACGGCATTGAAGAAGATGAGAAAGGACATTTATGGCTCAGCACCAATAAAGGTTTGTCTCAATTTAATCCGCAGAAGGAAAGTTTCAAGAATTATACTACAGAGGATGGACTTCAATCCAATGAATACAATACCGGGGCATTTTATCAATCGAAGAGTGGAGAACTATTTTTTGGTGGCGTTAATGGATTTAATTATTTTTATCCGAGTAATATTACCATTAATCCCCATACACCCAAAATACAATTGACCGAATTTAAGATTTTTGATGAAGTTATAAATTTAGACACCTCCATTTTATTAAAAAAATATATAGAATTACCCTATAATAAAAATACAATTTCCTTTGAATTTTCAGCATTAGAATTTTCAAATCCGAAACAAAATAAATATGCTTCAAAGCTAGAAGGACTGGAAGATAAATGGTATTATTCATCAGGGAGGAGGCAAGTTCGTTACAGTTCCTTAGAGCCCGGAATTTATACTTTATATTTAAAGGCAAGTAATAATGATGAACTTTGGTCAGCTCCGACACAAATAATAAAAATAAAAATTAAAGCACCCTATTGGAAAACATGGTGGTTTTTAAGCTTCATCGGAATTATAATTCTAGCTTTTATTTATGGAGTTCTGCGTTTTTTTATCAATAGAAAATTAGAAAAAAAGCTCATTGCTTTAGAGCGGAGAAATGAAATTGAAAAAATCAGAAATAGAATTTCAAGAGATATTCATGATGATATAGGATCAGGTTTAACTAAAATTTCAATGATCAGTCATTTGGCGAGTTTGGAAATTAAAGATAACAAAGATATTAATGATAAATTACAACATTTATCAAAATCCGCGAGAGATTTGACGGAACGACTACAAGAAATAATATGGGCCATGAATCCCAGAAATGATGATTTAAAGAGTTTAATTGCATTTTTAAGAGCCTATGCTTATGAATATTTTGAAAATTCATCTATAGGAATTATCATAGAATTTCCTAATGAAATATCCGACCACCCGTTGAATCCGGATGAACGAAGAAATTTATTTTTATGTTTTAAAGAAGCCTTAAATAATATTTTAAAACATTCCGAGGCCACTGAAGTTTGTCTCAAAATTGAAATTTTACAAAATGTTTTTCATTTATGGATCGTTGATAATGGAAAAGGAATAAATGAAGAAATAAATCAATTGAATTCCCAATCATTTAAAAACGGAAATGGTCTTAACAATATGAAAAAACGATTGGAGGAAATTGGAGGGAATTTAAATTATATTAACGAAAAAGGGAATGGCTTAGCTATTCATATTCAGTTCCCTATCCATATTTCAACTTAATTACATATACTATTAAATCAGTATTTATAACCAGGCACTAAGACTTATATTTGAAATTTAAAAACACAGATGCAAATAAAACTAGGAATCGTAGAGGATGACGCGGAAATTAGATCCGGTTTTCAAAAACTATTGGCAAATAGTGAGAATTTTAGTGCCATCATTACGTACGATAATGCTGAAGACTTTATGAAAAATTATATAAATGAACAATTTGATGTAGTTTTAATGGACATCCAATTACCGGGGATTTCAGGCATAGAATGTATCAAAAGCATTTACGACAAGAATCTCAAACCTCAATTTTTAATTTGTTCCGTTTACGAAGATGATGATAATATTTTTAATGCCTTGTGTGCCGGTGCCGTTGGCTATATATTAAAAAATAGTAGTCCTGAAAAATTATTGGAAGGCATCATTGAGGTTTACCAAGGTGGTTCACCTATGAGTGGAGAAATTGCCCGTAAAGTCATTAAAACATTTCGTAATGATAATAATCCTGCGCCTACTAGCAGTCATTTATCTTTGCTTACCGCCCGTGAAAAAGAAATTCTGGATTTGCTTTCGAAAGGGTATCGTTATAAAGAAATTGCAGACTTACTTTTTATAAGCATTAAAACTGTTAGGCCACATATAAGAAATATTTACGAAAAACTGCAGGTAAGTTCAAGAATGGATGCTGTAAATAAAGTGTACGGAAAAAGATAAATTAAGCATTTAATACTCTTCGGGAATTCCATTCATTCTCCCCACCCCTATTTTTATAGTACTTCCTTAAATAATTTTAAGGTATATCAAAAATACTATTTTTATAGTATTGTATTTAATTTCCAAATTTCATTGATTTGCAAGGATCATTTAAATAAATAATGCGAAGCGCATTTTACTATGCCTGAGTAAAAAACATTTTTAAAACCAATGCAAAACATGATGAAATTCAAATTAGGCTCCATCTTAGTGGGAGCAATTTTCAGTTGTAATTTAATAATTGCCCAAGATGTACAAGAAGCAGTGCAGGAGCTATCCAAAAAAGCGGTTAAAGGTTATCTTTATGATGTAAATAAAGAAGCCAATGGCAATATAAATGTCTTTTATAAAATGAAGTTGGACAAAAAAAGTGATGAGGTACAATATGAAGAATATAGCTTTGATAAAAACCTTAAATTATTAGAAGATAAAGATATAAGTATGCCAAAAGAATCTCATGAAGATTATGAGCAAACGGTATATTTTACTACTGTGGGAGGCTGTACTTCCTTTGATATATTAAGTATGAAACTCAAACTAAACAAAACCGTTCGTTTGAGAACCTGGAGCCATGAAAAACAAAAATATATTACTAAAAAAACTATATCCAGAGAAACCATAAAAGCACGAAATGACGACGGAAAAGTATACTATGGTTATGCCAGTTATTTACCGTCTGATGAAAAAAATACAAAAGTATTTACCTTAGCTAAGGTTGAATCCAAAGAGAAAGGTCAAGCGGATAAATTTGTTTTGGTATTTTTTGATGTTCGTTTAATGATCGAAGAAAAACCGGTGGAATTAAATGGTGCATATACCCTAGTTTATTCCGACCAGCTAAAAAATGATGATGTTGTTTTAGTTTTTGCACCTAAAAAAGGAGCTTCTGATTATAGTAAATATATTTATTTCCAGTACAGCATCAGCGGGGAACTGAAAAACAAAGTTGAGTTTAACAGTCCGGCACCGGCCATGATTATTACTTCTTCCTTTGATCAGGATGGCAATGTTTACCTATGCGGCAGTTCCGTAAAATCAAAAGGGCCTTATGATTCTGAATTTGACGAATATGCTCCTATTGAAAATCCTTGTTTCAAGGATGGTAATAATAAATTAGATATGCGCTGGCAAAAATCATCCAAACAAAAGATGGATAATTTTCATATTTTAAAATTTACAGGAAATCAATTAGTTTTTGCTTCTAATGTTCCAATTAGCGAATTTAAAAGTAAATTTAAAACTTCGCCGAAAGATAAAGGAGCAGATCCTTATAAAGGGAAGAAATTTTATATTGAACGTTTTTATGTCAGCCCGAATGAAGATTTTATTATTGCCGGACAGCTTAGCAGCACTGTATCCATGGGCATTGGCAATCCTGTTAAAAGCTATGAAGATATCGTATGTTTTCAATTTGATAAGACTGGAAGTTTAAAAGCACAGTATGGTGTAGAGCGAACCAATACGGATAAGAAAAGTGAAATATTCCCATTAAAACAAAATTTTTATCCTGCGGCAGATGGAGGCTTGTATTGGGAAATTTTGGAAGTAAAAGGCGACAAAGGATATGAAAGCTTTTTCGATGCCTATTATGGAAATCCAACTTTTTATGCAAAGTATTTTCCTCGCGTAGGGAAAATAAATCTTTCAAATACCAGTGTAAGTGAATGTAAAGTATTAGGGGATCAAAAATATTTTCTAAATAAGCATTTTGTAGGTTTTTATGACAGTAAAGAAAAAGTCCTCAACTATATAGGTCATGACAGTAAGTTTAAAAAACTATGGCTGGCAAAGGTTGTTATTCCGTAACCATTATTTAACTTATTATATATTCGCAGAAGAGTGCCGGGAATATTCCGGCACTTTTTATTTAAACAAATTTAATTGAGTCGGCCCCGGACGTCTAAATAATGAATAATCCAATTTTGGCATCGATCGTCCTTTAAAATATCGAAGTTTCGCCATTTTAAATAAATTCGAAATGCTAATGGCAATGGGCCCTTCACCATGCATACGCGTCCTAAAACGAGAATCATTTAATTGCCCGCCATGACATTCAGAAATTTGGTTTAAAACCTTTGTAGCACTATTGGGGAATACTTTGCTTACCCAGTCCTCAAAAATGGCTGAGACCGCTCCATTGAGCCTTACAATAGTATATCCGGCAGACAATGCACCTGCATCGGCGGCAGATTTTAATAAGGCCGGGATTTCATGATCATTGATAGAAGGAATAATGGGTGCAGCCATTATATTGACAGGGATACCCAAATTAGATAATGCTTCAATAACTTTAAGCCGCTGCATTGAAGTTGCAGTACGCGGCTCCATGGCCCTTCGAGTTTTTTCATTTAAAGTAGTTAATGAAATATTAACCGACACTAAATTTAATTGAGCCATTTCCTGTAATAATTCCTTATCTCTTAAAATTAGAGCATTCTTAGTAATGATGCCAACAGGATGACGGTAATCGAAAAATATTTCTAATAATTGACGGGTAATTTTCTTTTTACGTTCTATGGGTTGATAACAATCAGTATTCCCTGAAAACATGATGCCGTCAGGACGATAATTTGGATGCTGCAAGGCTTTTTTAAATAATTCGGGAGCATTTTCCTTAATCATTATTTTTTGCTCAAAATCCAAACCTGCATCAAAGCCCCAATATTCATGTGTATTTCTAGCATAGCAATAAATACAGCCATGCTCACAACCTTGATAAGGATTAATAGAATATGCTGCCGGTATATCCGGACTGCTAACTTTATTAATTATTTTTTTTGAATGTTCAATAAAAAACTCAGTACGGGTATCATCCATCCAAGGTTCATCCAAAAAATCTATGTTTTCGTAACTGCTGATTTGTTTTTCAAAACGATTAGGCGCATGAAATTGTGCGCCGCGACCTTGTAAAAAAGTTTTTTCAGGATTATGTTTTGAATCCATATCCAACCAAAGATACTAAAAATATTAATAATTTCGACTGGTGGTATAAAGTACTAAATCTCGCAATGAATTACGATAGGTAGATTCAGGGAAAGTATCAAGCAAATCAAAAGCTTCTTGTTGATAACTTGCCATTTTACTTTGTGCATATTTTATGCCACCATGCTCATCAATAAATTTAAACAATTCCTGTAATTGAGATTTTTCATTCTTGAAATTGTTTATTAATTTAAGGATACTTTTCCGCTTGGCATCCGAACAATTATTTAATGCATAAATAATCGGAAGCGTTAGTTTTTTCTCCTTAATATCCAAGCCGCCCGGCTTACCGGTTCCGGATTCTTCATAATCAAATAAATCATCTTTTATTTGAAAAGCAATGCCCACCTTTTCACCAAAAAGACGCAATTTTTCTACCTGCTCTATGCCTGCGTGGATGGATTGTGCACCCATAGCACAACAACTTGCAATTAGGGAAGCCGTTTTCATTCTGATAATATCAAAATAAACATCTTCTCTAAAATTCATCATTCTGCTTTTTTCAAGCTGCAAAAGCTCCCCCTCACTCATCAACCTTACAGCGGTGGAAGAAATTTTCAATAAGTCAAAATCTTCATTATCCACAGAAAGTAACAAACCTCTGGCCAATAAATAATCTCCGACCAAAACTGCAATTTTATTTTTCCATAAAGCATTGATGGAAAATAATGACCTCCGTTGTAAGGATTCATCTACCACATCATCATGTATTAAAGTTGCGGTATGTAATAATTCCACCAGCGTTGCACCACGAAAAGTTTTATCAGAAATGGGACCACATACCCCCGCAGATAAAAAAACCAACATAGGACGAATTTGTTTGCCCTTGCGTTTTACGATATAGGTCATTATCCTATCCAGCAAGCCAACTTTGGTGCGCATGGCATCACGGAACTTGGTTTCAAATTCGCGCATTTCATTGCTGATTGGAGCTTTAATTTGCTCGAGACCTATGGACATTTGACGGCAAAGTTACATAAAAAGGTATTTGAATCAAGGCAATCCTAATTTGCCTTGGTCTATGAAAAAAGATAAATATTAAGTTTAGTTAAAAATTTTAACTAATAATTTGTAATAATCTTACTATCTGATAGATATGATTTAAATTATCATTTCAAAAGAGCTTTATTTTATGAAATTTTGAAGGAAAAGAACTAAGAATATTACTTGTTAAAAACAATATGCTATTATATTTAAGCTTTAAAAAAGGCTAAAGAATAAGCAAGGGCAATGTTCAAATCTTTGGGAAGCTCCGCATCCATAAATGGATGTCTGGCGCCAAAAACATGATCTGCTCCGGGTATTAATTCCATGCTAATATTAGTATTCCAGCCTTTCATAGTAATGGCCATATTCACCGGAATTTCATCATCAGTTCCATGAATAACCATAAAAGGAATTTTCATATGTTTAACGGCATTTTCAATATTTAATCGGTCTTTATTTGCAAGAAAATTTTCAGCCAATTGATAGTATAAAGGCATTTTCTGACGGGTACGTTTGTTTTCTGTAAATCGAACACCATCCGCGCGCCATGAAGCTAAAATTTCCGGTTTCCATCCCCAATCTAAGGCATTTACTGCTGCCCAGGTCAGCAGTTTACTGATTCTTGAATCCTCATAAGCCTTAATAATTGAAAGTCCACCTCCCCTGCTGTGGCCCATTAAATATATATGATTAATGTTTAATTCTGCGGAAGGAACAATTGAACCACTAATAATATGGTCTATGACCAGGCCTAAATCATTTAGTTCTATGGAATAATTATTATTCCCAAATGCTTCCAAATCTACAAACTGATCCGGGTGTTCCGGAGTAGTTCCATTGTAAGAATAATTAAATTTTATAAATACAAAACCTTCTTTGGCAAAAAATTCAGCCATCTGATTAAAGGCGCCCCAATCTTTGAAGCCTTTAAATCCATGAGAAAAGATAATAATATCCTTCGCTTTACCATTTGAAAGATAAAATGCATCCAGTAAAATTGGTTTATCTGCACTACCATCAATAATTATATTTCTAAGTATTTCCATTCCTTTCCATGATTAAAAATTAAAAACCGGACTTAAGAATAATAGTCCTTATTGTTTTATTTCCAGAATATACTCCTGCTTGTGTTTACAAAACAAGGAAGGAATCATAACTCGAGTGGCTGTTATATGCCCTTGAGAACTTTCAATTTGAATTTTCTCAAAATTTAATTTATTTATATTAAAAGTAGAATCTCCTGCTAAACCTCGGTATAAACTAAGACTTTCACCGGCACCAACTTTGGTCATTCTACATTCCAAATTATTTTCTAAAAAAGAAGAATCATAAGGTATGGAGGTAATAAAAACGCCCTTCTTAAATAAAGTCACCCGAATGGTTTGATTGGTTTTATTAACAATTTCAACCTTCTGAGGTCCATTACAAGATGAAACAATTAAGGCTAAATGGCAGAATAAGAAGATGCGCTTCATCTTTATTGGCAACAAAGGACTTTTTTGGCAAAGATATAAAAGTACCAACAATAAAAGACCATGTTAGTACAATTTGTCATAAAATCCTTATATTGCATTCAATCAAAACTAACAACATGCGCATACGCAACTTCCAAAAAACTGATTTTCAAGGCTGTATAGATATATTTTCAAGCAATTGCCCTAAATATTTTGATGAAAAAGAGTTGAACTTTTTTAATAAATACTTGGAAGCTCGAAGTCAACATGTCATATTCAATCCGATACAATCTGAAGCGGATTATTATTTTGTAGCTGAAGAAAAAAACAAAATCTTTGGCTGCGGGGGATTTTATAAAATAAAAGATGCGAATCAGGTGCAATTTGCTTGGGGCATGATACTCAACTCATTTCATAACAAAGGCTTAGGTACCTTATTAACCAATTATAGATTGGAAAATATCAAAACCCTCTACCCCGAAGCAAAGATAACCCTAGGTACTAGTCAGTTTACCTACCCATTTTTCGAGAAGAAAGGATTTCAAATAACAAATTTCTACCCTGACGGCTATGGCGAAGGCTTGGATAGATATGATATGGAGTATATAAATTCCTTATAGACTATGTCCTAAATTTCCTACCTTTGCAGTTTAAATACTGACAAATACTCGCAATGGAAATTGCTAAAACTTATACCCCATCCGAAATTGAAGATAAATGGTATGCAGAATGGATAAATAAAAATATATTTCATTCTGAACCAGATGATCGTGAACCATTTACCATAGTTATTCCGCCACCCAATGTAACCGGAGTACTGCATATGGGGCATGCATTAAATAATACTATTCAGGATATTTTGATTCGAAAAGCTCGAATGGAAGGCAAAAATGCTTGTTGGGTACCCGGTACTGATCATGCCTCCATAGCCACCGAAGCCAAAGTTGTAGCCATGCTCCGTGAACGTGGCATTGCCAAACGAGATTTGAGCAGAGAACAATTTCTGGAATATGCTTGGGAATGGAAAGAAAAATATGGTGGCATCATTCTTCAACAACTAAGAAAACTTGGAGCTTCCTGCGATTGGGACAGAGTATCCTTTACCATGGATGAAGATTATTATAATTCTGTCATCAAAGTATTTATTGATTTACATAAAAAGGGGCTCATTTATCGTGGCACTCGTATGGTAAATTGGGACCCCAAGGCCCAAACAGCCTTATCGGATGAGGAAGTAAATTTCAAAGAAGTAAATTCCAAACTGTATTATATCCAATATCCAATAGCAGGAAGTTCGGATTATATCACTATAGCTACTACCCGACCTGAAACTATTTTGGGAGATACTGCTATATGTGTACATCCTGATGACCCAAGATATTATTCATTAATCGGTAAAAAAGCAATTGTACCTTTAATTAATAGAGAAGTAACAATTATTGCTGATACCTACGTTGATAAAGATTTTGGAACCGGAGCGTTAAAAGTTACTCCGGCACATGATAAAAATGACTATGAATTAGGGAAAAAACATCAATTGCAAAGCATTGATATTTTTAACCCTGATGGGACAATGAGTGAAGCCGCACAATTATTTATCGGTTTGGATCGATTTGCAGTGCGCAAAAAAATTGTTCCGGAACTGGAGGAAAAAGGTTTTTTAGTTAAGACTGAAGATATAAAAAATAATGTTGGTTATTCAGAACGTACCGATGTAGTCATTGAACCTAGATTATCCAATCAATGGTTTTTAAAAATGAAGGATTTGGGGGAACCCGCCTTGCAAGCTATTGAAAAAAATAATATTGTTTTCCATCCTTCCAAATATAAAAATTTATATCGCCATTGGATGGAAGATATCCATGACTGGTGTATTTCTCGTCAATTATGGTGGGGACATAGAATCCCTGCATGGTACAATGAAAATGGAGAAATTGTGGTGGCAGAAAATTTAGAAGAAGCACAGAAGGCATTTCAAACACAATTCCCTGCTGCTCCTAATAAAAACATCACCCAGGATGAAGATGTATTAGACACTTGGTTTTCATCATGGCTATGGCCGGAAGAAGTATTTAAAGGCATAACTCATCCGGGCAATGCAGATATTTCTTACTATTATCCTACCAATGTATTGGTAACTGCCCCCGAAATTATTTTCTTTTGGGTGGCACGAATGATTATTGCCGGATACGAGTATAAAAATCAAAAGCCGTTTAATGATGTATATTTTACAGGAATAGTAAGAGATAAATTAGGCAGAAAAATGTCTAAATCTTTGGGTAATTCACCGGATATGCTCGAACTGATTGAAAAGAATGGTGCAGATAGTGTTCGCTTTGGAATCTTAATATGTTCCCCTGCCGGTAATGACTTACTTTATGATGAAAAATTAGTAGAACAAGGTCGAAATTTTTCCAATAAAATTTGGAATGCCATGCGCCTGGTAAAAGGATGGCAAGAGCAAGGAAAAATTACAGCGGAGGGTGAAGATAATACACAAGCTATTCAGTGGTTTGACAATAAATTAAATCAAGTACTCGCTGAAATTGAAACCTATTATACTGATTTTAAAATTTCAGAAATCCTAAGTACAATATATAAATTAATCTGGGATGATTTTTGCGCTTGGTATCTGGAATTAGTAAAACCCGGAAGAGATGCCGGAATTTCCATCCAAACCTATGATGCTACCATTGTTTTCTTTGAAAAATTAATGCAGGTTTTACATCCATTTATGCCATTCGTAACTGAAGAAATATGGAGTTTACTGCGCAATAGAAAAGAAAATGAATATTGTATTATTTCAAAATATCCTAAAGCAGGTGAAATAAATAAAAATACCTTAGCCAATGCCGATAGAATATTTGAATTAATTAATAAAATTAGAGGCTTCCGCAACGAAAATAATTTATCTCCTAAAGAAGCTTTGGAACTAAATATACTTTCCACAGATGAAAATTTGCATTTGCAATGGGAAAGTAAAATAATTAAGCTCGCCAATATTTCATCCTTTAATTTTATTAAATCGCCAATGGAAGGCGCCAAGCAATTGGTGATAAAAACGGATGAATATTACATTCCGCATCAAGCGGATATTAATGTGGAAGAAGAAAAAGAAAAAATAAATAAAGAATTAGCATATACCAAGGGCTTTCTCAATTCCGTAGTTGCGAAGCTAAGTAACGAACGATTTGTACAAAATGCAAAAGCAGATATTTTAGAGAAAGAAAATGCAAAACGTTTAGATGCTGAAGCAAAAATAAAAGCTTTGGAAGAGGCCTTATCAAGATTAAATTAAATGGAAGAAAAAATAATTATCCTAGACTTTGGATCGCAATACACACAATTAATTGCACGCAAGATTCGCGAATTAAATGTTTATTGCGAAATACATCCTTTTCACCATGCCCCTTCCTTTGATGCATCCATCAAAGGAATAATATTAAGCGGCAGCCCATATTCTGTTCGTGCCAAGGATGCGCCATCCGCCGGCTTGGAATATATTGACTACAGGGTACCGGTTTTAGGTATTTGCTACGGCGCACAATTGATGGCACAAAGCTTTGGCGGAGAAGTAGCCGCCTCTGAAATCAGGGAGTATGGTCGTGCCATGCTAACTGAAATCAGACCTAATATTTTATTAAAAGATGTACATCTAAATTCTCAAGTTTGGATGAGCCATGCAGATACTATTTTAAAATTACCTGAGGGTGCCGTTAAAATAGCCAGTACTGAAACAGTAGAATTTGCCGCCTTCCAATTTGCACAAAAACCGGCCTGGGGTATTCAATTCCACCCGGAAGTAGCACATTCCCTGGAAGGACAAACCATATTGAGAAATTTCGTGGTTGATATTTGTGGCATTGAACAAAATTGGACACCTGCGCATTTTGTAGAATCTGCCATCACAGATATTAAAAATAAGGTTGGAGACGGCAAAGTAGTGATGGGCCTTTCCGGAGGCGTAGATTCATCCGTAGCGGCAACCATCATTGACCGTGCTATTGGTGATAAACTTTATTGCATTTTTGTGGATAATGGCCTGTTAAGAAAAAATGAGTACGAAGAAGTGCTTGATTCGTATAAAGAACTTGGATTAAATGTCATCGGGGTTGATGCTAAGCAGAAATTTTATGATGCCTTAGCCAATATAACAGATCCGGAACAAAAGCGTAAGGCCATTGGAAGGGTGTTTATAGAAGTTTTTGATGAAGAAGCGCACAAAATACAAGGTGTATCATGGTTGGGCCAAGGCACCATTTATCCGGACGTCATTGAATCCGTAAGCGTTAAAGGTCCATCTGCTACCATCAAATCACATCATAATGTTGGCGGACTTCCCGAAAAAATGAAAATGAAAATTTTGGAACCTATAAATACTTTATTTAAAGATGAAGTCCGTAGCGTTGGTGCCGAATTAAAAATTCCTCAAGCCATTTTAGGCAGGCACCCTTTCCCGGGTCCCGGTTTAGCGATTCGTATTTTAGGAGATATTACTCCTGAAAAAGTGCGTACCTTGCAAGAAGTAGATGCCATCTTTATTGGAGAATTGAAAAGAAACAATTTGTATAATTCGGTTTGGCAAGCCGGTGCCATATTATTACCGGTACAAAGCGTAGGCGTAATGGGTGATGAAAGAACCTATGAAAATGCAGTGTGTTTACGTGCCGTTCAAAGTACAGACGGCATGACTGCAGATTGGGTACATTTACCTTATGAGTTTTTAGCCAACACTTCCAATAAAATTATTAATTCTGTAAAGGGCATCAATCGCGTGGTGTATGATATCAGTTCAAAACCACCTGCAACTATAGAATGGGAATAAATTAATATGAAGCATTTATATACCTTACTCCTGTTTGCAACTTTGTACATTTCTAATAATGTATTTGCCGCAATTGATCCCGGTGGTAAGGATACGCGTGATTCAAAAAATGCTATTGGTTCCAAAAGCAATAAAAAAGATTCGGACAGTTTAGAAAAAAACTATCCTACTACTCTTAAAAACATTTATAATATTGCGATACTTCTACCATTTTATATTGATAAAGAAGATCTCAATAAAAGTGAAAGAAATACATCCTCCATTTCCCGCGATTATTATAAAGGCGTATTACTTGGTATAGATTCCATTAAGAAAACAGGTGGCAATTTCAATGTTTACATTTTAGACAATGCCCGCGATGCCGCCGGTTTAGCCAGACTAAAAGATACCCTTAAAAACTTAAAAATTGACTTGGTATTAGGTCCTCTTTTAGAATCAGAACTCAAGAAAATTGTGCCCTATTGCAATGCGAATAAAATAAATATCGTTTCACCGGTAGCTACCCTGGATACGTGTATGGATAAAACGTATTATTTAGAATCTAACCCTGGGCCCGATTCTTATGGAGCGCAAGCTGCCGCTTTGGTACAAAAGTATTTTAAAAATCAGCGAATAATAATGGTTAACGAGCGCACCTTAGCGCACAATCTGATTGGAAAAGTTTTTGTGGATAAAATTCCTAAAGACTCTTTGCATATTATAGATTTTAAGGGGGTTGGTCCTAATACTTTTACCGGCTTTAAAGGCTTCACTGAAAAAACTGTATTATTTTTACCATCCAAAAATGAAATTTTTCTTTCAAGTTTAATGTCCAAACTACAACTATTGGATACCATGGATTATGAAATTTCAGTGATCGGTTTATATCCTTGGTTGTATTTTAAATCCTTGGAAGGAAATGTTTGGGATCATTACAATTTGCACTTACTGGTTCCCTTTAATATTGATTATAATAATCCAAAAGTAAAGTCATTTGTCTATAAATTTAGAAATAAATTTAATGAAGAACCCAATGAGTATGACTTCAGAGGTTTTGATGATTTTATTGTTTATGCAAAATTATTAATGAATCATGGCGTATATTTTCAAAAAGCATTTGCGAATGAAAGTATTGAAAGTCTGCATGGGATTTATCATTTTGAACAAATCAATAATTGTTCCGGATATAGAAATACTGGGGTACATATAATTAAGTTTGATGATTTTGAATTCAAGAAAATAGGCGAATGAAAACTACCATTCGCATGAATCAATTAAGGGTGATTATTGATTCCTATCAGTACCCGATGCCCTTTAAAGAACATTTGCAAGATTTTTTCAGGCAAAATAAAAACGCGGGATCTAAAGACCGAAAAGAATTGCGTCATTTATGTAATTCTTATTTCCGATTAGGCAAGGTTTTAATTCAACTCAGTTTTGAAGAACGTGCATACCTTGCTGATTTTTTATTTAATGATCGAGCAATATTAGAAAATCATTTTAACTTAGATTTTACACAAAATTTTGTTCAAAAAATAAAAAATATTCAGCTGCTGTTTCCCGACTTTAAGTTAGATGGGATATTTCCATTTGAACAACAAATAAGTGAAGTCATTAAATCGGAGAAATTATTTGAAAGTTATTTACATCAAGCCTCCCTATGGATAAAAGTCAGTCCGGGAAAGGATCGTTTTGTGGCTACGGAATTAGAATTGAAGCAAATTCCTTATGAAAAAATAAATAACTTAAGTTGGAAGTTTAATCCTGATGAAAAATTAAGCGAATTAAATACCTATTCTAAATCTTATTTCCGAATACAAGACTTGTCCACGCAAACAACTGCTGATTATTTTCAAGCAGCAGATTTTGAAAAATGGTGGGATTGCTGCGCCGGCGCCGGAGGTAAAAGTTTATCTTTAATGGAAAGCACGGCGAAAGTTTCACTATATGCATCGGATATACGGCCCGGCATTCTTAATAATTTAAAAGAAAGATTTAGAAATCATCATGTTCACCCGCAACAAGTGTTCGAATGTAATCTGGAAAAAGAAAGCCCCAATTTACCTTTGATGGATGGAATAATCGTTGATGCCCCTTGTAGTGGTTCCGGGACTTGGTCGCGTAATCCGGAACATTTATATTACTTTAAGGAAGAAAGCATTGAAGAATATGGGCAAAGACAAGAGCGTATTTTAGATCATGTTTTTCCGCTTTTAAAAGTGAGCAAGCCGTTAATTTATATTACTTGTTCCATTTATAAAAGAGAAAACGAAGAAGTTGTTTCAAGATTTTGTGCAAAACATTCCGTAAAAATTGAAGAACAAAAATATATTGAAGGATATAAAAATGGCGCAGAAAATATTTTTCTTTGCCGTATGATTAAATCAGAAGAGGCGGGCAAATAAATGTCAAGAAATTTCGTTGATACCTACAAACTAAAAGGACTCCGTAAGAAATTATCAGAGGAATTAGCCGCAAAAGGAAACTTTGATTATTCCTTAATTAATATATTTGCCAACCTACCCCGTCATTTTTTCCTGGATTCTGCATTTGCTGAAAAGGCCTACCAGGATCAAGCTTTTCCTATTGGAGAAGGACAAACTATTTCACAGCCATATACGGTAGCTTATCAAACCATGTTATTGGAGGTAAAACCAGGCGATAAAATTTTAGAAATTGGTACCGGATCCGGATACCAAGCAGCCATCCTAGCTTCCTTGGGTGCCAAAGTTTATTCTGTGGAGCGTGTTCAAAAACTAAGCGATGAGGCCAAAAAAGTATTGCAACATCTAAAATTAATGGTGAAGCAATATGTAGGTGATGGTACTTTGGGTTTACCCAAACATGCACCATTTGATAAAATAATAGTTACGGCTGCTGCGCCAATTGTTCCTGAAACATTATTAGCACAATTGCAAGTTGGCGGTTATTTGGTTATTCCTGTTGGTGATAAAGAAACTCAGGAAATGCGTAGAATTATAAAAACCAGTGAATCTACTTACAAAACTCAAACATTCGACACTTTTCGTTTTGTGCCATTAATCGGTGAAGAAGGTTGGTAGTAATTCACTAATTATCATTTAATTTCATATTTAATTCCCTAATGACGGTCGTATTATAACTGACCGGAAAGGAATAATTCCTTGTGTTATCAAAAAATAGTAAATTTGCCTTGAAAATTGATATGTACCATGGGAAGAGCATTTGAATTCCGTAAAGCAAGAAAATTTAAAAGGTGGGACGCCATGTCTAAAGCCTTCACAAAACTAGGTCGTGAAATTGCCATTTCAGTTAAGCAAGGCGGACCTGACCCCGAAACCAATCCTCGTTTGCGTACAGCCATCCAGAATGCCAAAGGTGTCAATATGCCTAAGGATAGAGTGGAATCTGCCATTAAGCGTGCTTCTTCTAAGGATGAAAAAGATTATTCCGAAATTAATTATGAAGGGTACGGCCCTCACGGTATTGCTATTTTCGTAGAAACAGCCACTGATAATCCAAATAGAACCGTGGCTAATGTCCGCTTGCATTTTAATAAAGGCGGTGGAACATTAGGAAAAACCGGATCCCTTGATTTTCTTTTTGACCGAAAAGGCGTTTTTCGCCTTTCCTCAGAGGGATTAAATGTGGAAGAATTGGAATTAGATCTCATTGATCACGGTGCTGAAGAAATTTTTGAACATGAAAACGAAATCATAATTTATACTGATTTTACCGATTTTGGCACCATGCAAAAGGCATTGGAAGAAATGAAACTGAATGTCATCAATGCGGAAGCGCAAAGATTGCCAAAAACCACCACAGAGCTTACCGAGGAACAAGAAAGCGAAGTAATGGATTTGATTGAAAGATTGGAAGAGGATGAAGACGTGCAGAATGTATATCACAATATGAAATAATTTGCTCCCGGACCCATCTCATACTTTACCCAGGCAAAAATGGATAAATATAATTATCATTATTGCGCTATCTTTAATTTGGGGTAGTTCATTTATTCTGATCAAACAAGGGCTAAAAGTATTTTCAGCCCCGCAAGTAGCCTGCTTAAGGTTATCATTTTCCGGATTGGTAATGCTCCCTGCAGCGTATTTTAATTTTAAGCATATCAGCATTCACCGCTTAGCCTATATCCTATTATTCGGGATATTAAATGCCGGCATTCCCCCTTTCTTATTTGCCAGAGCACAACAAGGATTGCCTTCCTCGGTAGCCGGTGTCCTGAATGCACTGACGCCTGTATTTACTTTATTGACCGGTGCACTGTTTTCAGTGTGGGATTTAATCTTAGAAAACTTATTGGCGTTATTCTGGGACTGACCGGATCTATGTTTATTATTTTATTTAAACCGGGTGCACAATTATTTGCATTGCATGATACCGAGAAGCTCATATTAGGCTTTTTATTGGTGATGGCTACCTTTATGTATGGATTGAGCAATAATGTAACTAAACGCTTTTTACAAGAGGTTCCTGCGCTTGCCATAGCCTCCTTTGCCTATACCTGTATGAGTATACCGGCAGCCATTTATTTATTTAGTGGAACGGATTTTTCTGTTAAAATTTCCATCGGCAAAGATGCCTATTGGGCCTTGGGATATATATTTATTTTGGCAGCGGTAGGATCAGCCTTAGCCATGTACTTGTTTAATAAATTAATTAAAAATTCAAGTGCTTTGGTGGCCTCATTTGTAACCTACTTTATACCTGTAGTGGCCATGCTATGGGGAATTATAGACGGAGAAACCTTACAATTTATTCAAATATTAGGCTTAGCCGTTATCCTTTCCGGCGTTTATATTGTTTCTATAAAAAAATAGTTATTTTTTTTCGTCTTCCGCTTTCTTCTTTAGTTCCTCCACTTTATCTTCTATCAAAGTGAGCATATCAGCGTCTCCGCTTTCTTTCGCTGCCGTTAATACGGTATAGCCTTTGCCATCATTGGCATTAACATTGGCACCCATATCCAATAATAATAAAACTATATTCATTTTATTAGCAGCCACGGCATACATCAAGGCGGTTCGTCCTAAAGCGTCCTTCCATTCTATTTCCGCACTCCTATCTACCAACATCCGGACAATTTCCGAATCACCGGTTTTGACGGCAGCCAATAATACACTTGTTTTTTGATAACGACTTACTGAGCGGACATAGGAAGCATTGGCATGATCAACCGTTAATAATTTATAAATTGTTGCCTTATCTTTTTTTAATACGGCATTATATAAATCTTCATTATTGGCTTGACCGAATAGCACGCATGAACAAGCTAAACAAAAACAGATTAAACCTAAGGCTTTTTTCATCACTTTTTATTTTATTCAATATTACAAAAAAAATACATGTGAATTGAAATTACTAAAGCAAATTACATTTTATTCCAATTCAACAATAGTTATCCCATCGCCGCCAAATTCCTCAGCTTCACTTTTAAATGATTTTACAAAGGAATATTTTTTCAACATTTCTCTGATCATTTTACGCAATATTCCATCTCCTTTTCCATGCAATATTCTAAGCGAATATATTCCTAATAAAACAGCTTTATCTAATTGCATTTCTACTTCCTTCATGGCTTCCTCGGCTCGGTAGCCACGCAAATCGATGGAACTGGTAAATTGATCTGCCAAGGGCTGGGTATCTATAAATCCTTTCTTAATCTTTTCGGGCACCTTTTTAACCACCTCCAAATCTTCGATAGGAACTAAACTCCTAAGATTTCCAAAGGAAACCAAGGCCCTTGAATTTCTAATTTCTTCAATCATTCCAATTTGTCCGCCTTCATGCAATCGCACATAAGAACCTTGTTCAGGAACAGATGCAGGCTCTTGTTGTTTTTCTTCTTTAATTCCTTTTATTTCCGACTTCAAATTTTGCGCTTTATCTTTAAGCTCTTTCCTGATTTGTTCCTCTTTTGCCTTTTGTTTTTCCTCTATGCGCATAGCTTTTAGAAGCTCATCAAATCGTTGGCGGGTTTTATCTATTTCTTCTAAAGATTTTTGTTTAGCATTTAATAAAATTTGCTTTTTACTTTTTTCCAGTTCTTCCTTCAGTTGCTTATACGATGCAATCAGTAATTCCAATTCACTTTCCTGCTTATCTAATCTTTTTTTCTTTAAATCAGATAAATGTTTATCAGTTTCTAAATTGGAAAGAATGGTGTCAAAATTAAAATATTGTTGATCCATTTTCTTTTTTGCAGACTGAATAACCTTTTCGGGTAAACCTATTTTCTTTGCAATTTCAAATGCATAAGAAGATCCCGGCTGCCCGATGCGCAAGGTGTATAATGCCGATAAAGTTTGTTGATCAAAAGTCATGGCACCGTTTATTATTCCTTGGGTATTGGAAGCAAATATTTTTAAATTGGAATAATGCGTATTGATCATTCCAAAAATCTGTTTTTTATTTAATGCTTCTAAGATGGCTTCTGCCATGGCACCGCCGAATTTTGGGTCTGTACCGGAACCGAACTCATCTATTAAAACTAAAGATTTTTTGTCGGCATTTTCTAAAAAAAATCGTGTATGCGTAAGTTTAGAACTATACGTACTCAATTCATTTTCGATGCTTTGTTCATCGCCTAATTCTACAAATATTTTATCAAATATTCCAAATTGAGAATCAGGATAGGCTGAAACCAGAATGCCGCTTTGCAACATGATTTGCAATAAACCAAGCGTTTTTAAGCTGACTGATTTCCCTCCTGCATTCGGGCCGCTGACCAATAAAATCCTATTTTGTTCATCAAGATGGATTTCGAGCGGAATTGTTTCTTTATTTAATTTATTATTATGCAATAAAAGCAAAGGATGATAGGCTTTCATTAAGCGAATTCCTGTTTGCGTGGTTAATTCAGGCAAAGCACCATTAATTTCCTTAGCAAAAAGAGCTTTAGCCCGAATAAAATCAAAGAGTCCGGCCAATTGCTGATAAAAATGTAAGGTTAAAACAAATGGTTGTACTTCGGCCGTCAACTCCTTTAAAATTCTGTAAATTTCTCGGCGTTCCTCCTGGGTTAATTCAAACAATTCATTGCTGAGTTCTATCGTAGCTTCCGGCTCTATATAAACCGCCTTTCCTGTGGCCGATTCATCATGTATGATGCCTTTGATGCGGCGTTTATGCTCAGATAAAATACTGAGCACCCGCCTACCATTTCTAATACTTTCACCACCGGCGGCTAAATAACCATCCGTATTGCATTTTTGTAAAATGCTATTAAAACTTTTATCTAACTCGCGTTCCTTTGATTTAATATCCTTCCGAACTTTATCCAATAAGGAAGAAACACCGGAACGTACCACGCCTTCCTCGGAAATAATATCCGCAATTTTGCCCAGCAATGATTTTTCAAAGCTTTGCATTTTAAATAATGCTTCAAGCGTAGGAAAGCGACCTTCACGTTTTTTAAAATAATCAAATATTTCCTCAATAGTCAGTAAAAATAATAAAAGCTCTAAAAATTGTGCTTCGCTGAGTACGGCATTAGGAATATTTAAATAGCCTAATAGCTCCTCCAAGTCATTGTAATGAGAGGAAGGAAAGGCTGATTCATTTTCTAAAATAAATTTTAATTCATGGACTTGATTTAATGACCTACTCACAAAACCGGCATCAGAACTGACCTTTATTTTCATGAGAAATTTAATTCCCAGCGGACTGATACATTTTTCCTGAATCAAAGCTAAAATTTTATCAAATTCCAGCTTCTTCAATGCATCATCAGGGTATAATCGAGTATGTCTCATTTAGCTTACAAATATAGGCAGGAATCGGGCAATACCTCGAGAAGAGGATGAGGAGAAATGTTAAAAAAGAGAATAAAATCTTATTGTACAAAAAATTGATTAAATTAATATCCTGTGTATCTTTGCCGAAAATTTTAAATAAACTTCCATGAAAAATATTGTAGTTATTGGTTCCGGTACCATGGGAAACGGCATTGCCCATGTATTTGCAATGTATCATTATACAGTTCATTTAATTGATATAAATGATGAAGCCTTAAATAGAGGGATGAATACCATTTCCAAGAATTTAGATCGGCAGGTCTCTAAACAAATAATCACTGAGGAAGAAAAGGCAAAAACACTTTCAAATCTTCATCCGAGTACTGATTTAAAAGCAGCTTGTTCAACGGCCGATTTAGTTATTGAAGCGGCCACTGAAAATTTGAATATTAAACTGGATTTATTTAAGAAAATTGATGAATTCAGCGGTCCTAATACCATATTAGCCTCTAATACCTCTTCCATTTCCATAACTAAAATTGGTTCGGTGACCAAGCGTCCCGACAAAGTTATTGGGATGCATTTTATGAACCCGGTACCGGTGATGAAGTTTGTTGAAGTGATTCGCGGTTATGCCACTTCTGATGCTACCACTACTTCTATTTTAGCGCTTTCCAAGGCATTGGGCAAATCACCGACCGAAGTCAATGATTATCCGGGATTTGTAGCCAATCGTATATTAATGCCCATGATCAACGAGGCTATATACTCACTTTATGAAGGAGTTGCAGGAGTAGAAGAAATTGATACCGTAATGAAATTAGGGATGGCGCATCCCATGGGGCCATTGCAATTGGCTGATTTTATTGGCTTAGATGTATGTTTATCCATCCTCAATGTATTGTATGAGGGATTTGGAAATCCTAAATATGCCCCTTGTCCTTTGCTTAAAAACATGGTTACGGCCGGGTATTTAGGAGCAAAAAGCGGGGAAGGATTCTATAAATACATCGCGGGTTCTAAGGATTTGCAAGTATCCTCCATGTTCAAAAAATAAAAGAAACCAAATAATTGGATATAAAAGCACCTTATCGTTAAGGTGCTTTTTTTTGACTTAATAATATTAAAGTTAAGATGATAGGCATTGTTTTTAACCAAAATCAAGCTTTTAACGATAAAATATACCAAAGAACGGACATAAGTTTTTTATCCACATATTCACAAATGCCATATTATTATCTTCTAGCAGATTACAAGTTTTATCCACAATTATGTAAGCAACCTTAACAAAAGTATAACGGCATAGTTTTTGGAGGGGTGGAACTTGAATGGTAACTTCGTAATTGAAAAGTGAAGTATATGTCAAAGAAATTCAAATACTACTTCAACCCACACGACCTTAAGTACGTAATTCACAAGCCGAAAGACTGGGAACGCGTCCTTAAAGTATCCGGTTTTTTGGCTACCATGGTTTTAGTGGCCGTCCTTGTATATGCCATCAATGTATTTAGAAATACCACGCCTGATGAAAAAGAGCTCAAAAATCAGGTCAGTTATTATAAGCATCAGGTTGAATACCTGAACAAAAAGATGGATAAGGCCAATGCCGCATTGGTGGAGTTAGAAGAAAAAGACAATAAGCTCTATAGGGTTATTTTTGAAGCTGACCCATTGCCATCCACGGTGTTAAATGCCGGTACCGGTGGTAATAATAAATATAAAGCTGATGAAGGTATTCCCGGATCAGAATTAGTTATTGCTTCTGCCAAGAAATTAGATGACCTATCTGCCAAGTTGTCCATCATGACACAAGACTATAGCAAATTGATGGAGATGGCGAAAGGTAAAGAAAAAATGTTGGCATCCTTACCTGCTATCCAACCTATTTCTAATAAAACTCTGAAGCAAATGTCCTCCGGTTTCGGTTGGAGATTGCATCCCATTTATAAGCAAATGCAAATGCATACCGGCTTGGATTTTACTGCAGCTAAGGGCACACCTATCTATGCTACCGGGGACGGTATTGTAGAAGGATATGACCCAAATGGTGCAGGATACGGGCAGCATGTCATTATCAATCATGGATTTGGATATGAAACCTTGTACGGACATATGAGTAAGATTTTGGTACATGCCGGTCAAAAAGTTAAGCGTGGCTCGATGATTGGCTTGGTAGGCAGTACCGGATTATCCACGGCTCCACACTTACATTATGAAGTTATTAAAAATGGGAAGAAGATTGACCCTATCAATTTCTTCCATAATGACTTAAATAGTGCTGAATATGCAAAAATCCTTGAAATTGCGAAACATTCTAACCAAAGCTTTGACTAATCATCAGCATTGCGTAAAATCCAAATTTCAAGCTTTTAATACTCTATATTCTAAGTAAGTGGCAGAAATAAGCGCATTACCAGAAAAACTGTACTACTCCATTGGAGAAGTTGCTGAATACCTACAGGTAAATGCCTCATTAATTCGCTATTGGGAAAAAGAATTTCCAGGAATTAAACCCAGGAAAAACAAAAAGGGCAATCGCAATTTTACCAAAGAAGATATTGTTTACCTGCAAAACATTCATCATTTGGTAAAAAACAAAGGGATGACCTTAGATGGCGCTAAAAAATATTTAAAAATCAATCATTCTTCCGATGAAAAGCTCCCTGATACCCTACAGATGCTTGAAAATCTCCGAGGCTTTTTAGTGAAATTACGACAGGACTTATAAAGTTTTCACCAAATTTCGACTGATAAGTGTAAATTTGGAGAAAAATAGTACCGTTTTGCTAGCAGTAAAAAAGGCAATTGTACATTATCTCATCCAAAAAAAAGCAAAGGAGCAACTTATTGATAGTACTTCTCTGACAGGGGATAAATTACTTTTCTTATTTGCAGTACGCGATGCATTGGAACTAAATTTTTACCAGCAAACTTTAAAGAATATAGAAAAATATCATCCGGCATTTGATATAATGATTTTTGCCAATGATGAAATGCTTAGAAAATTACCGGTTCATCATGTAAACCATCATATGATTTTAGCCAAGGATTTAAATTTTCTGGAATTACCTAAAAAGGAATTGGAAATAAAACTAAGCAACTACCATTATAAAGCAATTGTTAATACCTTTTCCGGATATTTGCCGATATTAGATTTTGTTGCTTCGGTGATACCTTCCAAGGTTCGATTGACACGAAATGAAGTAAGTAAACTTAGTTGTTATAACCTTAGTATTACCTACCAAGGCGACATAAATGAATTTATAGAATACAGTATAGCATACCTTAACAAAATAAAATGACTGCGCATAGCTTTAGAGGAACCGGAGTAGCGATGATTACTCCATTTAATGCAAAGAAGGAAATTGATTACCCGGCTTTAGAAAAAGTAATAAACCATCTTATAAATGGTCATGTAAATTATTTAGTAAGCCTGGGTACCACCGGAGAAACGGCTACTCTCAGCAAAGAAGAAAAAAAACAGGTCATTGATTTTACGGTAAAAACCATAGCAGGACGTGTCCCTATGGTCTTAGGCATCGGTGGAAATCATACCGCGGAAATCATATCCACTATTGAGCATACCAATTTTGAAGGGATAGCTGCTATTCTTTCTGTGAGCCCCTATTACAATAAACCCAACCAAGAAGGAATATTTCAGCATTACAAAGCAATTGGAGAGGCCTCACCGCTTCCAATTATCCTTTATAATGTTCCGGCTAGAACGGGGGCTAATATGACTGCAGAAACCACACTGCGCATTGCACATCATTCCGACAAATTTATAGGAATGAAGGAAGCCTCATGTGATATTATTCAATGTATGAAAATCATTAAAGATAAACCTAAGGATTTCTTAGTGATTTCGGGGGATGATTCCTATACCCTACCCTTGCTTGGCATGGGAATGGACGGTGTAATTTCTGTGGCCGCCCACGTATTTCCGGATAAATTTTCTGCCATGGTAAATGCCGGACTTAAAAATGATTTTGATACCGCAAGAAAATTACATTATGAAATGTTAAACCTCATGACCGGTATATTTGAAGATGGCAGTCCCGGAGGAATAAAAGCTATGCTTCACGCTATGGGAATATGTGATAATGAAGTTCGATTACCACTGGCCAAGGTAAATGACGCACTCTACGAAAAATTAAAAAAAATGATTTAAAAAATAATGGACGACAACCTGCTTATTAAATAAGATTAGCGTTCCATTAATAACTGAATCGTTGTTCTACTTTTTTGCTCTAAGAAAACATGTCGATTGCGCCCTTGCAAAAAGGCATCTAATTTTTCCGTCTGATAATGACGAATGGTAATTAATTCCAAATCGTTATTATGACGTATTTTATAATTGCCTCCAAGTGCATTGCTAAAATCAGTTATTTTATCGGCATCACTATCTATAACAATTGAAAAACTAATGGCGGAATTTTGCATCAAATTTACTTTGATGTTTAAATCAGCGATACATTTAAAAATTTCTTCTAAACTTTTTTCAGTAATAAACGATAATTCTTTACTCGCTATAGACAACAAACTTTGATTACTCTTTACGATAGTAATCGGGACTTCAATTTTAGTATCATCAGCGGTTATAATAGTACCCTCCAATTCCGGCGCCAAAAATGATTTTACTTGCAGCGGAATATTTTTTTGTTGTAATGGCTGAATGGTTTTGGGATGGATTACCGTTGCCCCATAGTACGTCATTTCAATAGCTTCTCGATAGGAAATGGTATTGAACTTAATGGCATCAGGAAATTTCTTTGGATCTGCATTCATAACACCGGGAACATCCTTCCAAATAACTACCTTTTCTGCATCCAAAATATTCGCAAATATAGAAGCAGTGTAGTCCGAGCCTTCTCTACCCAATGTGGTCGTATGATTTTCAGTGGTAGCGCCGATAAATCCTTGGGTAAGGATAGGTGCAATTTTAATAGATTCAGGAATTTGTCTTTTTACTAATAGGGAAGTTGTTTTCCAATCCACTCTTGCCTCACGATATCTTTGGTCTGTTATAATAAAATTACGGGCATCAACCCATTTATTTCTATAACCCACATGATTTAAATACCAACTAATAATTTTGGTAGCGATTAATTCTCCAAAACTAATTATTTGATCATAAATATAATTATAGTTTCGCTCCAAATCCTTTTCAAAATAATGCTCTATAGCGATAAAATCATTCTCTATATCAGCATTCACTTCAAATTGTTCTTTGCTTCCGGAATCAAATAAATGATTGATTATATTGGTATGAGAATTTTTGAGGGCATGAATACCTGAAATGTATTCTTCACCGTTCCAATATTTTTCAAGAATATTTTCTAAGGCATTGGTGGTTTTACCCATGGCAGAGATGACAATCAGTAATTCACCCTCTCCATATTTTTTAAGAATTTGAGCAACATTTTGAATCGCTTCAGCATCCTGAACCGATGCTCCTCCAAACTTAAAAACCTTCATGCGCTCAAGGAAATTTATCCGTTCATTGAAATTAAAAACTCCTCATTAGAAATGGTATGACGCATACGATCCAATAGGAAGTTTATGGCTTCTTCAGGGTTCATATCAGCCAAATGTTTTCTTAATATCCACGTCCTTTGAAGGCTTGCTTTATCAGTCAATAAATCTTCACGACGCGTACTGGAAGCCGGTACATCAATAGCAGGGTAAATACGTTTATTGGCAAGCTTACGATCCAATTGCAATTCCATATTACCGGTTCCTTTAAATTCTTCAAAAATAACTTCATCCATTCTTGAACCGGTATCCGTAAGTGCCGTAGCAATAATGGTTAATGAACCACCATTTTCAACATTACGAGCTGCACCGAAAAATCTCTTTGGTTTATGCAGTGCATTAGAATCCACACCACCGGTAAGGATTTTTCCACTGGCCGGAGCGGTAGTATTATAAGCACGTGCTAATCGAGTGATGGAATCCAACAATATTACTACATCATGTCCGCATTCTACCATGCGTTTTGCTTTTTCTAGAATAATATTAGCAATCTTAACATGCTTTTCGGCAGGTTCATCAAAGGTTGATGAAATAACTTCAGCACGTACATTACGAGCCATATCGGTTACTTCTTCCGGGCGCTCATCAATTAATAATATAATCATATAAGCTTCCGGGTGATTGGCGGAAATTGCATTGGCAATTTGTTGCAATAATACTGTTTTACCGGTCTTCGGTTGGGCTACAATTAATCCTCTTTGTCCTTTACCTATCGGACTGAACAAATCGATAATACGTGTAGAATAATTATCCTGTGTAGTAGATAATTTAAATTTTTCTTGAGGGAATAACGGAGTAAGATGCTCAAAAGCGATCCTATCACGCACTTCCGCAGGCGGTCTTCCATTGATGGTATCTACTTTTACCAAGGCAAAATATTTTTCACCTTCTTTAGGCGGACGAACCGTTCCTTTAATGGTATCACCGGTTTTTAGGCCAAATAATTTTATTTGAGAAGGAGATACATATACATCATCCGGCGAAGGCATATAATTATAATCCGAAGAACGTAGGAAACCATATCCGTCTTGAATCATTTCCAGCACCCCTTCACTAAATACTGCACCTTCAAAATCATAGGCTAAATAAGCCGGAGGTTCAGGTTTTTTATATGGCTGATTTCTTTGTTCATTATTGTTCCCGTTAAAATTTCCGCGATCGCGATAATTGGGATTATTATTCTCATTTCTGAAAGGCTCCTTACGTTCATTACGATCGAAGTTTTCGGCAGGTGCCACAGGATTCGACTTAGGCTCCGTTGTTTCTTCGAAGGAACCACTTACACCGGAAAGTGATAAATCACCCTGGTTAATGTTTTGTGGCGCATCCTCAGCTACTTGTCCGCTTGGCTCCTCTTCTTTTTCAACACTATCAGGTTTTGGGCCATGATTGGGTTTAACTTGAGTAATAATACGCTTTCTTTGGCGAACTTTTTTTCCTTCACCACCTTCTTCAGAAGAAGCATGGTTTTGATCATTGTTTTCACTCACGGTTTCTGGAGTATTAGTTAGAGATTGCTGTTCATTATTAGGAGTGGATTCGATCCCTGATTCGGCATCTAAAAGTGATTTCATGACAAGATCTACTAATTCCCTTCTTTTATAACTTCTATAATAGGGAATTTTATATTCTTTAGCTAATTCCTGCAATTCAGGAAGTAGCATTTTATCTAATTCGTTGTAAGTGTACTTCAAAAGTTTAAAATTTATTCAATACGATTAATAGCTGTAAAAACTGAATCCGACTAATGCTAGAAAGGACTTTCAAGTAAAAATATAAATTATATCATTCCAATATTTACAAGGGTAAAATGCTTAGTTGTTTGTAAAAAAATATGGTCATTTTTTTACTTAATAAGCCGAAATGAAATTCTTAAAAAAACTATTCGCGAAAATCAAAATAGTATGCTATCGCAATTTACGCTAAAATAATGATAGGGTCTTCCAAAAATTGCTTTAATGTTTGCAAAAACTGAGCTCCCATGGCACCATCTACTACCCTATGGTCGCAAGACAATGTCATTTTCATTATATTACTAATTTTTATTTGTCCATTTTCTACTACCGCTGTTTCACTAATTTTTCCTACGGCCAATATACAAGCATCCGGAGGATTAATGATTGCGGTAAATTCATCAATGCCAAACATTCCCAAATTTGAAATAGTAAATGTGTTACCTTCAAAATCTTGTGCTTGCAATTTTTTTGTTTTAGCTTTTTCAGCGCTTTGTTTTACCTCTGCACTTATATTGCTAATTCTTTTTTGATCAGCATTTCTAATGACCGGCACTACTAATCCGTCTTCAACGGCAATAGCAACACCAATATTTACATAATTATAATACCTAATCTTATCGCCTAACCAAGAGGCATTTACTTTAGGATGCCTTTTTAATGCTTCCGCAGCTGCTTTAATGATAATATCATTATACGATACCTTCTCTCCGCTAAATTCAATAATTTTTTTGCGGGAAGCTATACAAGTATCCATATTCACGGAAATAGTCAGGTAAAAATGAGGGGCACTAAATTTACTTTCCGCCAAACGACGTGCTATTGTTTTACGCATTTGATTTACAGGAACATCCTCATATGTTCCCGGAATTGATGCCGGAACAGCAATAGTATTTTTTGCCGGAACATAACTTTCAATATCGCGCTTAACAATGCGCCCTTGATCACCTGAACCGGTTATTGTATTTATATCTAAGCCTTTATCAGCTGCAATTTTTTTAGCTAATGGAGACGCTTTAATATGTGAATCGCTTGCTTCTGTATATGCGCTAGGCTGAGGCACAGTAGTTTGTGCTGTAGGACTGGCAGTACCGGGCGCAGCGGAAGCTGCCTTTGGAGCGGCAGTATTGCTGGCAGCAAGGGCTGCATTCCAATCCTCACCTGCTTTTCCGATGACAGCAATTACGCCATCAACTGATACAGAGCTACCTGCACTGACACCAATATGAAGCAATACACCATCGGTATAACTTTCTAACTCCATGGTTGCCTTATCGGTTTCCACTTCTGCCAATACATCACCGGATTTTACGGCGTCACCTTCTTTTTTAAGCCACGAAACGATAACACCTTCGGTCATCGTATCACTCATACGTGGCATTTTAATTACTTCAGCCATTAAGGGAATATTTTCGTTTGAATTGAAAACTTGTTGGAAGTGCAAATATAATGATTCCTTATTAGAAATAAACAAAAAAGTAATTTTTCGTTAAATTTTACCTATTTATTATTTTGCATGTTTATTTCAAATACTAAGAAGGATTAAGTACCATCTGAATTTATCTTAACTTTGTAACATGGAAAATTATCTTTCCCTACTTAAAAAAGTACTGCAAGAAGGAACCCCAAAAACGGATAGAACCGGTACCGGTACCATTAGTATTTTTGGACCGCAATTACGTTTCAATTTAGAAGAAGGTTTCCCTTTGGTGACGACCAAAAAAGTGCATCTCAAATCAATAATTCATGAATTATTATGGTTTATAAAAGGTGAAACTAATATTAAATACCTAAAAGATAATGGTGTAAGTATTTGGGACGAATGGGCCAATGCAGAAGGTGACCTAGGACCCGTCTATGGAAAACAATGGCGTTCCTGGGCTGGTGCAAACGGTGAAACTTACGACCAATTGCAAATCCTGATGGATACCATATTAAAAAATCCGGATTCAAGAAGGATGATTATTTCTGCTTGGAACGTATCTGATTTAAATCAAATGGCTTTAGCGCCTTGCCATTGTTTATTTCAGTTTTATGTTGCTGATGGTAAATTATCCTGTCAATTATATCAACGTAGTGCCGATTTGTTTTTAGGAGTGCCGTTTAATATTGCATCTTATGCATTATTTACGATGATGATTGCGCAAGTAAGCGGACTTAAAGCCGGTGAGTTTGTACATACCTTTGGTGATGCACATATATATAGCAATCATATTGAGCAAGTAAATTTACAATTGGAAAGGACGCCAAGGGCCTTACCAAATATGATTATAAATCCTGAAGTTAAAAGTATTTTTGATTTTAAATTTGAAGATTTCAAACTCGAAAATTACGATCCCTACCCTTCCATTAAAGCGCCTGTTGCCATTTAAAATATGTTGATTTCATTTATTGTAGCAGTAGATCAAAATATGGGAATGGGTAAGGACAATGCACTACCCTGGCATTTACCCGCAGATTTTAAAATGTTTAAGGAAACTACCAAAGGACATTGCATATTGATGGGCAGGAAAACTTTTGAATCCTTAAAATCTCCATTGCCCTTCCGGACAAATATTGTTTTAAGCAGCCAACAAAATTTTTATGCCGAAGGAATTGTGGTAAAAAACTCCATTGCTTCGGGGATTTCATACGCCGAACAATTGGGAGAAAATGAATTGTTTATTATTGGAGGTGCAGAAATATTTACCCAGGCTTTTCCGCTTGCAGGAAAATTATACCTCACTAAAGTAGAAGGTATTTTTGAAGCTGATACTTTTTTTCCGAAATTTGATTTATCAGCGTGGGATTGTATTAAAAATGAATCCCATTCAGCCGATGAAAAAAATAAATTTGATTTCAGCTTTTTGCAATACCTCAGGAAATAAAATTATTGCGCAATATCATCAATATAATTAAACCCTAATCTCTTTCCTGTTTTTATGGAAGCATTTCCTTCCAATGCTACTTTTTCTATTAAGGAAATCTCTTTTACATTATCAAATGGAGGCACAAACAAATCAAAATCTATGCTATGCAAAATAGCAGTTTGCACAATTAATTTTATGGCTTCGGGATTAATTTCAAACTCGGAGAAATCATTATATAAAAATGAAAATTGCCTTTTACCTTGTATAAAAAAATGTCCGTCTTTATTAATAAATACTCGGGCAGTAAGATAACCCATATCATTTAAACGGTTATACTTTATAGAATCAGATAGAAAATTATAAATTAAAATCATTCCGCAATACGAACGCATAATATCCTGACGAACATAATCCGTTTTATACATGGCATGATCAGGAGGAAAATTAAAAATATTGGTATGCATCATAAACACCAATGTGTCTCCTGAAAATTTTAGTTCAGCTTCAAAATCTCCTTTTTCACGGTAGGATAATTCGATGTTTTTATCAATATTTCGTATTGGACCTGAAATATCAGAAATTACTGCATTTATTTGCTTCTTAAATTCGTCAAACACATTTTGTGTTTTACGAAAAATAAATTGCTTGGTGCCTGCCTTCAGCCCAAGTGCATTTACAATTTCATTATTTTTTTCGTCCATACAATCTAAAGTATTTAGTAGTTTATGACCATTCAAAAATTAATATGCTCTTGCAAAAATGACGCGTTGTTTACTTGGCTTTCCGCTGTAAATACAAATACCGTCTTCCTGCGGATTATCCAATGGAATGCAACGTATGGTTGCTTTGGTTTCTTCCTTAATTTTCTCCTCCGTTTCAGAAGTTCCATCCCAATGCGCAAAAATGAAACCGCTTTTTTCGTCCAACACTTTTTTAAATTCTTCATAAGAATTTACATAGTGTGTATTTTCTTCTCGAAAGCGTAATGCCTTTAGGTAAATTCCTTCCTGAATTTGATCTAGAATTTTAGGAATTTCATTTTCCAATTCAGCAAAGGTAATGGATTGTTTTGCTTTCGTATCACGGAAGGCAATTTCAGCGGTACCATTTTCCATATCGCGAGGGCCAATAGCAATACGTAAAGGCACCCCTTTCAATTCATGTTCTGCAAATTTCCAACCCGGTTTTTTAGCGTCATCATTATCAAATTTAGCCCGAATTCCTTTGGATTTTAGGGCTTGTACTAATGGAGCCACTTTGGCACCAATGGCCTCCAATTCTTCTTGTCGTTTATAAATCGGAACTATGACCACTTGAACAGGTGCAAGTTTGGGAGGCAATACCAATCCGTCATCATCGGAATGAGCCATAATTAGCGCTCCGATTAAACGAGTAGAAACACCCCAAGAGGTCGCCCAAACATATTCCGGTTTATTCGATTTGTCCAAAAAAGTAACATCAAATGCTTTAGCGAAGTTTTGACCTAAAAAGTGAGAAGTTCCTGCTTGCAATGCTTTTCCATCTTGCATCATGGCTTCAATGCAAAAGGTTTCAACTGCACCGGCAAAACGCTCATTTGCCGTTTTTATGCCTTTAATGACCGGAATACCAAGATATTTTTCGGCAAATTCTGCATAAACTTCCAACATTTGACGAGTTTCTGCCAAGGCTTCTTCCTCGCTGGCATGAGCCGTATGGCCTTCTTGCCATAAAAATTCAGTGGTTCTAAGAAAAAGTCGGGTCCGCATTTCCCAACGGACTACATTTGCCCATTGGTTAATTAGCAAAGGTAAATCCCGATAGGATTGAATCCAATTACGATAAGTATTCCAAATGATGGTTTCAGAGGTTGGACGGATAATAAGTTCTTCTTCCAGCTTGGCTTCCGGATCTACAATTACTTCCTTTCCGTCATCGGAAGTCTTTAATCTATAATGTGTTACAACCGCACATTCCTTCGCAAAGCCCTCTACGTGAGCTGCTTCTTTGCTTAAAAAACTCTTAGGGACAAATAATGGAAAGTAAGCATTAACGTGACCTGTTTCCTTAAATTTACGATCCAACTCAGCTTGCATAAATTCCCAAATAGCATATCCATAGGGCTTAATTACCATGCAACCCTTTACCGCTGAATGTTCTGCCAAGCCCGCATGCTTTACAATATCATTGTACCATTCTGAATAATCTTTTTCTCTTGAAGTTATTTTGTCGGCCATTTAAAAATTATATTTAACTTTGGAATGCTTTTTGTATCTAAGTTATTAATTAGAGAAGCAAAATTAGACATTAATTGTTATCAGGTATATGAAATACTCAAGCAAAATGAAAATATATAGGAACCTCATAGGAAGTATATTCCTTACAGTGCTCTTAGTTTCTTGTTCCAATAGCAAGAATATGCAGTCTTCCACTGCCAATACTGATGATGGATATTATTCCTCAGCGGATGAAAAACCGGCATCTCGCAAGTCCAAAGCTGCGGTAAGCCCGGCTCCGGCACAAAACAATTACCCAAACGCTCAGAATAGTTATTCTGCTCCAAATAATATCCCAAATCAAGGTAATAACTATCCTAATAATGACCCGAATAATTATTATTACGATAATTCCTACAGTGGTGGCGGCTCTAGTCCGTACAACAACTATGGATATAACAGAAACAGCTATATGTATAATACGCCGGGCATGGGTTATGGATATTCCAATCCAATGTATAATCCGAGTATGTATGGTTCCTGCAGTAATTTCAGTTTCGGTATGAATTATGGCTACGGTTACGGAATGTACAATCCTTATATGTATGATCCGTTCTTTTATCCAAGTTATGGGTCCTTTTATTCCCCATATTACTCACCGTATTATATGTCACCATATTATCACTACTCCCTATATGAGCCATATGGCGGATACAATAGCAATCCATATTATGGCACCGGTGGAGGTTCTTATGGCAGTGGTACCAGTACCACCGGAAGTAGTAATACCTATTATGGAGCCCGTGGCAGTACCGGCGGAACCGGTAGCCATTTTAGCAATACACCCGTTAGTCGCAGACCCATTCAAATAAAACGTGCTGTGGAAAATGCTCCTACTTATACTAATCCTTCTGATCCAAGAAGTACTCCAACTTATGGTAATTCCAATAATACTCCGGTAGGAAATCAGCAGAATTACAATGGAAGCAGGACTTATTCCGGAACTACCAATGGTACCCCCGCTACTAATAATAATCAACCGGCTACCAATTATGGTCGCCCTGCTGAAACAAACAATGGTAGTGGAGCCAATTACAAAGAAAATAATTCTAACACACAAAGAACTTACGATAATCCAAGAACCTATCAACCAAGTGCACCAAGCACACCTAGTTATTCTCAACCACAATATACTGCTCCAAAAACTCCAACTTACTCTCAACCAAGAAGTAATGGTGGATTTAATGGAGGAGGTTATAGCAGACCCTCAGGCGGCGGTGGTGGAGGTTCTAGTTCAGGAAGCAGAGGTTCCAGACGCTAAAAATTAAAATTATGAGTAGAAAGTTATTAATTATGAGCATTTTAGCAATGCTCGGTGCCCAAGGTATGTCCGCTCAAACCTTTGAGGATTTATTAAGATATTCTCAAAAATTTTACCAAGGTGATGCTCGCTCAGTTGGAGTAGGTAATTCGATCGGTGCCTTTGGTGCTGACCCGATGAGCATGAGTATCAATCCTGCAGGTATTGGTTTATATCGAAAAAATGAATTTAGCTTTGGCTTTGGTTTAGAAAAACCTACGGCAACGGCTAATTATTTAAACAACGATAACGAAGATGATAAGTATAACCTCAACGTGGGTAACTTATCTGTAATTATTGCCAACCTAAGATATGATGATAATAATAATGTACCTAAGGATGGATGGGTTGCTTTTAATTTTGGCATTGGCTTCAATAGAAGTAATTCATTCCAAAGCCATGTAACCTTGCAAGGGCAAAACACCAAAAGCAGTATAGCCGATTATTTTGCTAACCAGGCATATGGTTATACCCCGGGAAGTTGGGAAGGTCAACAATTTTCTTATCCATATTTAGCCATTCACAATGGCTTAATTGGCCCGGTGAGTAATGATTCACTTACGTATGGAAGTGTAGAACGTGCCAAAGGAACCATTCAAAGAGATGAAATTTCCACCAGAGGTTCTATGAATGATATTTGTTTAACATTTGGCGGAAATTATTCCAACCGAGTATATGTAGGCGCTACCTTAGCATTCCCAACTATTGGTTTTCATTCCATTAGAAATTATACAGAAACACATATAAGTTCTGCCGATACAGTACAAAGTATTGGATTAAATGAGGTTGTCAATACAACGGGTATCGGTATAACTGCAAATTTTGGTGCCATCATTCGTTTAAATGATTATTTCCGTGTGGGTGCTTCCATTCAACTACCAAGTTTCTATTCCATGAGTGATGATTATACGTATACCTTATCAACAGATATAAAAATATACACCCCAAGTGCTTATAGTTATAGTTCCCCTCAAGGCTCCTTTGATTATTCCATTGTCACTCCTTTCAGATATACGCTTAGCGGTGCATTTATTGCCGGTAAAAATGGATTTATTAATTTAGATTATGAATACGTTGATTATACCAGTGCCAGGATTACTACTACTTATCCGGGATCAAGCTTGGTAAAACAAGACGTACAAAATTTTCTTAGCAGTGGAAATAATATACGTATAGGCGGAGAATATCGCTTTGATGTATGGGCCTTGCGTGCAGGACTTGGTTTTTACAGTTCTCCTTATAGTGCTAAATATAAAGATTCCGCAAACACCGGAGCCAATGATAAAAGCGTATTTATGTATTCCTTGGGTATAGGTTATCATCCTGGAAGTTTCTTTATGGATTTTGCCTATCAGGTTTATAATAGTACATATGTATATGCACCTTATGCGCCTGCCAGTGAAAATAATGCTACTATTAAGGATGTCAGAAGTATTGGAATTTTAACCATGGGCTGGAAGTTCTAAACAAGTATAAAATTTATAAAAAAGGTGCTAATTCAAGAAATTAGCACCTTTTTTATTGCCCGATCTTGCCATCTTAAAGTTGCTTTTGGACAAAAATTCGTGTAAATTAACACCTACTAGAAATTTTTATAAAAATTATTTAACTGTATATCAATTATTTAAAAAATATTTATAAAAATTATAGTACTATGTATTGCATGGTACTATAATTGTTATATCTTTGTATCATGAAATTAGATAATGCCATAGCTCAGATGCGCAAAGGAGTATTAGAGTATTGTGTGCTTGCCATTATTTCACGAG